>NVTL01000004.1 GCA_002401565.1 Rhodospirillaceae bacterium
TGGTGGGGGTGCTATCGATGCAGCCCACGAATGTACAGGCTCAAGACGCTGAATTTATTGAAGCCATTGCCGTCGAAGGCGTTGCTCGTGTTGATGCGGAAACGGTGCGCTCCTATCTTTTGGTGCGCGAAGGCGATGCCTTTGACGCCGTACGCATTGATCGGTCGTTGAAATCCTTGTTTTCGACGGGTCTTTTTGCCGATGTCCGTCTTTATCAAGATGGTTCAACCTTAGTCGTCAACGTCACAGAAAACCCGGTCATTAACCGCATCGCTTTTGAAGGCAACCTGCGCCTTAAAGACGAAGAATTGATGTCGGAAATTTCTCTTAAGCCGCGTGTGATCTATACACGCACCAAAGTTCAAAATGATGTGAACCGCATTCAAACCCTGTATCAACGCAGCGGTCGTTTTGCGGTATCGGTTGAACCAAAAATTATCCAGCTTCCGCAAAACCGTGTTGATTTGGTTTATGAAGTCAGTGAAGGCACCTTGACCGAAGTGCAAAATATTCGTTTTGTGGGTAATAAAGCCTTTGACGACAGTGATTTGCGTGAAATCGTCAGAACACGCGAAACCCGTTGGTATCGTTTTTTATCATCGGACGACACCTATGATCCTGACCGCATCACCTTTGACCGCGAACTTTTGCGGCGTTTTTACCTGAAAAATGGTTACGCTGACTTTCAAGTGCTTTCAGCCCAAGCCGAACTCACCACAGATCGTTCACAGTTTTTCATTACGTTTACGGTAGAAGAAGGCAAACGCTATAAATTTGGCGAAGTCACTCTGAACGCCAATATGCGGGACCTTAAAGCCGAAGATCTGCAAAATACGATTAAGATCCCCACCGGGGACTGGTACGATTCAACCATTGTTGACGTTGCCGTTGATGCTTTAACCACCACCGCCGGGGACTTGGGCTATGCCTTTACCGATGTGCGGCCTAAGGTTGACCGTGATCGTGACGCGGGGTTGATCAACCTCACCTTTAACGTCGAAGAAGGCCCGCGGGTCTTTATTGAACGCATCAATGTTACCGGAAACGTGCGGACCTTGGATGAAGTTATTCGCCGTGAGTTTCGTGTTGCCGAAGGCGACGCTTTTGTCGGCTCCAAAATTCGTAAATCCATTACCCGCATCGAAAATCTAGATTTTTTCACAAAGGTAAGCGCAAAACAGGTTGAAGGTTCGGCTCCGGATAAGGCCGTGATCAATATTGACGTGCAAGAAAAATCTACCGGATCTTTATCTGTGGGTGCCGGGTATTCAACAAGTTCAGGGGCCATGGTTGAATTTTCAATCAAAGAACGTAACTTGTTGGGCAAAGGGCAAAATCTTGGGCTAACCATGCGCATTGCGCAAAATCAAAGCACAATCGATTTGAGCTTTACCGAGCCTTATTTTATGAACCGAGAAGTTTCGGCTGGTTTTGATGTGTATCACAGTTCAACAAACCTTCAGACCCAGAGCTCGTTTAACTCGCAAAATTCCGGTATTAATCTGCGGGTGGGCTATCCTATATCAAAAGACTTGAACCAAAATTGGATTTACACCCTTAAATCGACCAAGGTTTCGAATGTTTCAACGGATGCCTCGGTCTATATTAAAAACCAAGAAGGAAGTTCGATTGTTTCTTCTTTAGGCCAGATTTTAACGTTTGATCGTCGCAATACGGCGCGCAATACGACAGAAGGTTATTTCCTTCAGATGAGAAATGATCTTGCTGGACTTGGCGGAGATACCTATTTCCTTCGCAACTCTTTTAACGGAAAGCATTATTTAAACATCAGCGAAGGCTGGGTGCTTGGTTCTTCGGCCAAGGCTGGCGTCATCACGGGACTTGGGGAAGATGTTAATCTGTTGGATCGTTTCTTCGTTGGGGGCGGTAACCTGCGTGGTTTTGCCGATTCAGGCATTGGCCCACGTGACAGCAGCACCAAAGATTCTTTGGGCGGTGAATTTATGTATACCGGGAGCTTAGAGCTTTCTGTACCCTTGGGCTTACCAAAGGAAATGGGCATTACCGGCAAGATGTTCACCGATGTGGGTAGTGTAACAACGGTTAACCCATCGGGGGCGACTGTTTTAGACGTGGGTTCCATGCGTGGGGCTGCTGGTTTAGGGATAACTTGGGTGTCTCCGGTTGGTCCGATCAGTATTGACTTCAGCCAAGCCTTTTTGAAAGAAGATCATGATGAGTTGGAAAGCATTCGTTTCAATTTTGGTACGCAATTTTAAGTAAAATATAAAGGATATGATTTTGAGCCTTAAAAAAACTGGAATGGTTGTTGTTGCCTTTTTGGGTTTAGCTATGGCGTCAATGCCCCATACGGCTTCTGCGCAAAGTAATGTCGCCTTGAAAATAGTGACTGTGGACATTACCGCCATTCGCGCCAATGCAGAGGCAACCAAAGGCATTAAAGCTCAGCTTTTAAAAATTAAAGAGATCATGATGGCGCAATTACAGGGGGAAGAAAAAACCCTGCGCGAAGCCAATGCTGAATTGGCCCGCAAACGTACTTTGCTTGCCCCAGATGCCTTTGTTGCCGAACGCAAAAAATATGAACAACGTGTTGTCGCTTTTCAAACCAAACGCCAACAGTCGCAAAAATTTATGAATGATAAAGTGATTGGGGCGAACAACCAACTGACATCTAAAATGCTTGAAATTATTGGAAGATATGCCGAAGCCAATCAAGTGTCTTTGGTGTTGCCCATTAATGCGACCATTTTCGCGGCAGAATCTTACAACATCAGTGCTGAAGTCCTGAAGACATTGAATAAAGAATTACCCAATGTCGTTATAACGCTACCTGGAAAATAAGAGGGAAAGCATTCGTTATGGCTAACCCAGATTTTTTTGACAATGCGGGCTCAATTTCTCTAGCCGATCTTGCCGATATTGCAAAGGCGACGTTGCAAGGTGGCGACCCATCTTCAATGATTACAGATGTGCAACCTTTGCAAACCGCAACCAGCGATCATATCAGTTTTTTGGAAAACAAACTGTATGTGTCTGCTTTTGAGTCCAGCAACGCCGGAGCCTGTTTGGTGGATCAAGCCTTTGCAGAACGTGCTCCGAAAAACATGGCGTTGTTGATCACAGCTGAGCCTTACCGGGCTTACGCGCGCGTGGCCCAAGCCTTTTATCCCCAAACGATTTACAGCCATAAACCAGACAATGGTATTCATGGGGCAGCTCATATTGATGAAACGGCGCGCCTGGGCGCAGGTTGCGAAGTTGCTGCAGGCGCGGTCATTGGCGCCAATGTTCAAATTGGTAAAAACTGTTCCATCGGGGCAAACGCGACGATTGGCGATAATGTTAAAATGGGTGACGGGTGCTGGATTGGGGCCAATACTACGGTTCAATTTACGGTCATGGGCAAGGCTTGTGTTATTCATCCGGGCGCACGTCTTGGTCAAGACGGATTTGGTTTTGCGCCGGGTGCTGATCACATTAAAGTCCCCCAACTGGGCATCGTGCGTTTAGAAGACAATGTTGATATTGGGGCGAACGCTTGTATTGACCGGGGGACGGGGCCTGATACGGTCATTGGTTCTGGGACTAAAATTGATAATATGGTGCAAATTGGCCACAACGTTCAAGTTGGTAACGGCTGTTTGTTCCCCGCCTTAAGCGGCATTTCCGGCAGCACAAAAGTTGGCAATTATGTCATGATGGGGGGCGCTGCGGGTATTGCAGGGCACTTAAACATCGGTGACGGAGCGCGAATAGCTGGACAAAGTGGTGTCATGCGCGATGTTGGACCAGGCGAAACCGTTGCCGGGTCTCCGGCATTTCCGGCAAAAGAATATTGGCGTCAATTGGCCGCCGTTCGGCGTCTTATAAAACCTAAAAAGGGATCTAAATAATGAGTTCTGATGAAGTTCTTGACGTAAACCGGATCATGGAAATGATCCCCCATCGCTATCCCTTTTTGATGATCGACAATGTGAAAAACCTTGTGAAGGGCGAAAGCGCTGTTGGGGTGAAAAATGTCACCATTGCGGAGCCTCATTTTCAGGGCCATTTCCCCGATCATCCTATTATGCCCGGTGTGTTGATCATCGAAGCCATGGCCCAAACGTCTGCCGTTTTGGTGATTGCAACATTGGGAGAAGAAGCCGAAGGAAAATTGGTTTATTTCATGTCCGTCGATAAAGCTCGTTTTCGCAAACCTGTCGTTCCGGGACATACCTTGGACATTACGGTGACGTTGAAACAACAACGCCGCAATATCTATAAATTTAAGGGCGAAGCCCGCGTTGGCGACATTTTGATGGCCGAAGCAACCTTTTCTGCCATGATCCGGGATCGCTGATATGAGCAACATTCATGCAACAGCAATTATCGAAGACGGCGCACAACTGGGCGATAACGTCACGATTGGCCCTTACAGTGTGGTCGGACCTCAAGTTGTGCTCGGTGACGGTGTAACGCTCGACAGCCACGTGGTGGTTGGCGGTGATACTTCTGYTGGCGCCAATACCCATATTTTCCCGTTTGCGTCCATCGGCCTTCAGCCTCAGGATTTGAAATTCAGCGGTGAAGCTTCGCGTTTGGAAATTGGCTGTAACAATGTCATCCGTGAACACGTAACCATGAACCCCGGCACCGAAGGCGGCGGCTTGTTGACCAAAGTTGGCAACAATTGCCTGATTATGGTGGGCTCGCACGTGGCGCATGATTGCATGATTTCCGATCATGTCATTTTGGTCAATAATGCGACCTTGGCCGGACACGTCGAAGTCGGTGAATTTGCGATCATTGGCGGGCTCAGCGCCGTGCACCAATTTGTGCGCATCGGTCGGCACGCCATGTTGGGCGGTATGAGTGGCGTTGAAAACGATGTCATTCCCTATGCAACGGTCACCGGAAACCGTGCGCATCTTTCTGGGTTGAACCTTGTGGGTTTGCGCCGCCGGGGCTTTAAACGCGATACCATTCATTCCATGCGCAATGCTTATCGGTTACTGTTTGCCCAAGAAGGCACCATGGAAGAACGCGTCAAAGACGTTGCCGAAATGTTCAGTGAAGTTGAACCGGTTATGGAAATCGTTGATTTCATTTCGTCGTCCAGTTCGCGTGCGGTTTGTCAGCCGAAAATGGAAGACGTTGCCTAAGCTCAAAAAACTTGGAATTTTAGCCGGCGGGGGAGCGTTGCCCCGCCTGTTGATCAAAGCTTGTCAAAACACAAATCGTCCGGTGTTTGTCATCGCTTTTTTAGACCAGTGCGATAAAGAAACGGTCGCAGGCGTGGATCACGCTTGGGTGCGCATGGGCAAAGCCGGAAAGTCGATCAAACTGCTTCACGCCAACAATGTTGATCAATTGGTGATGGCCGGCAAGATTAACAAACCGAGCCTCATGCAATTGATGCCCGATGCCAAGGCTCTTAAAGTCATCGCCAATGGTGTCATAAACCAAGGCGACGACGGATTGTTGCGGGCCATTATCCAAGATTTAGAAACCAACGAAGGCTTTCCTTTTGTCGGCGTGCATGAAGTCTTACCAGAATTGCTGACCCCCGAAGGTGTATTGGGTAACGTTCACCCCAATGACGATGATACGTTGAGCATAAAATTTGCCACGCAAAATGCCTTGGATTTAGGGGCGCAGGATAAGGGCCAGGCTGCCGTGACCTCTGGCACCGAAATAATTGCCTTAGAAGATCGTTCCGGCACCGATGCTTTATTAAAAAGCCTGTTTGGTGAGGCCCGTGCGAATGGCTGTGTGTTGGCGAAAATGTGCAAGCCTACCCAAGATAAACGGGCTGATTTGCCCACCATTGGCCTTAAAACCATAGAAAATGCTCAAAAAGCGGGCCTCAGTGGCATTGTCATCGAAGCCGGGGCATCCTTAATTATTGACCGAAAAACGGTGATCAAAGCCGCCGATGCTGCTGGATTGTTTTTGGTTGGAGTCCGCCCATGAGCAACGCCTCAGATACTGCGTTGATCTTTCTCATCGCGGGGGAAAGTTCTGGCGATTTGTTGGGTGCTAACCTGATGAAATCAATTGATGCAAAAGCGAAAGGATCAATCCGCTTTGCAGGCGTAGGCGGACCGGAAATGACATCTTCAGGCCTTAACAGCCTGTTCCCCATGGAAGATTTGGCCGTAATGGGGGTCTTTGAAGTGCTGCCCCGTTTGCCATTGTTGCTAAAGCGGATCAATGAAACTGCACATGAAGTTGAACGCCTTAAACCTGATGTGTTGGTTACGATCGATGCCCCTGACTTCTGTTTTCGGGTCATAAAAAAGCTCAAATCACGGGGCGTAAAAGTCCCCAAAGTGCACTATGTCGCCCCCAGCGTTTGGGCGTGGCGACCGGGCCGGGCCAAAAAAGTAGCGGGTTTTTTAGATCACTTATTGTGCCTGTTACCGTTCGAGCCGCCGTATTTTGAAAAAGAAGGTCTGGCCGCCACCTTTGTCGGGCATCCGGTTGTTGRAACACATATTCAGGACGCGGACGGCGAAGGCTTTCGTACCCGCCATGTGATCGCCAAAGACGTTCCATTGTTGATGGTCTTGCCCGGCAGCCGCATGGGGGAAGTCGAAAAATTGATGGGCGTGTTTGGCGAAACGGTCTCAAAACTGGCCCCGCAATTTGCCGATTTACAGGTGGTGATTCCCACTGTGGCCCATGTCGAAGACCGGGTGCGGGAACTCAGTGCAAACTGGGCCGTGGACGTCTTGGTGGTGCGCGGCGACGAAAAAAACGAAGCCTTCATGGCCGCCAACGTGGCTTTGGCGGCGAGTGGAACCGTGGCCTTGGAACTGGCCATGGCGGGACTGCCCAATGTCATTGCCTATCGCTTTAACGCGTTGACGGGCTTTATTGCCAAACGTGTGATCAAAACGCCGTATGCTAATTTGATTAACATCATCTTGGGCCAAGAAACAATCCCAGAATTCATCCAAGAAAATTGCACGGCGGAAAACCTCAGCCGAGAAATCGCCCGATTATTTGATGATGAAAATGCTAAAATCGCGCAAATCACGGCGGCCCAAAAAGCCATGAAACAATTAGGACTGGGGGGGGCGGCTCCGGGGCAAATCGCGGCCGATGTTGTGCTGTCTCTCATTAACAAGGAAACATCTTCATGAGTAATTATCGCCTGTTGCACACTATGATCCGCGTCAAAGACTTAGACGCGTCGATCGATTTTTACACCCGGCATTTGGGCATGAGCGTGTTGCGCCGATCCGATTACCCCGAAGGAAAATTCACCAACGTGTTTGTCGGTTATGGGGACGAGACCACAGAAACGGTCTTGGAACTGACCCACAACTGGGACCAATCTGAACCCTACGATATGGGCACAGGGTTTGGCCATTTAGCCGTCGGCGTCCCCAATATTTATACAACCTGCGAAGCCTTACAAGCCGAAGGCGTCACCATCTCTAGAAAACCCGGCCCCATGAAACACGGCACCACCGTCATCGCCTTTATCGTCGATCCGGACGGCTATAAGATCGAGCTGATTGAACGCAAATAAGCCGTTACAAAAGCAACTTTCCCGCCGCTAAAATCGGCCCGAACTCGTCTTGTTGAGCCAGCACCGCGTAACCATGGGCGGGGACCTTACTTGATATGTTCAAGGTTATGACTTTGCTTTCCCCGGTCCAGATTCCGACCTTTTCCTGAACCTGTACGGCGTTTGTATAGTCAATGGTGCGGCCGCGATTTTCGCCCGATTTCATGCTTTGGGTATGATGGCTTTGGTAATGCATCAGCCACAGGGTTAACGGCTGGCTTTGGTTTTTAAGGGCGGGCAGGGTGATGGTTAAGGTGCCTTTGGTCGTTTGCTTGATCTTGATGGGCAATAGCGCAGGCGTCGACCGGTCGATTTCTTGGGCCACACGGTTTCGCCGTGACCCGATAAATTCAGCCGTGCCGTTCACCACCATTTGCGGCGTATAAACCCGGCTTGATCCGCGTTTAGAAGCATATCGCCGCTGCCGATCTGTACAGAAACTGCGGCTGAGCGTGTCTTTCCAATTTAAATGATTCCAATACGTCACATGACAGGCCAGTGCGATAACGTTCGGGTTTTGGGCCAATTCGCCCAATACCTGATCGGCGGGCGGACAAGACGAACAGCTTTGCGAGGTAAACAACTCGATCACAATCGGGGACGGGAGGTCGAGCGCATTCAACGTATCCGAAGATGCATCGGAGTCCAGCGAGAGCAAGCTGAGCACGATGATGAGGCTAAACGACAAAGGCGATACGGTGCGGTCCATAATGTCACTATATGGGGAGCCGTGTAGCTTTTAGCAAAGAAAAACGGCGGCTCTCGTTTGAAAGCCGCCGTTTTTTAGTCTATCAATGTGGACCTTAACGCTTATCGATAGCCACATAATCGCGAGCTGTTGCGCCCGTGAACAATTGACGGGGACGACCGATTTTTTGTGACGGATCTTCGATCATTTCGTTCCATTGGGCGACCCAACCGACGGTTCTGGCGACCGCGAACAGCACCGTGAACATGGATGTGGGAATGCCCATGGCGCGGAAGATAATGCCGGAATAAAAATCCACGTTTGGATACAGTTTACGTGATACGAAATAATCATCCTCTAGGGCGATCTTTTCCAGTTCCATGGCGAGKTCTAACAAGGGATCGTGTTCGATGCCCAATTCGCCCAAAACTTCGTGAGCGGCTTCGCGCATGACTTTGGCGCGGGGATCAAAGTTTTTATAAACCCGGTGCCCAAAACCCATAAGGCGGAAGGGGTCATCTTTGTCTTTGGCGCGTTTGATAAAGGCCCCAATGTTGTCTTTGTGACCAATTTCACCCAACATATTCAATACGGCTTCGTTCGCCCCACCGTGCGCAGGCCCCCAAAGGGACGCAATACCAGCCGCGATGCACGCAAACGGGTTGGCGCCGGATGATCCTGCAATGCGCACCGTCGATGTGGACGCATTTTGTTCATGGTCGGCGTGCAAAATCAAAATACGGTCCATGGCGCGGGAAAGGATCGGGTTGATGACATAGTCTTCGCACGGGTTGGAAAACATCATGTATAGGAAGTTTTCTGAATAGTTCAGGTCGTTGCGCGGATATACAAACGGCATACCCTGAGAATACCGGTAAGCATTGGCAGCAATCGACGGCATTTTGGCAATCATGCGGGTYGAMGCMACAAARCGGTGCTTKGSATCRGAAATGTCCAARCTGTCATGATAAAACGCAGACAGCGCGCCMACCACGCCSACCATAATCGCCATCGGGTGACTATCGCGRCGRAARCCTTGGAAAAAGCTGTGCAGTTGTTCGTGCAACATGGTGTGATAGGTGATGCGGTGTTCGAATTTGTCTTTTTCTTCTTGGGTGGGCAGTTCACCATAAATCAGAACATAACAAACTTCGACATAATCAGAATTTTCGGCCAATTGGGCAATCGGATAACCCCGGTACAGCAATTCACCTTTGTCACCATCAATATAAGTGATTTCAGATTGGCAGCTGCCGGTCGAGGTAAAGCCCGGATCGTACGTAAAGTGGCCCGTTTCGGCATAAAGTTTACGAACATCGATGACGCTCGGCCCTACACTGCCTTCAAATACGGGCAATTCCCAGCTTTCGCCAGTTTTGTTATTGGTGAGTGTAAATGTATGTTCTGCAGGTTCTTTATTGTGCATTACGACCTCTTTTAATTATTTAATGTCTGGGCGTTCAGGGCATCATCGATGCGCCCTAAACTTTCCGTTTTTCCTAAAATACTCATAACCTCAAAAACACCGGGCGACACATTTGTTCCGGTCAAGGCGGCGCGCAGGGGTTGGGCGATTTTGCCCATTTTAACGCCGGCGTCTTCGCCAAATTGTTTTGCCGTAGCATTCAGGTTTTCACCTGTCCAATCTGTAACATCCGATAATATAGCACGGAATTGTTTCAAGTTCTCGATTCCCTCTTCAGATAACATTTTGAGGGCTTTGGGGTTCATTTCCAAGGGGCGTGGCCTAGCGTAAAACTCAGCACTTTCAGCAAGTTCTAACATATTCTTTGCCCGATCCTTTAAGGAGTTCATGCCGTTTAGAACCCAATCACGACCACCACTTGAGGTCTTGCCTTCAAGTTTTTCTTCGATGAACGGCCAGGTCATGTCGGTTAGGCGATCATTGGACGCTTCGCGGATATAGTGAGCATTCAGGCTGGTCAGCTTGTCCATATCAAAACGAGCGGCACCTTTGCCCACATCGCCCAAATCAAACCATTCGATAGCCTGTTCGCGTGAAATGATTTCATCGTCGCCGTGGCTCCACCCCAAACGCAGCAGGTAATTGTTCACCGCTTCGGGCAAAAAACCCATGTCGCGGTAAGCTTCGATGCCCAAGGCGCCGTGTCGTTTGCTGAGCTTTTTGCCATCCGCACCGTGCAACAATGGCATATGGGCAAAGGTTGGTTTGTCCCACCCTAAGGCTGAGTAAATCTGCATTTGGCGGAACGTATTGGTCAGGTGATCATCGCCGCGCACCACGTGGGTAATGCCCATGTCATGATCATCAACCACCACGGCCAACATATAGGTTGGTGTGCCATCGCCGCGCAAAATCACAAAATCATCGATTTCCGCGTGCGATACGGTGACGCTGCCTTGGATTTTGTCTTCGATCGTGGTTGCGCCTGTTTGTTCAGCTTTGATGCGGATGACCGGATCAACGCCATCTGGGGCTTCGCTTTGATCCCGGTCACGCCACATTCCGTTATACCGCATGGGCTTGCCTTCGGCCTTGGCGGTGGCTCGTTGAGCTGATAATTCTTCGGGCGTGCAATAACATTTATAAGCTTTGCCTTGGGCCAATAAATCGTGAGCAACTTCGGCGTGGCGTCCGGCCCGTTCAAACTGGCTGATGGGATCACCGTCGCAATCTAGGCCCAGCCATTTCATGCCGCTGATGATGGCGTCTACGGCGTCTTGTTTGGACCGTTCGCGGTCGGTATCTTCGATGCGCAGCAGGAATTTACCGCCCGTATGTTTGGCGTAAAGATAGTTGAACAAGGCTGTGCGAGCACCGCCGATGTGAAGGAAACCTGTGGGGGATGGCGCAAAGCGCGTGACGACGGTCATGGTAAGCCGCTTGCTCTCTTTCAAAGTTTATCGTGTAATCAGAGTGAATGATGAATTGTTAAGGTATAAATAGGCGCAAATGACTGAGATTGGTAGGAAAATCCTGAATTTCAAGGTTTTTATCTGGCTTTACCAGTCCCTTATTGCTGACCGGGAACGCTGGCCTTTGTGGATGCCGGTGCTTTTGGGGTGCGGTATAGGGCTGTATTTTGCCTTGCCGTTTGAACCTGAACTGTGGATATCATGGACGGCTTTTACAGGATTAGGCTTTGTCGCGTGGGGGCTGCGCGCCCATTCTGGTGGTGCGTCCATGGCGGTTTGGGCCGTGGCGTTTGTGGTTTTGGGCGTGGGATTATCGGGTGTTCGCACATGGTTGGTCGCGGCCCCTGTGTTGCAAAAAGAATTTACGGCGGTGATGGTCGAAGGCCAAGTGGTGCGCATCGAAGCCCGCCCCAAAGGCCTGCGCGTGACCTTAAATAATCTGACAATCGAACGCCTGCGCCCCGATCAAACGCCGCAAAATATTCGCGTCACCTTGTCGGCCAAACAACCCCAATTTGGACCGGGTGATTGGTTAAGGATGCGCGCCAGTCTCAGTCCGCCCCCCAGACCTGCGGCGCCGGGCGCGTTCGACTTTCAACGCCAAAGTTATTTTCGGGGGCTGGGTGCGGTTGGCTTTAGTTATGGACGGGTTGATGTATCGGGTTTGGCCCCAACCCAAGGACTCGAAAGCTTAAGTTTTGCTTTGGAACGTTTGCGCAGCACCATTGGCCTGCGCGTCAGGGAAAGTTTGGGTGGAGATAGCGGAGCCGTAGCCTCGGCCCTGATGACCGGAGACCGGGGCGCGATTTCTAAATCCGTGCTCCAAGATATGCGGTCCAGCGGCTTGGCGCATTTGTTGGCGATTTCGGGCCTACACGTGGGGCTGATTTCGGGCATTGTCTTTTTTATGATCCGTGCTGTTTTGGCCTTAATCGGACCCTTGGCCTTAAATTACCCCATCAAAAAATGGGCGGCTTTGGTGGCGATTAGTGGCGCCGGGGCTTATGCGTTGTTGGCGGGGGCCACGGTGCCAACCCAACGGGCTTTTTTGATGATTGCTTTGGTGTTTATCGCGGTGTTGTTCGACAGGCGAGCTTTATCCATGCGGTCGGTTGCGTGGGCGGCTTTGGTGATTTTGGTGGTGGCCCCTGAAAGTCTGACCGGGGCCAGTTTCCAATTGTCGTTTGCCGCCGTGGTGGCGTTGATTGCGGTTTATGAAGGTCTGCGCGGCACCCGCTTTTTTCGCGCAAAATCTGATGGCGTTGGACGGGCCGCCTTGCGGTATTTGGGCAGTGTCGCGATCACCACATTGGTTGCGGGACTGGCCACCGCTGTATTTGCGGCTTTTCACTTTAACCGGGTTGCGGACTTTTCGTTGCTGGCAAACTTAGTCGCCGTGCCGATCACGGCATTGTGGATCATGCCGTGGGCTGTGGTGGCGTATGCGTTGATGCCGCTAGGTTTGGAAAGTCTGGGCTTAACGCCCATGGGCTGGGGCGTGGATGTGGTGTTGGCGACGGCGAATTGGGTTGCCCATTTGCCCGGAGCCGTAAGCGCCGTTCCGGCCTTTCCCTTGTGGGGATTGGTGGTGGTCAGCTTAAGTGGATTGTGGGTGGCCATTTGGTCCGGGCGGTGGCGGTTTTTGGGCGTGCCCATGGCCGCCTTGGGCTTGAGTTCAATGTTGTGGAGTGTTTCGCCAGATGTATTGATCGATAGCACCGGAAAATTGGTGGCGACCAAAACCCAGACCGGAGGATATACGGTATCCACTTTGCGGGCGAAAAAGTTTGAACGCGATGTTTGGTTGCGTCGGGCGGGGCTTATGGTTGCTGATGGCCATTGGAAAAACTTAAAACCATCCTTTAGCCAAAAGCCAAGTCAGGTTAAATTGGCCTGTGATGCCTTGGGTTGTCTGTATGTGAACGGGCGCCAAACCATAGCTTTTGCCAAAACTCCCGAAGCCTTAAGCGAAGACTGTGAACAGGCTCAGGTGTTGGTGGGGTTAGATGATTTTGGCCGCGAGGATTTTGCGTGCAAATCCAAGCTGGTGATCCGTTATCAAGATTTAAAGAAAAATGGCGCCCATGCGCTGTATTTCATAAATACAGAAAACAAAACAGGCTCACCCGAAAACGCAACTGTACGTGTTGAAACCGTACGCGAATTGCGAGGTAATCGGCCTTGGGTGCTTAAAACTGGGGTTCTTAAAGCTAGGGTGCTTAAAGCTAGGGTGCTTAAACGCGAGGTTAAGCCTAGGCCTTAATATTTGCGCACCAAGCCCACAAGGCGGCCTTGTATCTGTACTCGGTCGGGGCCAAAAAAGCGGGTTTCATAGGCCGGGTTGGCGGGTTCTAAGGCCACTTTTCCAGCGCGGGTGTGAATGTATTTCAGCGTGGCTTCTTCGTTATCGACCAAAGCCACAACAATTGCGCCATTTTCGGAACGGTCGGTGCGTTCGATAATCACCGTATCGCCATCAAAAATGCCCGCGTCAATCATGGAATCGCCATCAATTTCCAAACAGAAATGTTCGCCCCGGCCCAACATGGACTTCGGAATGCCAATATGCGGCGGGGTGGGGTCGGAAATGGCTTCGATAGGCGTGCCTGCAGCAATCTTGCCCAACATGGGAAGATCAACGGTGCTGGCGGATGATGAGGTTGCTTCTTGAGGTTTGGCGCCAAAGTTACCCTTAATTACATTTGCGGGTTCTTCTTCTGCGGCAGTGGTCTTTGAAACGTCTTGGTCGTCTTGTAAGTTTTCCGGTAGTTTCAAAATTTCCAGAGCCCGTGCGCGGTGGGGCAGGCGGCGGATAAATCCACGCTCTTCCAAGCCACTGATCAAACGGTGAATGCCCGATTTTGATTTCAGACCAAGCGCGTCTTTCATTTCATCAAAGGACGGCGGAACACCCACTTCTTTGATGCGTTGGTCAATCAGAACCAAAAGTTCATACTGTTTTTTGGTGAGCATTTGACGCGACTCCTAAAATAGAACAAAACAAAAACATATCTTATGTTCTACTTTGGTTCTCATTCATCGTCAAGGGCTATTTTCACGTTTAATCCGCACGGAACCTTATTTAAGCTTTATACATTAACTCTATTTTTGCTCAAGGCCGGAAAAAGCCTCTGCATAGACTGCGGCACCCTCAAAATCATGTAAAACGCCCTTTTTTGTCTCAAAAACCATGAAATAAGGACCGGAATACGCACTTTTTACACATTCTGCTTTTTCAGCGTTGAATCCGACACGGGCATAGAATTTTGGCTCGCCCAAAACAAATACGGCCTCAATGTCAATTTCTTCACATTTTTCAAGGCTTTGTCGTATGAGTTCTGACCCAATACCTAAGCGTTGATGCGTGGGGGCAACAGAAATCGGGGCCAGTGCGGCGGCAAAAATAGGTGTATTTCCATCATTTGAGACCACTTTAAGGTCTGAAAACAGGGCGTGGGCGACGATTTCACCGTACTCAACAGCGACCATAGACAGCACAATGTCACCATTTTCACGCAGAGCTTCGATCAATTGGGCTTCTTCGGTGCCGCCAAAGGCCGAAATAGTGACATCTAAGATGCCTTGCTGGTCTTCAGGCGTGGATTCGCGGATGTCCATTACAGCATGAGGACTTTGATGGCATCACCAGCCTTGGCGGCGTCAGCAAACGGTGCGCGGATGATCAAACAGTTAGCATCGGCAAAACGGGCCAGCATTGAACTGTCTTGTTTGGAAAAAGGTGACGCAACGTTGCCTTTTAACACCGCCCGCAGATAATCTTGGCGCACGTCATTGACCTTAATATCAGTCCCCAAAACCGCGTCTTGAATGTGCGCGGCAGTATCTTGACCCAACATGGCTTTGAGGACGGGCTGTAAAAATACGGCTCCGGTTACGCCAACAGACACCGGGTTTCCGGGCAACCCCAAAACGGGTGTGCCGTGCAGTTTGCCAAAAATCAAAGGTTTTCCGGGGCGCATGGCGACTTTATAAAAGCCCAAATCCACGCCTTCGTTGCCCAACACCTGATTGACCAGATCGTAATCACCGACCGAGGCGCCGCCAATGGTCACCAACATGTCGGCTTGGGACGCGGATTTCATCAGACGGGTGAGCGACGCTTCGTCATCGCGCGCAATGCCTAAATCCAAAACTTCGGCGCCCAAAGATTTCACGTATGCTGAAAGCATCACGGAATTTGAGCTGACAATTTGGTTCGGTCCCAAAGGGTCGCCGGGCATGACCACTTCGTCGCCCGTGGCAATAATGGCAATGCGCGGTTTGCGGCGCACCAATACCCACGGCACATTTGCGGCGGCGGCGAGGCCTAAATCGCGTGCGGTGAGCGTGCGTCCGGCTTTGATGAGGACTTCGTCAGTCTTAAAATCCAATCCGGCGGGGCGCACAAAGTTGCCCGATGATACCGGCTCATTAATCGTCACCTGATCGCCATCCCTAGTCGTGTTTTCCTGCATGACCACGGCGTTGGCCCCACTTGGTACCGGAGCTCCGGTAAAGATGCGCACGGCTTGTCCGGCAAGGACTTCACCGTCATAACATCCACCAGCGGGGCTTTCGCCAATCACGTTAAGGTCTGGCGTATCGCCAGCTTTAACCGCGTAGCCATCCATGGACGATACGTCTGTGCGGGGCTGGGTTAGGCGGGCCAAGATGTCTTCGGCCAAAACCCGGCCCAATGCATTGGGCAACGCCACTTGTTCCGCACAGGTTTCAGATACATTTGAAAGAATTTGATCGAGCGCGTCTTGAACCGAAATCATGTTAATCCGCCTTAAACTCGCCGGATTTTCCTCCGGCTTTGTGAACCAAGCGTACATCGGTGATGTGCATGGCTTTATCAACCGCTTTGCACATGTCGTAAACGGTAAGGGCCGCGACCGATACGGCGGTTAAAGCTTCCATTTCAACGCCAGTTTGGCCGGAAAGTTTACAGGTGGCTTCGATATCCACCGCATTGCGGTCAGGGTCGCACGTCAAATGAACCTTAATCGAGGTCAGCATCAAAGGATGGCACAGGGGAATAAGGTCCGGCGTTTTTTTCGCGCCCATAATGCCCGCCAATTGAGCCACGCC
Source organism: Rhodospirillaceae bacterium (assembly GCA_002401565.1). GTDB lineage: Bacteria > Pseudomonadota > Alphaproteobacteria > Rhodospirillales > Magnetovibrionaceae > JANLGW01. The sequence goes on from NVTL01000004.1 coordinate 16,227, forward strand.
CAACACATCACCTTTTTTAAAGCCCTGATCAACGATTTTTTGCAGGGTTTGTGGGTTCATAATGACCGATCCACGGGCCGTGGCGGATCGTTCCGTAGTGGATTTAGCCCCCACATCGACCATCACTGCGTTGCCGTCTTTATCGATGTGTGTGAAATCAGACATAGTTTAATTTCCTAAAATGGTGCGGGTGGCGGTTTGGACATCGTCTTGACGCATCAAACTTTCGCCGATCAAGAAACAGTTTGCGCCAACGCGGGCCATGCGGTCCAGATCAGCCTGCGTAAACAGCCCACTTTCCGAGACCATGATACGGTCTTTGGGCATCAGGCTGGCCAAGTGTTCCGTGGTGGCGATGTCGATTTCCATGGTTTTCAGATTGCGATTATTCACGCCGATCAGTTCGCTTTTCAATTTCAAAGCGCGTTCCAATTCCGGTGCATTGTGGACTTCGATCAACGCATCCATGCCCAACGTGTGGGCCACGTGTTCCAGCTCGGCCGCTTGATCGTCGCTTAACGACGCCATGATTAATAATATGCAATCGGCGCCCATGGCGCGCGATTCTATGATTTGGTAGGGGTCCAGCATGAAATCTTTGCGCAGAACGGGCAGGGAGACTTCGGCTCTCGCTTGGGCCAAATAAAAGTCAGAACCTTGAAAATATTTGGTATCGGTCAGCACAGACAAACAGGTGGCTCCGCCCAACTCATAAGCCTTGGCCAGTTCGGGGGGATTGAAATCTTCGCGGATAAGGCCTTTGGACGGGGACGCTTTTTTGATTTCGGCAATCAACCCATAACGTCCACTTTTCACAGTTTCTTTTAACGCCTTGATAAAACCACGCGGCGGCGATGCTTTGAGCGCCGCCGTTTGCACGTCAATCATCGGGCGTTTTTCTTTGCACGCGGCGATGTGTTCGCGTTTGTACGCGTTGATTTCGTCCAGAACGTCACTCATTGGTGATTTCAATCAGTTTTTCTAAGGTTTTCACCGCTTCACCGGAATCAATGGCAACTTGGGCCAACCCAGCGCCGTGTTTTAAATCCGTGGCTTTCCCGGCAATCAACAAGGCGGCTGCAGAATTTAAGACCACACAGTCCCTAAACGCGCCTTTTTCGCCACCCAGCATGGCGCGCATGGCCACCGCGTTTTCTTCAGGCGTGCCGCCTTTTAAATCTTCGGCTTTGCATACAGGCAAGCCAGCATCCGCAGGCGTGATTTCAAATTCGGTCAGTTCACCGTCTTTAATTTGCGCCACGTATGTTTTACCCGTGGTGGTGATTTCGTCCAAACCATCGGACCCATGAACAACCCAAGCCATTTCCGAGCCCAAATTGCCCAGTGTTTTTGCCATGGGGACGATCCAATCGCGGCTGAAGGCTCCTGTTAATTGACGTTTGACACCCGCCGGGTTTGATAACGGTCCCAGCAAGTTAAAGATCGTGCGCACGCCCATTTCAACACGGGTCGGCATCACGTATTTCATGGCCGCATGGTGACGGGTGGCGAGCAGGAATCCGATGTTGGCTTCCCAAATGCTTCGTTTCACCAAATCCATATCGCATTCTAAGTTCACGCCCAAGGCACTCAACACATCGGCGGTGCCAGATTTGGACGACAAAGCCCGGTTGCCGTGTTTGGCAATGGGCAGACCACAGGCCGCGGTAACAAGCGCTGCCCCGGTGGAAATGTTATAGGTGCCAGACGCATCGCCGCCCGTGCCGACAATATCAATGGCATGGGCGGGGGCTTGGACCTTCAAAGCCTTTTCGCGCATGATTTTCACGGCCCCGGTGATTTCATCCACGGTTTCGCCACGCACCCGCAACGCCATCAAGAACCCGGCGATTTGTGACGGTGTGGCGTCGCCGGACATAATAATGTTAAAGGCGTTTTCGGCTTCATCGGCGCTCAAGGCTTTGCCGTCGGCGACCTGATTTAAGATAGGTTTTAAGGCATCGTTGCTCATTTGGGGCTCCGCGCTATGTCGATGAAGTTTTGCAAAAGTTCGTGACCATATTCCGATGCAATGGATTCTGGGTGAAACTGCACACCGAAAATCGGTCGGGTTTTGTGTTCTAAGCCCTGAATGACGCCATCCGCACTTTGCGCCGTAATGGTCAGGTCGCTGGGAAAGCCTTCTTTTTGCACCATCAAAGAATGATACCGGGTGCAGGTCAGGGGGCTGGGTAATCCCTTAAAAATGCCTTGGCCCTGATGGGGAATCTCGCTGACCTTGCCGTGCATGGGCACCGGACACCGAACGACTTTGCCGCCAAAATGTTGACCAATGGCCTGATGACCTAAGCAAACGCCTAAAATAGCTAGATTTTTTGGAGCCTGAGCCACCACGTCCAAACAGATGCCCGCCTGATCCGGATCGCACGGGCCGGGGGACAAGATTATGCCTTCATATCCGCCATTTACGGCTTGATCTGCCGTTATGGCATCGTTGCGCTGAACCTCAACCTCGGCCCCTTGGTCGCCTAAAAAATGGAGCAGGTTATAGGTAAAACTGTCGTAATTGTCGATGAGTAAGAACATATGTATTGAACGCCACTGAATCTGAGCTAATAAAGAAGCTCTAGTGATACAACACATGCGTAAAGGTGAGTTAGTGTTTTTAAGTGTTTTTGAAATTTTTAAGGTCGGTATCGGCCCGTCCAGTTCTCATACCAACGGGCCCATGGTTGCGGCGCGGCGGTTTTTGCACAGCTTGGACGGCAAAGATGTTGCTCATGTACAGGTCAAACTGTACGGGTCTTTGGCGCTGACCGGAATCGGTCACGGCACAGACCGGGCGGTGGCTTTGGGCTTGTTGGACTTAAAACCCGATAACGTGGACCCGGATGCCGTCGAAGGCCTGTTGCGCGCCGTGTCGCTGATTAAGACCGTCACGTTGCCCAACGGTACTCGTGCACGCTTTCACCAAGCCAAGGACATCTTGTTTTTGGGCGGTGAAACCTTGCCCGGTCACGCCAATGGCATGAAGTTTTTAGGCTTTGATGCAGACGGAAACGTGAGCGTTGAACGCACCTATTATTCGGTCGGCGGCGGATTCGTCATGGATGAGGCTGAACTGGCATCCTTTAAAGCCCCAGACGAAGTCCCCGATATTCCCTTTGCCTATGCCAATGCCCAAGACATGTTGGCCATGGGTAAAAAGGCCAACATGCGTCTGGTCGATATGAAACGCGCGAATGAATTGGCGGTCAAAGATGATCTGGATGCCAAATTAGACGCCGTATGGGCCGCCATGCAGGGGTCCTTAAAACGGGGAATGAAAACCGAAGGCATTTTACCGGGCGGATTAAACGTCAAGCGCCGGGCTAAATGTATCCATGACAAATTATTGAAAGACCAAAGCAACACCCAATACCCCCACACGGTGATGGATTGGATCAGCGTATATGCGTTGGCCGTGAACGAAGAAAACGCGGCGGGCGGGCGCATTGTCACGGCCCCCACGAACGGAGCCGCCGGCATTATCCCCGCGGTCATTCAATATTATCTAGATTTCTGCCCCGGCGCAGACCAAGAAGGCGTGCACGAAATCTTGCTGGTCGCGGCAGCAATTGGGGGGCTTATAAAGCACAACGCGTCGATTTCCGGAGCAGAAGTCGGCTGCCAAGGCGAAGTCGGCTCGGCGGCGGCTATGGCGGCGGCAGGGCTATGCGCGGCGCTGGGCGGCACCAACGAACAAGCGGAAAACGCCGCCGAAATCGCTTTGGAACATCATTTGGGTATGACGTGTGACCCCATTGGCGGCTTGGTCCAAGTGCCGTGCATCGAACGCAACGCAATGGGTGCAGTAAAAGCCATCAGCGCGGCTTCGTTATCCCTAAAAGGCGACGGAACCCACTTGGTCTCGCTCGACGACGTCATAAAAACCATGCGCGAAACCGGACGAGACATGATGAGCAAATACAAAGAAACCAGCCAAGGCGGCTTGGCGGTTAATGTTACGGAGTGTTAGGAAATTTACCCTTACTATCCTGCGCAGACTTGGTCCGCGTATCCACGATATTTGTTGTGGGGCGTAAAGGAGGATAAAGTAAATTGTCACGGTAATTGCAATCTAATAATACTATTAATTGAACTGAATAAAATATGAATAGAGCAGAAAAACGACGTCATCAGAAAATGGCGAAGCAAGCCGCGAAGAAGCGGCCGCCGCCACCCTTGATGCAAGACAAAACTCTAAGCATCCAACAGGCTTTAGAGCTCGCTGTGCAGCATCACAATGCAGGTGAATTGCAAAAAGCTGAAAACATCTATCAACAAATTTTACAAACGGACCCTAATCAGCACGTTGCTCTACATTTTCTTGGGCTGATTGCCCATCAGGTGGGGAAAAATGATGTTGCTGTTGAATTGATTCAAAAGGCCATAATCCGCAATCCCAACTATGCAGAGGCGCATAATAACCTTGGCAATGTACTTAAGAAACAGGGAAGACTGGATGATGCTGTTACGCGTTTTCTGAAGGCCTTATCCATCAAGCCAGATTATGCTAATGCGTATAATAACCTTGGCAATGTACTTAAGGAGCAAGGAAGGCTGGATGATGCTGTTGCAAACTACGATAAAGCCTTAACCATCAATCCTGATTATGCTGAGGCTCATAATAACCTTGGCATTGCTCTTCAAGAGCAAGGAAGGCTTGATGCTGCCGTTGCAAGTTACCACAAAGCCTTAACCGTCAAGCCTGATTATGCTGAGGCGCATAACAACCTTGGTATTGCGCTTCAAAAACAAGGAAGCGTCGATGATGCCGTTGTGAGCTACCGCAGAGCCTTAACGATCAATCCTGATTATGCTGCGGCGCATAGTAACCTTGGCAATGCCCTTCAGGAACAGGGGTTGTCAGAAGAGGCAATGAAGTGTTTCAGAAAAGCAATATCTCATGATCCGCAAAATGATGGTTTCTGGGCTAATTTTGGCCAATCCGTAAAGGGGGTTATTTTTACGTCTGCTGATGACGACCTTTATCGAGATTTATTACATTTTCTGAAACGCCCTGCAGCAGGCCGTCCATCAAATTTCGTTAAGCCAATTGTGAGCGCTCTCTTTCAAAACGCGGAATTTTCAAAGCTTTTTGATCAAACGGTTTCAGGCAATTTAGATAAAACAACTTCGTTTGAAGATGTGGCTATACAGCTCTCAAAATTCCCACTTTTTCTTGAAATTTTAAAACTGGCCCCTATTTCGGATCTGGAAATTGAAAAAATGCTCAGATTACTGCGTCAAGGTATGCAAAAAGATGCGCTTAAAGGCAATATTAACGTAGCGACCTTGCCATTTTCTACAGCTCTGGCACTCCAATGCTTTATAAATGAGTACGTATATTTAGTATCAGAAGAAGAAATTAATGGTCTAAATACACTAGAGCAACAAGTCATAGATTTGCTCAATAACGGGCAAAATATACCTCCATTTATTCTGGTTACTTTGGGTGCGTACAAACCACTCCATGAATATTCTTGGGCCGAATCTATTCAAGACTGCGAATGGGGAGATGACAGTATTGAAGTTGTTGAAAGGCAAATATCAGAGCCAAAAGAAGAGCAATCACTACGCTCTAAAATTCCCTGCTTAACGCCTATAAAAGACGCAGTTTCTCATTCCGTACGGGAGCAATATGAGAAAAATCCATACCCTCGGTGGGTTAAAACTTCTCTTGAAACTAAAGCAAAGAGCATCAAAGATACTTTACAGGAATTTCCCTTTCATTTTGACCTTGAGGAAAGTGAATTTCCTAAATCACCTCAGGTCTTGATCGCTGGTTGCGGAACAGGCCAGCATTCCATTCAAACAGCTTCTAGGTTTTCCAATACAATTGTACTGGCTGTGGACCTGAGCTTAAGCAGTCTTTCTCATTCACTAAGAAAGACAAATGAACTCAAAATTTCAAATATTGAGTACTCACAAGCGGATATCATGGAACTTGGAAGTATAGGGCAGAAGTTTGATCTCATTGAAAGTATAGGGGTTCTTCATCATCTTGGTGATCCAATGGCGGGGTGGCAGGTTCTGACAAAGCTTCTGCAATCAGGGGGGATAATGAGGATAGGTTTATACAGTGAGACCGCTCGCCAAAGTGTTATAGAAGGCCGCTCAATTATTGCTGATAAAGAGTACGGTCGCTCACCTGAAGATATTCGTAGATGTAGACAAGATATTATAACGATGGCCGAATGTGGAAATGAAGAGATAGCCAAACTTCTTGATTTTGCAGATTTCTACAGTATGAGTGAATGTCGCGACCTGCTGTTTCATGTTCAAGAACACCGTTTTACTTTGCCGCAAATTGAGGATGCGCTTAATTCCTTGAACTTAAAGTTTCTGGGCTTTGAATTCGCTGACCAAAGTACGATGAAAAAATTTGAAAAATCCAACCCAAATAAAAGCTCTCAATCCTCATTTTCTTTATGGAAAGAGTTTGAACAAAGGAACCCAGATACATTCATAGGGATGTATCAATTTTGGTGCCAAAAAAGATAGACTTAGCTTTGGATGAAAGCCCAAATTGGACGCGGACTGCTTACTTAACCCGGAAATGGTCGTGGATACACCGGGCTAGGGCCTAGCCCGCGCATTTCACTCAATCCGAAACGCACAAACCTTGTGTTGCAGGTCGCAGGATTTGTCCCATATTGGTTTTGGGGCGATTTTCCACGTCCATGTTTCATCAGCCGGGGGCAGTTCTAGGCCGAAGAGGGTGTCTTCGGTGTGGAAGACCTTTCCTTTGTTGCACAGCTGTTGTTCCTGATCGCCGATCACACATTTTATTCCGGGGGCGGATTTTAGCCAGTCCAGATGGTTTTGGATGAGGCTTTTTAGGTAGGTGTTTATGGTCTCATCTGAATGCTTGCCTTGTTTGGTCAAATAATCCTGAGGCCACAGGGGGATTTGTGAGATTAGGTTGAGCGATACCGTGAAATCGGCGTCTGCTAACAAATCCTTTGGCGGGCAGGGGGCTGGTCGGTCTTGTTGGCTGAGTTGGTTGTTGATGCCCGTTACATCACACGTGACCAATTTGACATTGCCCAAGGCCTTTACGGCTTTTTTGGCGGATTTTGGGTGCTCGACATCCACCAACACCACCTGTTTAAAGGCTTTTGACAGGTCGACTAGGGGTACGTCGAACAGGTGGCCCGAGCCTAAAATCACTACTTTTCCCTTATTTGCGTCCCCTAAATTTTTCAAAATATAAGCGCGGCTGGCGTCCAAATGAGAATCCCACGCCGAGCCCGCAGCGGCCTTGCGCTTGGCGATTTGGCGAGAGCTCATGGCGGTGTTGAGCTTTAAGCGGAGGTCAGCGTATAAGGCCATCACGAAACACATATAATTTGCGGTGATCCAAGGCCGTCCAGTCTTCGTTGTTGGTCAGCGGCGAAGTGGCGATGACGGTGACCACGTCTGTGTCGGTGGTTTCAGGGCAAAAATCAATAACCATGTCGTCGTCAATTAATTGAGCCTCGCCAAACGGAGCCCGCCGCGTGAGGTACGACAGTTTGGTGGTGTTGTAGGCGTACAGATCGGTGGACTCGCTCAGCAAAAAGTTAAAAATGCCCCCGCCGCCCGCAATATCGTCGGCTAAATCCTGAATAAGCGCGGCCAAGGCCTTGCGGCTGCGCGGTTGCTTTGGAAATTGGGTGCGGATTTGATCCAACATCCAACAAAAGGCATGTTCGCTGTCGGTGTCGCCGACGGGGTGGAAATGGTCCAGTTTTCGTTTTTTGATGTTGGGCAGCTTGCCGTTGTGGGCAAAGGCCCAGTTTTTGCCCCACATTTCACGCACAAACGGGTGAGTGTTGCATAAATTGACCTTGCCGTGAGTGGCTTTGCGAATGTGGCTGATGATGATTTTGCTTTTGATGGGGTAATCCGAAATCAATTGAGCAATTTTCGACGTGGCGCTGGGTTCGGGGTCGTGAAAGGTGCGACAGCCGCAGCCTTCATAAAACGCAATGCCCCAGCCGTCTTTGTGGTGCGACGTTTCGCCGCCCCGTTTCATCAGGCCGGAAAAACTAAAACAGATATCGGTCGGGACGTTGGCATTCATGCCCATTAATTCACACATGCGGGCAATAATAACGATACAGCCGCGATTGTTCCAGATAAGATATGTCTTTCCTCAGATAATCACGGAGTCTTCTTATGAGCGATCAACCTAAACAACTGCTGCACATGGTTTTTGGTGGTCATGTCAAAGACCCCCGTGGTGTTGAATTTGATGATTTAAGCGCTTTGGATATCGTGGGGATCTATCCCAATAAAGCCGAAGCCTTAAACGCTTGGCGCAACAAATCTCAAGCCAACGTGGACGATGCTCATATGAAATATGTGTTGGTTCACATGCATAAATTATTAGATGATCCAGAACATGAAAAATAGGCTTTAGTCGTCTGTTTTATCATCAAGTTCTTTGTTTGAGTGGCGATTGTCCTGAAGGGCTTTTTCGGCTGCGGCCTTGAATTTTTCCGCCTTTGTTCGACCGAATTTGACGCGGTTGTCCTTTGCCGTTTTGGTTTTATCCTTGCGCGACTTGTCTTTGCGAAATTGGTTGAGGTTGACGATGTCGGCCATGACTATTTGGATTCTGACGTTAACAAAAACTCGGTGGCTTCACCGTAATCTGTAAAGTGCGGAAACGCTGGAAAATCATCCAGCACGCATTGCGGACTGCGGAAAAAGGCACTGGTTGTGGCTTCTTGGATCATGCCCGTGTCATTGTAGCTGTCGCCCATGGCCGCCGTGAAGAAATTCAACTCGTTTAAGGCCTTAACCGTCTTTGTTTTGTGGTCGGTGGTGCGCAGGCGGTATCCGGTGATATGTCCGTCGTCGGCAACGTCTAGATAATGACAGAACAAGGTCGGCCAATCCAATTGCTTCATTAAAGGCTGAGCAAAGCCGTAAAAGGTATCTGAAAGGATGATCACTTGGGCGTGGCGGCGCAGTTCGTCGACGAAGTCTTTGGCGCCTTCCATCGGCCCCATATCGCCGATCACGTCTTGGATCAGGTCCATTTTGATGTCGTGTTGGTCCAGCACTTTGAGGCGATGTTGCATCAATTCGTCGTAATCTTTGATGTCCCGTGTGGTCAGGCGCAGGTCTTCGATTCCGGTTTTATCGGCAACGCCCAGCCAGATTTCAGGAACCAGAACGCCTTCCATATCCAAACAAACAACACGCATTTTTAACTTCCCCCAGAGAATCCATAGATGATTTAATCATAGCTTATCAAAGTAAGGCCTTGAATACAGCTTCAAACATTTTTGGCGTTAAAACACCGGTGTTGGTGTTGTAACTGGAACAGTGATAACTGTCGGCCAGCGTCAGGTTGTCCCCCAAATCATACTGAGCCCCATGCACGAATTTAAAGGCTGATTGTTTGAACCCCAGCGTTTTCAGCACTGCGTTGTGGCTGAATAAACCAATCGACACGATGGTTTTCAGGTTTTTCATGGCCTTCATTTCGGCGATCAAAAAAGGTCGACAGGCGGCGGCTTCGGCGGCATTTGATTTGTTTTGTGGGGGCACACAGCGCACCGCATTGGTGATGCGACAATTGATCAGTTTTAAGCCATCGTCCACCGTGGCGCCAAAGGTGCCTTTGGCAAAACCTAGCTTTAACAGGGTTGGATACAACAAATCGCCCGCGCCATCCCCGGTAAACGGACGTCCGGTGCAATTGGCCCCCTTTAATCCCGGTGCCAGGCCCACGATCAAGACTTCGGCGTCAATTGGGCCAAAGCTGGGCACCGGAGCATTTTTAAAATCGGGGAACTTTTCCTGATTTTGGGTGCGAAATTCAACAAGCCGGGGGCACAGATCGCAATCAAAGGGCGGTTCTATGGTGTTCACGAATTGTCAAAATCGCCGGGTGTTGTCGCCTCTGCTACGTCATCTGCAACGTCATCTGCAACGTCATCTGTAGCCTCAACTGCGGGCTGATCATCAATAATAGCAGGACGTTGTGGACGGTCATTGCTGGAGCGTCCAATCATATTTTGCAAGTCGCTTAATTCAATAAAGTTGTCGGCTTGGCGACGCAATTCATCGGCGACCATGGGCGGATGAGATTTAACCGTGCTGACCACGGTGCATCTGAGACCCTTGCGTTGAACGGCTTCTAACAAACGGCGGAAATCGCCATCGCCGGAAAACAACACGATGTGATCCAAAGCCGGGGCCATTTCCATCACGTCGATGGCCAGTTCGATATCCATGTTGCCTTTGATCTTTTTGCGACCTTGGGAATCGGTAAATTCTTTGGCGGGTTTGGTGACCATGGTATAGCCGTTGTAATCTAACCAATCGACCAACGGGCGCAGGGGGGAATATTCGGCATCGTCAATCAGGGCGGTATAATACATGGCGCGGATCAAGCGGCCTTCGCTGGCGTAATATTTCAGCAAACGTTTGTAATCAATGTCAAAATTTAGGGCACGAGCCGCCGCATAAAGATTTGATCCGTCGATAAAAAGACCGATGCGTTCTTGAGGATAAAAAGGCATAATAATAATTCCTTTAAAAATAAGTCGATTAAAAAATTGAAGATATAAATATTAAATAATTCAGATAGATTAGAGTTAAGCACTCGCCCCCTTATTCGCAAGGGAAAAACTGTTTTAAAGGCATTCAGAAAATGATTTTCATTGGGATCGGCGCAAACCTGCCATCTGAACGCTTTGGCGCCCCCGTTGACACCTGCGCGGCGGCTGTTAAAGCTTTGCAAAGAATATCAAATACAAAGGTTAAGGCACAGTCCACTTGGTTTGAAAGTGCGCCTGTGCCCGTATCTGATCAACCGTGGTATATCAATGGCGTGGTTCAAATCGAAACGGATTTGAACCCACTGGACTTATTACAGGCTTTGCATGATATCGAAGCCGATTTTGGCCGGGTCCGGGCTGAGCGCAATGCGGCACGCATATTGGACTTGGATCTTTTGGTTTATGACGACCTTCATTTGACCGAACACAGCCCGCGTATTCCCCATCCACGCTTGCAAGACCGGGCTTTTGTGGTGTTGCCTTTGGCTGAAATTGCCCCAGATTGGGTGCATCCGGTGACCGGGGAAAAGCTTAGAGAAATGGCGGCAAAACTGCCTAAAGATCAGCTTTGTCGTCCTGTTTCGTAAAATAAAGCAAAATAAACGTCTAATTGTCTTGCTTTGAGGCACGCTTAGACATATATAATCCGAAGATTCACAATGAATTCATAATGATTTAATCGGAGAGACTGTTCATGGCTCGCGTCACGGTCGAAGACTGCGTTACAAAAATTCCCAACCGTTTTAAACTGGTGATGACTGCTGCCCAACGGGCGCGCGATGTTGCTGCTGGTGCTGATCTGACATTGGAACGAAATGACGACAAAAATCCTGTTGTTGCTCTTCGTGAAATTGCCGAAGAAAATGTCGACTTCGCAGAACTGGAAGAAACCCTGATCCGGGGTCTTCAGCGTTATGTTGAAAACGACGATGTCATCGAAGACGAAATGGACATCCGGGCGTTGCAATTGGAAGTCAACGGCGAAGCAAACGAAGCCGAGGAAGTCGCCGAAGACAACTTGACGGTTCACGACGTTGCCGCCGAAGAAATCGAAGCCGCAACAAACGAAGCCGCAGCCATGATGGAAGGCGCTGAAGCCAAGGAAGGCTAAGCATGCGCTTGATCCTCAAACATCTTAAGCCCTTCGTTTGTTTCAAACGGAGGGCTTTTGCATGATCCGCCAGTTTGAACTTGTCGAACGCGTTAAAAGTTATGACCCGGCAGCCGATGAAGACCTGATCAATCGCGCGTATGTATTTGCGATGAAGGCCCACGGCAGCCAAACGCGCGCCTCTGGTGATCCTTATTTTTCGCATCCTCTTGAAGTCGCCGGCATTTTAACGGGCTATCGTTTGGATACGGCGACCATCGTCACGGCGCTGTTGCACGATACCGTCGAAGATACCAATGCCACGATTGAAGATATTGAAAAGCTGTTCGGTGTCGAAGTGGCAAAATTGGTCGATGGTGTGACCAAACTGACGCAAATCGAACTGCAATCGGACCACGCCAAACAGGCGGAAAATTTCCGCAAACTGTTGCTGGCCATGTCCGAAGATATTCGCGTTTTGTTGGTCAAACTGGCCGACCGTCTGCACAATATGCAGACCTTGCATTTCATCAAAAAGCCGGAAAAACGCAAACGCATCGCCACCGAAACCATGGAGATTTTCTCGCCATTGGCCGAACGCATCGGCATGCAGGAAATGAAAAACGAACTGGATAATCTGGCGTTTGCGGAAATCAACGGCGAAGCCCGTGATTCCATCATGAAACGGTTGGATTATTTGCGCGCCGAAGGTGAAAATCTGGTGCCCAGAATTATTGACGAATTGACCGCAACCTTAAAAGAATATGATGTAAGCGCCACCATCACGGGTCGCGAAAAAACACCGTATTCCATTTGGCGCAAAATGCAGTTCAAAGACGTACCGTTCGAAGCCATGTCCGACATCATGGCGTTTCGCATTTCCGTCGACAATACCGAAGAATGTTATAAGACGTTGGGGGTTATTCACAATGCTTACCGCGTTGTCCCTGAACGCTTTAAAGACTATATTTCCCTGCCCAAGCCCAATGGCTATCAATCCTTGCACACCTGTATCATTGGCCCGGAAAAGCATCGGGTTGAAATTCAAATTCGCACCCGTGATATGCACGATGTGGCCGAAAATGGCGTTGCCGCACACTGGCAATACAAACAAAACGGGGAAGGGCGGTCTGGTAAGCCCAAGGATGGCAAACAATACCGCTGGCTTCGCGAATTGTTGGAAATTTTGGAACATGCCGCCGAACCCGAAGAGTTTCTGGAACACACCAAGTTGGAAATGTTTCAAGACCAAGTGTTCTGCTTTACGCCCAAGGGCGACCTGATCAACCTGCCGCAGCAAGCAACACCTGTTGATTTTGCCTATGCGGTGCACACCGAAGTCGGCGACCGTTGTGTCGGGGCCAAAATCAATGGCCGCATGATGCCGTTGCGCACGCGTCTTAAAAATGGCGATCAGGTGGATATTGTCACGTCCAAAACCCACACACCTTCGCCCACATGGCAAAACTTTGTGGTCTCGGGCAAGGCCAAGGCTCGCATTCGTTTGTATGTGCGCTTGAAAGAACGCGATCAATACTTGGAATTGGGCCAAGCCATGATCAACCGGGTGTTTGTCGAAGAAGATTACGCCATGACCGAAAAAGGTCTGAAGGGCGTTTTAAAAATCTTTCAAAAAGAAACCGTTGATGATCTGGTTGCCGAAGTCGGCATGGCGCATATCGGCGCGCGCGATGTCTTGGAAGCTGTTTATCCGGGGGCCAAGAAAAAAAGCCTGCCGTCTCTGCCCACCCGCACATCGGGACGCGCGCGCGCCAAAAACAAAAAAAATCAAAGTTCAGGCATTCCCATTCGCGGGCTGATTCCCGGCATGGCCATGCATTATGCGGGCTGTTGCCATCCGTTGCCCGGCGACCGCATTGTTGGCATCATCACCACGGGCAAGGGGGTCACCATCCACACCATCGATTGTGACAATCTGCATCAGTACGAAGAAGAACCATCCAGATGGATTGATGTATCGTGGGACCAAGACACCCTGCGTCCCGAAGAACACGTCAGCCGCATTCATCTGACATTGTTGAATGTACGCGGAGCCTTGGGCGAACTGTCCAACAGCATCGCGCGCAGCGAAGGCAATATTTCGAACCTGAAAATCATGACCCGTTCGGCTGATTTTTTCGATATGTATGTGGATATAGAAGTCCGCGATGTGAAACACTTAACCGAAATTATTGCGGCGCTCAGAGCCAACCCTGTTGTGAATACGGTTGAGCGRGCGCGGGGCTAAAATCTATGTATTATTTTAACCGATTTAGCTTATAGTCCGCCCATGTTTAAAAGACGTCAAAAACTCACCCCCCTGAACCGTGTACGCCAGTTTTTCTGGCCTTCATCGGGCTGGAACCGTTCGACCCGGTATGTTTTTCACCGGGTGGCGAGAATTCCGGGGTCGGCGTATTCTTTGGCGGCTGGATTTGCCTGCGGGGCGGCGATTTCGTTTACCCCGTTTATTGGCCTGCATTTTGTGTTGTCCGCAATTTTGGCTTACATCATGCGCGCCAACATCATTGCCAGCGCGATTGGTACGGTGGTCGGCAATCCTTGGACATTCCCGTTCATTTGGGTTGGTGTCTTTAAGGTTGGACGCTTTATTTTAGATGCGGATGACGAACATGATGTCGAAGCCCATGAAGTTGATTTTTTAAACGTCATGACCGAAAGCATGGAAGCCATGCACCGACTGGATTTTGAATTCCTGATGGAAACGGCGGCGCCTGTGATGTGGCCGTTGTTGGTGGGCAGTGTTCCTGTATCGATCTTTGTCTGGATACTCTTTTTTACCCCACTAAAACCAATGATTGCAAAATATCAAGCCGCACGGCACCATAGACGCACCAAAAAACAACGCAAACGCGATAAAAAATTGCATGACAAAGCTTTAAAAGAGGCGGCCTCAAAATGACGGATAAAAAATTACGCCTTGGTGTAAACATCGATCACGTGGCGACCATTCGCAATGCACGGGGGTGCGGTTATCCCGATCCCGTGCGTGCGGCAAAAATGGCTGCACTTGCCGGGGCTGATGGTATCACGGCCCACCTGCGCGAAGATCGCCGCCATATTACGGATACGGACATCTTGCGTTTGTGCGACGAAATTGATTTGCCGCTGAACTTTGAAATGGCGGCGACCGATGAAATGCTCGCCATTGCGCTTCATCACAACCCCCACGCGGCGTGCTTGGTTCCTGAAAAACGCGAAGAACGCACCACCGAAGGCGGGTTGGATGTTGTTCGCGGTTTCGATGCCTTAAAACCTTATGTGACTAAGCTTTCCGATGCGGGCATTCGCGTGTCGCTGTTTATTGAACCCAGCATCGAAGCCTTGGACGCGTCAAAGGCCTTGGGCGCGCCCGTGGTTGAATTGCATACGGGGGCGTATTGTGATGCACCAGAGGGCCCAGAACGCGCGGCTATTTTTGAAAACATCAAAACCGCCGCCGCTTATGCTGAAAAACTGGGTTTGGAATGCCACGCCGGGCATGGTTTGACCTTTGATACGGTGGCGCCGATTGCCGCCATTGAAACCATTAAAGAATTAAACATTGGCCATTTTTTGATTGGCGAAGCGATTTTTGTGGGGCTGGAAAGCTCGATTACCCAAATGCGCCGTTTGATGGATAAGGCGCGGTCTTTATGATTTTGGGCATCGGCACAGATCTTTGCGATATTCGCCGCATTGAAAAGACCTTATCGCGTTTTGAAAAGCGATTTACGGCGCGCATATACACCGATAAAGAATGTGCAAAAGCTGAAAAACGCGGGGCTGCTCGGGCCAATCGTTATGCCATGTTTTATGCGGCAAAAGAAGCCTGTGCCAAGGCTTTGGGCACCGGATTTCGCGAAAATGTATACTGGCGAGACTTGTCCGTGGACAATCTGCCCAGCGGCCAGCCCATCATGACCCTTTCCAATGGGGCCTTAGACAGGCTACAAAGCCTTACGCCCGAGGGCTATGCCCCGAAAATTGATGTTTCCTTGACCGACGAATACCCCATGGCCCACGCCATGGTGGTGATTTCGGCAGAACCAGATACGGACCAAAAATGAACGAAGACTTTGAATTAGAAGGCCTTACCCCCACGACTGAAGGGGATAGCTTGTGGGATACGGCAAAAACCGTCATTTTTGCCGTGTTGATTGCCTTGGGTGTGCGCACCTTTGCTTACGAGCCTTTTAACATTCCTTCCGGATCGATGATCCCAACGCTTTTGGTTGGCGATTATCTGTTTGTCTCAAAATCTTCCTATGGATACAGCCGCCATTCGCTGCCGTTCAGCTTGCCGTTGTTGCCTGATCGGGTGCTGTATACCGAAGTCACCCGTGGCGATGTTGTGGTGTTTAAAAAACCCACCGACAACCGCACCGATTACATTAAACGCATCATTGGGCTGCCCGGCGACTTCATTCAGGTTAAGGGTGGCGTTCTTCACATCAATGGCAAAGCCGTGATCCGTGAAAGCCTTGGTGAATTTGTCTATCAAGACACCTATGGCATTTACCGCACGGCAACGCGTTACAAAGAAACGCTGCCCGGCGGCAGAACCCATATGATCATCGAAATGTCCGATACGGGCCGCGCCGACAATACGCAGGTTTATAAAGTCCCCGCAGACCATTATTTCGGCATGGGCGATAACCGTGACAATTCCAGAGATTCCCGCTTTTTGATGGACGTTGGCTATATCCCCAAAGAAAATCTGGTCGGTCGCGCTGAATTTTTGTTCTTTTCCAATGATGGCTCGTTTTGGACGTTTTGGAACTGGCCAAAGTCGCTTCGTTTCGAACGCTTTTTTGCTGGAATCAATTGATGAATTCTGACAGCACACAGCTTCATGAAATTTTGGGCTATGTGTTCAAAGACGCCAATCTTTTGTCAACGGCGTTGCGGCATTCTTCGACCACCACCAATCGCACGCAATCAAATGAACGGCTTGAATTTTTGGGCGACCGGGTGTTGGGCCTGACCATGGCCGAAACCCTTTATTTACGTTTTGACGACGAAGACGAAGGCCATTTAGCGCGCCGTTATGCAGGCTTAACGTCCCGTGTGGCTTTGGCGCGGGTTGCGGACCTGATTGATCTTCGCCAATTCATTCACATTCAAACGGTGGATTTGGAAACGGAAAAACGATCCTATTCCTCGATCACCGCCGATACTTTAGAAGCCATTTTTGGCGCCATGTATTTAGATGGCGGACTAGAACCGGCTCAGGCGTTTATTGCCAAACATTGGGAAAACCTGATATCCCAAGATTTAAGCGCTCCCAAAGACGCCAAAACCGCCTTACAAGAATGGGCTCAGGCGCGAAGCCTAGGCCTGCCCATATACTCAATTGCGTCCAGAGACGGCCCCGACCATGCCCCGACCTTTACTATGGAAGTCACGGTCCAAGACCAAGCCCCTCAGTCGGCGTCCGGAACGTCTAGACGCAGCGCAGAACAATCCGCAGCACAAAAGTTGCTGACAACATTGGAGAATACCTAAAATGTCCCCACAAAACCCCAAATGTGGATTTATCGCCGTCCTTGGCGCGCCAAATGCCGGAAAATCAACACTGGTTAACCGCATGGTTGGCACCAAAGTTTCCATCGTTTCGCCAAAGGTGCAAACCACCCGTTCGCGCATCATGGGCATCGCTGTTATGGACGATGTGCAGTTGGTGTTCATCGATACACCGGGTATCTTTGAGCCCCGTCGTCGTTTGGACCGCGCCATGGTTTCGGCCGCTTGGTCTGGGGCTTCGGATGCGGACTTTACCTTGTTGTTGGTGGACGTCGAAGCCGGCATTCGCCGCGATACCAAGGCAATCATCGAACGCATGAAAAAAGAACACAAACGCGCTCACCTGATCTTAAATAAAATAGACAAGGTGCCCAAAGAAAAGCTCTTGGAATTTGCCAAAGAACTGTCCGAAGAAGGCATTTTTGATGAAGTCTTTATGATTTCGGCGCTCAAAGGCAAGGGCGTGAAAGACTTGTTGGCACATCTGGCTTCGACCATGCCCGAAGGCCCCTGGCATTTCCCCGAAGACCAAGTGTCCGACATGACCGAACGTTTGTTGTCAGCGGAAATCACACGCGAAAAGCTGTATTTGCAGCTGCGTCAAGAATTGCCCTATGCCACCACGGTGGAAACCGAAACATGGGAAGACCGGGACGACGGCAGCGTTAAAATCGAACAAGTGATCTTTGTCGAACGCGACAGCCAAAAATCCATCATTTTGGGCAAGGGCGGCCAGCAAATCAAAAAGCTCGGCAGTCAGTCTCGCCTTGAATTAGAAGAAATATTGGATCGCCGTGTGCACCTGTTCCTGTTCGTCAAAGTCCGCGAAAATTGGGGCGACGACCCCGAACGCTATCGCGACCTTGGATTGGATTTCAACGCAAAGTAAAAGGTCCTGAAACACGCCCATGAACTGGCATGATTTGAACACTTAAGTTTATATTGAGCTAAGGTTACTGACGAAAATGCTACTTATTTTTTGATCTATTAAAATTGGTTTTCCACGAAGGGCAATAGGCTTTCGATTGTGCAAAGCTAAGGTATATTCATTGTTGGGACTTGAAAGACTTGGGTCAGTAACTGAATAGCCCCTAGATTTCTAGACACCTTGTAGTTTAAAAATGAAGCAAGGAGTTTTGATTATGTCAGGCATTCGTTACACAGAAGAATTTAAGCGCGATGCGGTCGCTCAGGTCACAGATCGTGGCTATTCCGTCAAGGATGTTGCCACTAGGTTGGGCATCAGCACCAAGTCCCTATATGACTGGAAGGCAATCTTCCATAAACCGGATAAAGAACGTCAGCAGGATATCTTGCAAGCGCAGGAGATCCGTCGCCTCAAAACAGAACTTGCGCGCGTCACAGAGGAACGCGATATCCTAAAAAAAGCCACGGTGCATTCAATCGATCACCGCAACATCTTCTCCAGAATAAACGCTGGCGTCTTAAAACCAAGTGTTTTTCTTGGCCTTGCATTCATCTTTTCTGCAATCTTATTTAGATGATTTTGACTATGCACAGAAAGGTCCGTTTTTTTCGGAAAATACTGACGTAGAAGCCTATTTGTATTTTCATTGGTTCCACGCTGCCAAGGGCTCTGCGGGTCACAAAAGTACATATCGACTTTTGTCGCCATCGTCAGTTTCTTATGATGAGCCATTTCCGTGCCTCTATCCCAAGTGAGTGTTTTCATCAGCCCTGCTGGTAAGGACTGAATGTGCTTTGTTAGCGCACCAACAACACTTTTCGTATCCTTACCTTTCAGTTTGACCAACATGACATAGCGTGATGTGCGTTCAACAAGGGTTGCCATGTGCGTATTATTTGAGCCTGAGATCAAGTCACCTTCCCAGTGGCCTGGGATGGCGCGATCTTCAATTTCTGCAGGTCGTTCAGAGATGGATACAGCGCCAATTATTTGTCCACGAGGTTGGCCTGCCGTGGTCCAAGTCTTTCCTCTTCTCATAGTTCGATTGCTACGTAGGTGAGATATAAGCTCTTTCTTTAAAACGCCCCGTGCTTGGATAAACAGGCTTTTGTAAATGGTTTCATGGGATATTTGCATGGAGGCATCATAACCATATTCCACACGCAACCATCCAGATATTTGCACTGGGGACCACTCAAGGGATAACTTTTGTGCCACTAAATGCCGTAAAGTTTTATGGCCTGCCAACAGGCAAGGTTTTGGCCGAAGGCTATTATTGAGAGAATTTACATCCGCTTGAACGGCACGATATGCACGGCGCCCACCATTCCGATCAACTTCTCGGGAAATGGTGGATGCAGATCGGCACAAGTATCTCGCAATATGACGCAAGCTAAAACCTTGTCCAAGTCCACGTGATATTTCTTCCCGTTCGCTTATTTGCAAAGCCCGTGAAGATCTAACCCTTGGTCGTGGTTGAATCCCTCCCGTTGCGGAAAGCACACCGTGAACGGACCCTGCATGCGTATTTAAGGCACGACCAATATCACTGAGAGATTGACCTGACTTCCATCGGTTCCAGAGTTCGCTTTTTTGCTGTTTTGTTAATCCGCGACGACCTGTTCTTGGCATTTCATATCCTCCATTGCAAACATCATAAACTTAGATGTTGCGATGACCGATTGAATGCACCACGGCGTATTTCGCAAGGGATGCCAAGTGAAGTACGCCTTCATCAAGGATAATCTTGTGTGTTTTCGCGTTCGCCCCATGTGTCGCATCCTCAAGATTCATCACAGCGGTTTCTATGCGTGGCTCAAAGAGCCTGTCAGCAAGAAGATCAAAGATGACAATCGATTAATTGGGTTGTTGAAAGAAGCTTGGCAGGAAAGTGGCCGGGTGTATGGATATCGTAAATTACATGATGACCTGCGTTCACTTGGTGAGGCCTGTAGCCCGAACAAAGTCGCGCGTTTAACCAGCCTTGCCGGCATTAAGGCGCAGATCGGCTATAAGCGCAAAGCCGGGTTTTATGGAGGCAAGCCAGCCGTTGTCGCGCCTAATCACTTAGCACGGGCCTTCAACGTCGAAGCACCAAATCAAACTTGGGTGACAGATATTACCTATATCAAAACTCATGAAGGCTGGCTGTATCTTGCGGTCATCATCGATCTCTATTCCCGGAGGATCATCGGTTGGTCCATGCAATCGATGATGCAAATGGACTTGGTGTTAAGTGCGCTTTTAATGGCCGTATGGCGTCGAAAACCAAAGTCGAAAGTGATTATTCATTGAGACCAAGGGAGTCAGTTTACCCGTTATGAGTGGCCGAAATTCCTGAAGGCTAACAACTTGGAAGCCAGTATGATCCGCCGAAGAAATTGCTATGAAAATGCTGTTGCAGAAAGTTTTTTCCAACTTCTAAAGCGAGAATGGATCAGGCGAAAAACGTACGCGACCCGCAAGGATGCTCGTCAAGATGTGTTCGATTACATTGAGTTTTTCTACAACCAAAAAAAAACATGGTAACAACGGAATGTTGTCGCCAGTAGATTTTGAAGGACAACAAAAATTGAAGGCCTAAGGTGTCTAGGAAACTAGGGGCTATTCAACTWCTTATAAGAATTTAAGGGCAGGTCAAATTAGACCTGCCCTTTCTTTTTTGCTCGCCAGACACTTGTGATTCCCTAAAAACTAGAGATATCGTATGCAGAATAAGCCAAAAATATACACAAAAACCGGCATTTTTTTCATGGCCCTATTTTTCTAAATGCCTTAGGGCACACGAGAAATATAGCCTTGATTTATTTGATTAATGACAATCTAGGAAAAAGGGCAATACTGGGAATCATGGTTACAAACACCCCACAGCAACAGCAACCCAAACATAAATAGATATTTTGTTCATTAAAACAACATGTAACTAGTCTGTTTATGGCATTTCTAAAGTATAGAAATTGTGCCAATTTATTTAAGGAAAGGGCGGCACAATGGAACACTCGCTAAACCAACAAAACTATCAAGATATGCTGAACAAGCTTCTCGGCACGATTGCGACGGAAATCTGTGGGCCTTGTACCGAACCCCATAAAAATCAACATGCCCTAAACTTAGAAGCACCTTTGTCCTGTGGATGTCGTTGCCCCAAAATTCAGAGCACGCTGAACATTGCCGCACAGTGGCAACAGGACCTTTCGGACCTCCCCCCCCCTCAAAAAAACTAGGCTTTTCGGCGTTGGACCTGAACGGAACCTGAATTTTACTTTCAGTGTTGGTTCAGCTGCCAGGCCCCATACTGTACGTCATCAACTGGGGAGACGTATTTTATGTATATTCAAAAATTAAGTGATATTTTTTCAATCGCCCTCGCCTTAGCGATTTTTGTTGCCATGCTGTGGTTGTCATTTTGGGTGGGTGTTGGATTGGCGATTGTTGTTGCCGCTGTTTTTGTGATGAGAGCGATCAGCGATGCACGTCCTTTAAAACGCGAGCCTTATTTATAAGGCCTTTCGCCCCCGCAGAGTGACCGTTGCCGTATTGTGATCATCACCATCCGGTGTGACGGCCACCAAACGCAGGTCTTCACATTCTTTGAGTGTGCGAAACAAGACACTTCCATCATCCCTTTTGGGCACAGAAATATCGCCTGACATCTGGATCAGTTCTAACAAAAGGTGTTGTTGGGGCAACAGGTCTGACATTTTGTCCTCGTCTTTTCTTATACATTACCTATATTTCATACAACATTATGTTTTGTGAATGAACAAAAAAACGTGTATGTACGTTTAAGAAGTTCATCCTCCCAAATTTAAGGAAAAGYCCATGTCCGAAAAAGTATCCGCATCCCACATTTTATTGATGCACGAAGGCTCCGACCGGTCCAGCGCAACCCGCACCAAAGACGAAGCTTTAGAGTTGGTTAATGACCTTAAAACCCAACTTGCTGATGGTGCAGATTTTGCTGAACTGGCCAAAAAACATTCCGATTGTCCTTCGGGCAAAGACGGTGGCGATTTGGGTACATTCGGCAAAGGCCAAATGGTTAAAGAATTCCAAGACGCTACGTTTTCCATGGACGAAGGCCAAGTCAGTGACGTGGTCGAAACCGATTTTGGCTATCACCTGATTAAACGCACAGGCTGATACGATCTGATAAGGTTTGATTACTGTTTAAAGGTTTTCACACCTTTTTCGACCGACCGCCCAACCACATATCCACCCACGCCAAGCTTTAAGAGATCCCACATATCTGGTGGGATGTCGGCGGGGGTGGTATTAAAAATGGGCACGATGATATAATTGTTGGCAATGATCACGCCAAACATCACCATCAACATGGGCCGCCAGTTGCGTTGCAACCAGCTGTCCCCTTGGGCTTCGGCGACAATGATTTTTGCCGCCGATTCCAATTCCTTCATTTCGCCAGCAATTGCCAGCTCGTTAAATTTGGCCTTAATCGCGTTGGCCTGATCTTTGTCTTCGACGGCTTTATCAATCACGCTTAAAACGCCTGATATAAGTGGACCGATGAGAAGTGGMRMCATTTCAATTCTCCTTATTCGATATCGTTRTAAAATARGTGYCGGCCAATTTCAGCCGACGCCGCRCGSCCSCGTGACCACGGMGGGTTAACGTTCARGGTGTGRTAATGCGTSGCCCCRGATGTGGYRTCKKTYARRCATCCKGAAATSGCYCGRCGSGCRATGCGCACACARGTATCRAAMACCCGGTGCCCGGCTTCCATGACTAGGATTTTTTCACGGTTAGGGTCATTAGAATTCCAACACGAAAATTGCCATGGTTTTTTGCAGACCCCTTCCACGGAATTTCCCCACCAATACCCACCCCGATCTGTGGCGCGTTTAACACGGTTCAAAATGACACAGGCCACGGCTTCTTTACCGCTGAGACTTTCGCCCCGCGCTTCGCCGTACAACGTGCGGGCCAAAACATCGACTTCGCGATTGCGTAAGCTTTCTAAGGTTATTTCTGATTCTGACGGTGTCATTTACCATCTCCTAAACGTTTTATTTGATGAATGTTGAGCTTGTCTTCGATGCGGATCAGATGACTGGTCAGGCGTTCTTCGACGTCTTTCAGGTATACGGTCGACACATAACTTTTTGCGACCTTTAACTTAAAAGCATCCAAGTGCTGGCGAAGATGAGCCAAGCCCACATCCAAACCATGACGCAGGTCATCAATTTCATCTTCGGCGGTGCGTTGATTGCGCCAGTTGATCCAAAACAAACCCGCCAGTGCGGGAAGTTCGACGGCCGTGATCCACCATCCAAGGTCGAGGCCAGTTGCTGTTTGCATAAGGTAGTCCTTTCGTTGATTGAGATAAAAAAAGCCTCCGCGCTGGCGGAGGCTTAAGAGGTTTCATTTTGATTTTGATTAAAGGTTAAATTTAGTCGTAGCCTTAAAAGCCACCCCCCCGCCGCCGACCCAATTGGGACGTTTGCCAAGTTTTTGCGCGTTGGGGTTTCTGGACAATCGTACGGGTTCAGATAACAAACACCCGGCCACCGCATCCAAGCCATCATCAGGGGCTCTGGACGCCGGACGCCATTCGCGCATTTCGGTGATGAACGGTGTCTGTCCAACCGATCTGTGCACCTGAATGCGCCCCGCGGCCAAGGGGGCGTCAAAGGCTTCTAAAATGCGTTTGTCTTTGGAGGACGAAGAATGTTTTTCAACAACCGCACATGCGATTCCTAAATCTTCCATTTCTCGGCGCAACAGGCTGGGCAGAAATTTGCCAAGRCCGTTGGTTTCCACCGTGAGGGATGGCAGATGAAGTTCTTGTACAAATTGAGCTGCTTGGCGGCACAATTGCTGAGCTTCTGAAACTTCATGAACAAGCTTAGGATCAAACGTCAAATACTCGACCCGGTGAAGCCAATAGGTTCCATTTTCGGATGTAAACACACAAGCAATCACCGAACTGTCGCCCCGTTCGGGGGACCCAAAACTGGGGTCCCACCAACAAGTCGCAGACGCCAACCGCGAACCTTCTAAGGTCAACATGGCTTGGCCATTCATTTCGGCGTATTCGATTTCCCCCGCGTAAGTTTTTAAAGCATCAGGATCAAGTCGACCATCCGCAATATCAACAGGTTCCAACAACATCTGAGATTTGAATTTATTGGGTCCTGTGCGTTTGCGAATGGACGCAATTTTTTTCAATGGAAAACGATCCGGCCAAACGGATTTCCCTTGCTTGTCATAGATGGGGATTTCCATCCGTTTGAAACCTGACAAATACGGTTGTTCTTCGCCCATATCGACCCGCGTTATTTTTCCATAAATGCTGTGAAAAGTATGCGGCGTGCCGACATACAACTGAAGACCACCCGGCACCAACACATAATCAATTTCGTCCAAACGGTCCCGTAGGTCTTCGCGTTTGCCTTGGGTGTCTGAGGTATTGGGAACTTCCACATCATCGCAAATCACAATGTCGGCGCGCGACCCTGTAATATTTGCGACGATGCCCTTGGCCAACATCGATGGGTCGCGCAATTCACTTTTTCGATTGACGGTAAATTGATCGGATGCCCATTGATCTCGGCCTTTTGGTTTCAACCCCGCACAGGCCGGGTGGCGTTCGATGATGCGTTTAACATTGCGGGTCATTTTTCTGGCCAATGATAAATCAGCCGCCAAAACCATGATCCGCAAACTGGGTTCACACACCAAAAGCCAGGCACAAAAAAGTCCGACAAGTGTGGACTTGCCGGAATTTCGAAACGCCATCAACAGAAGCTCACGTTTTTTAGTTTTCCACGTTTGCTCTAACCATTTTGATATTTTTTTGTGGTGCTTTGGTGTCGTTAAATTTTGGTCCTTGTTCCAAGTTTCAACAAATTGGGCAAAAGTCGGAGGGGATTGAATATCTTCCATGCCTTTACCTCAGGTTAAGTCTGCAGAGACTGCATTAGGTTTCTCCTTATATTTTTTAGCGTCCGGGATTTGCCACGGGACCATTGGGTTGGCCGATGAACATATAAAAATATTCATACGTTAGATAATTTGGAGTGTTCCCACCCACTCTTACTTTGATTCCATTCGCCACAAAATCAACATCTGTTCCCGTATCGGATTCTACGTTGTCCGTGTTTGCATAGATATGTTTCGAGGTTGGATTATAGGGATCACGAACTTTATCTTGAATGATCCAATGGTCATTAAAGTTACCTTTAAACAAAGACCATACAGGGCTTGTTCCTGTGTTTACAAAAGGACCGTCTGTATTGTTGTTTGAAAGATAACTTCCGATAGATATGAATTCGGATTCGGCAAAAATATAAGCTACGTAAGTTCCACCCAAAGCATTAACATTACTGCCATCACCAACACTAAATACGGTTGAGGTTGGTTCAGTATTATTCCACCGATTTAGATAAGTGTAAGCAGAAGCAGCAGAATTGAATTCAAGATTTTTAGTCGCTCCTAAACTGACATGGTAAACAGGCCATTCCATATCTGCATCTAAGCGTTTAACAATCATCATCCCCGGTTTTGTCCCCAGAGAATGTGGGATCGTCGCCCCCGCCGTTCCGTTGCCTGTATAGGCAATGATGCTCATGCCCAGCTTATCATTATAGATTTCTTTTGAAGGCGTGATGCTGGGTGAGCCAGCCCAACCGCTGGTGACGGCATTTGGTAACGAAGCACACCAAGCGACGTATTCATCGCCTAATCTATTCGCTTGCTGGAAACTGCCTAAAGTAAACCCGTCACTGTCGAAGGACGTGAGGCTTTCGTTATCTACTGTTTCCGCAATGGTTCTGTCAGAATTCAACCACTTGGTTGTACCGCGAATGGCATCGAACAATTCGTGATTACCGGCATACCCGTTAATCGTACGCGATTTAATCCAAACAAAATCAGGCTGAAAACCAACACCTGTAACTGACTGCCCACCCGAACCGATGGTTACACCGTCACCTGTATAAAGAACCGTTTTAAAGTGATCATTTACGCTTGAACTAATCTTTGGGAGGTTATCTGTAGCCAAAGCCTTAAAGCCCGTTGGGGCCGAATAAGTCCAATCGGATTCTGAAAATCTAAATTCAACGGTTCCGCCTGTATTGTAGTAACTTCCCGCAAAAAACCATTTTCCTGTTAGACTCGAAACACCGGCTCCGGTTCCCGCAGAAGGGTTTCCACTATTCATCCAAACATTATTGACGCCAATCCAAAAACTGCCTTGCTTGAATGCTAATTGTACAATGTCGCCAATGGCCGCCGTTAAACCCGCAGTTAAGAAACGTGCGGAATTATAATATATATGTCCATCACTTGGGAAACATCCATACCCATTGGTATTTTGCCCGACATACGCCGTCCGTGCGGCTGTTTCATCATTTATAATGCCAAAAGTAAGGCTCCCCGCTGTTCCCGTATAAACAGCCTCGCAATACCAACCATCTGTATCATCGGCATTCATAGCCATAGAACAAGCCACAGCATCCCAATTAGCCGAATTGGCCGAGAGCGTTCTGTTTCCATTGCTTAATAAAATCGCCGCCCCTTTATCAAGCGGATTTAACGTTGCCGCCGTATGCGTTGGCGTATTCGTAACGCCTTTAACAACACCGTATTTTGCCAAATCCCAATCATTGGAATTTCCAGAAGCATCGTAACCCAGCTGAACACTGGAATTGTATTTTTGATCCGCTGTATTGAAAATTACACTTGCGGTAACGGGGGTTTGAATTCCAAAGTAAGGTTTATATGTTCCCGTTAATCCTGTGATTTGCGAAACGTATTCATCGCCTGCGAAATAAGACAAGGTACCCTTATCTGCATCAAATTCCAGGACCCATGTCGTTCGATCTGTTGGATGTGCGTAAGATTGAACGCCCAACACACCATTTTCGGATGTTTGTGCATTATCATTAAATCCCCAAACATCCGCCGGGTAACTGTAAGCCGGACTGCTTGTAATCGTTGCCGCAGCCGTTTGCACGCCAAACAACGTATACCCAGCCCGAACAGCATCAACGGTAACTTCCCAACGTGTTACACTCACTGTTGGCAAATCATCCACAGCGGATAAATGCTGTCTTGGTGAAGTGGTTGTTGCCGTTAAGTCACCATTGGAATATGTCATTCCCGCACCTAAGGCCGTATCGAATGCAGCTCCTTCTAATCCAAGGCTGTTATCCGAAAATTTAAGATGAAACCCATTTGTTCCATAAGTGCCGTTGAATTTTTTGGCAATCCAATTATCCGTTTTTGCATCAAACCTTCCAAAATTAGAAGGCGTTAAAGCTTGTCCATCAATGAATTCGGCTTTGGCAAGATAGAACGTTCCATATGCATACGCACCAGAACCATCTTTAGCAATCGTCTGTAAAACAGAATTACCGACTTCACCATCAAAGTTTAAATCAGGATAGTTGGCGACACTAAACGAGGTTACTTGTTCATTATTTATATAAAGCTTGTACCGATCAGAAGCGGTTGTTTCTGTCGTATCATACACGATAACAACATGCTGAAAGGCGGTTGTGTCTCTATATTTTGCTGACGTTGTAACCGTATCTAACTCACCACCGTTATAAAATCTGTGACGGAAATCATCCGTATTGAGATAGGAAAATTGGTGCCGAGAAGTTGAGCTTCCGTAACCGCTTAAAAGCATTCGTTCGCCAACACCTTGATCGTATTTACAAACCCATGCTGAAAATGTCCACGTCTTGCGGTTTCCCGCAGTTGATGGCAACCAGCTTAGATACCCGGTCGAGCCATCAAACAAAGCCGCCGTATTAATATTGTATAGCGCCATCATTTGACGCAATTGATTTGGGGCCAAGAGCATGCTCATGATCGCCTCCTTCTTTTTGTAATGTGTTGTTAAGCCAGAATGCTTTTAAGGGTGAACCGGGCACCCTGACCCAAAGCTGTCGTTCCCGTCTGGGTGATTTTGAAAGTCAGTCGATCCCCACCAGCAAACGATGTGGTTGAAAGGACGCCTGCGCTCAATGCATTTGAAGTTGCAACAAATTCAGGAACGGTGGCATAAATACTCACACCATTTTTTTCGACATCTAAACGAACGGACTGTCCGGCTGAGGCGACATCTAGGTATCCGGCCTCGCCGGTAATGGTCAGCGTCCGCGGCACCACCAATTCGCCGTACGTTTGCACGGCAACACCTTCCGCATCCATGAGATCATCAAAACCAGCCACAAAAGCAATGTCATACGGTTTTGCATTATCTTGAATTTCGGCGACGCCAATCGGGGCAACCAAACCAACGCCCGCAGCAAACCAAACGTCCGGAGCCGGCGTTGTATCCAAGGCAATCACTGATTGCCCATGGGCCACCGAAAACTGCCAGCTGGTCCCGCCATTGATGGTGTCTGTACCAGAACGGTTCACCAGAACTGCATTATTATCCGCACTGGTTTTTGCCAAGGCAATGCGAAACCCATCGGCTGCTGTGCTGCCATCGGGAAGCGTCACGGTCACGGTCCCAGCCGAAGTATCAATTAAAAACTGTTTGCCATCGTCCGTCGAAAGCACACTAAAGTCAGCTGATTTGCTTTCGTTTGTCGCATACATATTGCTGGCGGCAGCCGTCTGAGCCAGCACCGCAGAGTTTGCCGCAGCGGCCTCGCTTGTCTCGGCGTTATTTTCAGATGCCTGCGCAGCATTTTCTGAATTTAAAGCATTTGTCGCATGTAATTGAGCATTGGTGACTTCATCATTTGTTGGTCCGTTCACAAAGCCCGTGGCCGTATCATTCCAAGTTAAGGAACGGCTGGCTTGCGGACTTGGCAAAAGCACGTCAACATCAGCCGGTTCCGTCACGGACATCTGAACCGAACGGGTCTGGTCATCGGCAACTTGTTGTAACGAAGCGGTCAAATAATCCATTTCATCATTGATCACCTTAGACCTGAATTCACCAGATTCCTGAAAGTCGGTGGTGCGTTTAATGGCAATCTTTCGCGCCAAGGTCACCACAACAGAAGATGTGGGAGCCACATCAAAAACAATGTTGCCACCCGCACTGCTACCAGCACCCAAAACGGTAAAACCTAAGCTTTGTAAGGTGTCATTTAAATAGACCTTAAGGTCATCATTTTCAAAAATGGGGAAGGGAAAGATGAAGCTGGTTTGAACCCCATCTGCGATGTATTGAAGGCGCGGTGTGATATCGCCAATTTGAATGTGTGTAGGCATTTTGAATTCCTGACATAAAAAAAGCCGATGCGTTTTACGCATCGGCATAGATTGAGAGTTTCGAGATTAAGGGGTTGGGTTATTTTGTTCCGATCAACGGAGCAACACTTTTTAATAACGATAGATTGCTTTGCATCGATGACGAATCTTGCGCCAACAAACTTGCATTGCGGCTTTCATTAGCACTTTGCCAGCTCAGGTTATCCATCGCAGCCAAATCCACCTCATTGTCGTTATATTTTTTCGTCAACCCTTCTAAAACCGCATCTGCGGATCCACCAGTCGAACTAACGCCAGAGCTTCCGAACCGGGCGCGACTTGTTGCTAGGTCCTTTTTTAAGGCTGCTTTCCGTTTACGTTCCGCTGCGTCACGCTGAAGTTTAATTTGTTGATTTTGAATTTCTTGCTGCCGTCTGGCACTCGAGGCAGCTTGGCTTTGAGCACTTTTTGCTTCCACTGCCGATGCGGCCATAATCGCAATAGTTATAGGGTCTACGCCTGCCATTTTCTTCTCCTAATTTTTAAAGGTTAATTTTATCCGTTTAAACTGACTTCACTCGCAACAGATAACAATGTGAATGAACTTGGTGTGTCTTGTTCAATGCGCCAAAGCGGGTCGACATTCCCGATGCGCCAACCAAAGGCTCTGACCGTTTTATCCCCTGTAAAGGGGGGTAGGGGCTGGTCAAAAACACCTGTTCCAAATCGTTTGAAGGGAACGTCTTGAAGTCCATTACCAACGTCCAAACGCAACGATGATGTTTCACGAATGCGAAAGGTGAACGATACCGGGCGCAACTTTCCGCCTTGCGTTCCCCCATTGGGGTTCATGATGGTGTGTGGCAAGGGCTCGATCACATGCGTATAACCAAGGCCAATTTGAACGTCGCTTGCGGGTTCGCTTAACGTCACCGATCCCGACGCGACTGTTGCATCTTGAACAG
Organism: Rhodospirillaceae bacterium; assembly: GCA_002401565.1. Classification (GTDB taxonomy): domain Bacteria; phylum Pseudomonadota; class Alphaproteobacteria; order Rhodospirillales; family Magnetovibrionaceae; genus JANLGW01. Next base: position 46,482 of record NVTL01000004.1, read on the forward strand.
GGGCGCCGTCGGCAACAATTTTGACAACCTCACCTTCTAAATGATCCAATCCTGACCACGTTGTTTTTGACGTTTCGCTGGTCCCTTTCAATCCGGAATCAACATAATAACTGTCGTCAAAAGCTTCGATCAAAAAAGTACCGTTCCGTTCAACCATCACATAAACAATATCACCAACCAACGCTACGGATAAAAATTTACCTGTGGTTTGTTGTTGTGACCACGCGGATACTTTTTCATTTCGAAACAAGGTCAACGACGACATATACCCATCGCTCATAATGATGTGAAGATGACGTCTTGTTTTATCGTAATCTTGATCCAGGGGTGTATTCACCATATGCCGACTGAGCAAAGCCAAGTCACCAGCCCGGTAAGCTTGTTCAGCATCTGTGTACAAAAATTCGCGAAGTTCATCGCCAATTCTGGATACAAAAACCGTTGCGCCATCCACATCACACGGACGAACCGTACGGTCTGGCGGGGAACCAATTCTGGTTTGCCGTTTCAGCTGAATATTGGCGGGCGTCAAGGGTTCGCCCGTCACCATCCATTCCGCACCGGATGTAAAGACTTGCAAATGGCGGCCTGAAAAAACCGCTCGAACGGCATTCACTTGATCGGAAAGAATTGCAAATTCAATGGCTTCATCATCCAGACCTGTGGCTAAATCAAAGTTAAACAGATCCGAAGATTTAGACATCCACAAGCGGTTGGGAAGATCTCTTGATCCACCGATCACCATGCGATCTTGATGGAAACAAACAGATGCGGGCCAACCATGAACATCTGAAAATGATTGTTCTTCAAAGTCCTTGCTGGCGGCTGTCCCTACCAAATTTACTTTGACGAGCGCCGTTGCGGAAGTCGCACTCGCGACGGCGGTGATTTCAACTTCTTTTTGTTGCAAACGAAAACGTGTGCCCACATGCAATGTTGTATCAAACAAATCAGCAGAGGCTGTTAAGGTAATTGTTCCCGAAGTTCCCGACGCGGCAAGTGTAACTTCATCATCTGAAAATTTGTGAAACGGCTGATAAATCACCTCTTCTTCTTCGAAATAYTTCCAGTCARCAATCGACCAWGYYCCGGCTTTGTCACGTGTGATTTTTTTAGGTTTAACATCTGGGTGCACAATCAGCAGCGTATCCGCACTTTGCACCCACACCATGGATTTTGTTTGGGTCAAGGTCCACGGTGCATCCGCAATCGTCGCTTCCTTTACACCATCTTTGTAAACATCAACGGCTCCGTCCAAAAACACCATCAGATATACCTGTTCGGTGTTAAATTCGAACGCAACCAATCGGCCTTCGCCTGATTGAGTATCCACATAACGAAGACCGGCTCGGCGGTAAATCCCCCCCGTGGGCAGGACAAAAATATTGCGTAATTTTCCGGCTCCATTGTCATAAGCGGTTAGGTCACCCCGTCCGGCAATTTCGCTCGACACCTCACCCGAAGTGAAGCTGGTTTTAAATGAATGAATTCTGGCCATTAGCTTCGTACTCCGATCAGATTGAAATCACCGAAGGCATCGGTTGTATCTTGTTGTGAATCAATCAATCGCGCTTGTCTGAATTCATCCTTGGCAATGTTGCGTAAGGCTTCTGATCTGGACGTACTGTCGGTCAGCGGAATGCAAAATTCAGCCGCCAACCGGGCAATCAAAACCTGATCGAAAAAGGGCGGGAATTCCGTTTCAGCAGGTCGAAATATATACGTCAAAACCACATCTTGTGAATGCGTGTGCAAACGCCGTTCATGAATGCGGTAATCCAATCCACGTCCACGACCGGCCCCCGCCGACAACACCCGCAAATAATCTGCCGGTAATTGGAATGCATTGGCATAATCGGCAATAGGTTCGGCTTCCAGACGTGACAATGTAATTTGTGCGGTGGCAAAGCTCCACGGATGAGCCGACAACAAAGCATCGCGTGTTGTCTYGAACAGGTTACCCGCAACTTCCGCCTCGACCGTGCCTTCGTCAAACGATGTGATGGAACGACACCCGGTCTTTAAAAGTCCGCGTGAACATAGTGCAATGGAATTTAAGGCCATTGTCAGTCTCCTCTATTTAAGGGTTGAAGTTTTATTAACCAATTTTAGTTAACTGAAAAAAAATGCGTTTAAACAAGAATATATGACATAAGGGGCGGACCGAAATCCGCCCCTTAGCCGTCATACGAACGTTAATTAGTCGGTATCAACCGCACCAATTTGGGTCATGTCTGCGACATCAACCACACCTGCAGCATTTGCATTGACGAGGAAGAAGCCCGCGCCCGGTGTGCCATCTGTATCCACATTGGCCACAACGATGTCGCCAACACGCAGCATGTCCGCTGCGTCATTGAAATAACCAGCGGTGTCGACATCTGCCGCCAGGTCAATGGAGGTGAAATGCCAAAGGGTAAACCCGTTGGCGTAAGCGAGAACGCTCAAGTCTTTAGAAGCATAAGCCATTATTAATATCTCCTTTAAGCTTCAAGGCAACGCAATGAAATGACACCGGAAGTATCAATCATGCCTGCACCTTGGCTCATCGAGTTGTTGACAAAGTGAGCCGCACGATCACCGTGCCAGCTGACATCCGTTTTCACATTGGCCCCAATCGCATGACCAACAGCGGTCTTGTGATACCAATAACAATGACGGATATTTGAAGCGTCTTTGGTGAGACCGGAATGCGGCATCCACAAAGCCCCCAACCAACGTTTGGCTTGGGTACCCTGCCAAGGTAATTCTTCATTACCGATGTAATCGGCATTGGCGAATTCTGGAATGCTCAACAAGTCTGACCATTGTTTCCAGCCGATGATGGCAAAACGGTTGCCGTCATCTGGAACATCGGCTTCACCCAACATTTCAAACGCGGTGAGAACTTTGGCTTTTGTCAAACCATCCGTACCCGCACCCGCGTAATTTGTGGATTTGTCCAATTCGGTGATGATCATCTCGTCAGTCTTGCGACCCAGAGCATAAGCACCTGCCTTAGCAACGATTTGCTGTTCGTTGGTGTTGTTTTTCAGTTCGTCCAATTGGTCGACCCAATCACCGGCGTAGTAGTCATAAAGACTGACTTCGATCGGTGTGTGGTCCACGTTCATGACGGGAACTTTACCGTGGCGAGCTTTGGTGCTGGCCGTGCCTTTTCCGACTTTTTGAAACGTCGTCGAAGACCCTTGAATGCCGTCCTTGGACCGCACGGTGTTACGAAGTTTGGAACCCATATTTTGGTATTCCATATGCACTTCCGCTTGGAAGTGTTTTACGAATGACTTTTCGACGGATGTCGACATGTCGTTCTCCTATATCTAATGTTTGAGTAAAAAACGAGCCTAAATCGGGGTTAGGGGCAAGGGGCCTAGAACGCCCTCGCCGCCCCGAAAAGCACGCAAAAAATCCTTCCGGGCCGCACAAAAAAACCGGACCCTTTTAACAAAGGTCCGGCGCGCGGTTATCCGGCATGGATAAAAATGTTGGTCTTAAAATAACCTAATAAATATGTGTTCGATCTTTAAATTTAGTTTGTTTTTTTAACTTGTACTTTTTCCTTAGTTCTCTCTTTCACTTCCCACGTTTGTGGCGAATATCCATTAACGCATTTAACCCAGTCTCCCCAAAACTAAAAGCTTCTTCTAGATAATTTATTTTTCCGGTGTATCCAGAAAACTGTTTAGTAGCAAAATTGGCTGTTTTAGCCAGACGATTCGTAACGCCTCCTAAAGCGAAGTTTCCTAGACCTGCCAAAGTTTGATCACGGGGAGTGCTGCCACTTTGAAAAGATTCGTAGGCTACTTCACCCGCACCCGAACTGGCTCCTGCGAAGTAACTCAGCCCCGCAACCGTATTGATGCCTTCACCAATTAACGCCCCAACCTTGGCAGGTGTGCTGTTTTTATTTTTTGCAGATACCAAAGTACCAAGGTAATCAATCCGTCTATTGTACTTATCCCAATCCACACCAATCCCCAACAGGGGACCGAGTGTCGCGGCAATCCCTTTAGATGCATTTAAATCAAATCGCGCGACCTCTACTTGCGCAGATCTCAATGCAAGTCCAACATAATCTTGCCATTCGTTTAGCCCCCATACTTTTGCGGCATTATCTTGCTTTGTAATCCGTGTTTTTGCCATGCTGACCCAATCGTTATAGGACTGACTGCTATTAAAGGGGCGGGGACGTTGATTAATCGTCGGAGCCAAAGGTTGTCGTGCCCATGACCTTCATAAAACATGATGTAAGTTTGCCATTTTTGTGGCCTATACCCGCTTCAAGCAAGAGGCCTTCACGATACACGCCCTCACATCTATCGCCGTTCGGGTTGGTAAAGGTACCGAACCCGTGAAACGATCCATCTTTAAATTCACCGATGTATTTTGCACCGTTTATATAAAGCAGTCGGCCATTTCCCTGAGGGCGATTATTTGAAAAATTGCCTTCAAAGCGGTGACCATTCGTATCCACAAGCACGCCTGCGCCGGACATTGCATATTTATCAAACCCGCCTTCGTAACGTGCTCCATCAGCAAAAGTTTTCACACCAGCTCCAGCGATCCAGCCATCTTTAAAATTCCCTTCGTAAAGATCACCATTGGGAACCACAATACGACCCGGTCCAGATAAGCCTCCATCCTTAAATTGGCCTTCAAAACGGGGTCCATCAGCAAAAACTTTAAGACCCTGCCCAGATAAATATCCATCTTTGAACTTACCTTCATAACGGGTTCCATTAGCAAAAACGATACGACCCTGCCCAGATAAGTATCCGTCTTTAAATTCACCTTCATAACGGGTTCCATCAGTAAAAACGACAAGACCATGCCCAGATAAGTATCCATCCTTAAATTGGCCTTCTCTATGGGTTCCATCTGCCCGAATCATTATCCCCTGACCATGGGGGTAAACTAGATTTATCTCACCTTCATACTGGTCGCCATTTTCATACGTGATTTTGGCAGACCCGATGTTTGTCCAACCTTTTAATTCAGCATCAACGGTAAGTATGTCTGGCAGTCCATATTGTGTCTGTCCTTGGGGAATGCCATTTTCAAAAGACCCTTTCACAAAAACATCGCCTGAATGACCACCTGCCTTGAACTTTAGTGTAAACGTTAGTGTTCCATGTCCGTGAATGGTTACATCTGCACAACGGCCAGTCCATTTGGCAGAAACTACATTTGCGACAACCTCAAGTTCAGGTAAAAAAAATGCGCATTCGGGGCGGTCATCAATGGGAAACCAACCGTCTCGCGTTACTTCAGCAAAAACAGATACCGCAGAAAACACCCATGCAATCACAACAAAATGACCCAAAAGAAGGCTCAATTTAATTTTCATACCGGACGTGCCTTTGTTTTTTAATTTCTGCCATGCAAAATGTTGTTTCGATTATAACGTGTGATTCTTTTTGTGTACAGATCACACTCTTGAAGGGATATGCTCTTGATACTTCTGATATACGCTGCTGATATCCTAAAATCGTGATTGTTATTTAACACCCATTTGCTTTTTATCCTTCTTAGCACTGTCTAATAATTGATCTCCGATAAAATCGATGACCGCCCCTAGGGGAGTTGATTTGTTGCCGGCGGGAATGCTGGTAATTTTAACTGCTCCGCCAGCCAGTTCTTTTCCAATCATTATGCCAATTTCCCTTTTATCCTTATCCGACATAGTATTCATAGAGGGTAAGCCCGTATTATTACCTCCTACGACAAAACCTTTATGACCAATTGATCGCATATAACTTTGATATTCTTGTCTTACTTTCTCTTCTTCAGCTTGTGCCTTTGCATCAGCCTTGACTTGGGCTTCTAGTCTTCTCGCCCATGTTCCATCATATATTTCAGATAACATTTTAAGTCCTGAATATACTCCCTCTCCTATTATTCCCGCCGACGTTAAGTTATACCCCGCTTGAACCTCTACACCCTTTTGCCAATCACTCTTCACTTGTCCAGACTTGTTTCGGCTAAGGAAATCCTGAACCGCACTTGTTTTACCGTTATTTTCTAAAATATTTCGGGCCGCATCCGATAATTCATTATAGGAAAAAGCGACATTTGGGTCGATTTGCCGGATATTATCTTTCAGCCCTGTAATGACGTTTCCGATGGCCGCATCCGAGACGCTTTGTTTGGTCTTGGACTCTGTCCGTAACTTATCAATCTCATGGGCTAGGCTTTGCGCACCTGTTAGGGTGCCGCCTTGGACCTTGGATTTGTCGACGTTGACTTGGGCGCGGGACATGAGGTCGCGAAGTGCTTTACCGTTTTTGATCCTGGACAGATTGGCCTGAGCCGCTCCTTTCAATTGGGCGTCGGTGAAGGTGCGACCGGGGGCTCTTCGCGCAGCATTTGCGCGTTCAACGGCAATGCGATCAGTGAGTTCTTGGTCTTCGGCGGAAACCTGAGTCTTTGCTGTTTGCGGTGATGAATGGGGGCCGATTTTATTTACATCAAGCGTTGGTGTGTTGGGTTCGCTTGCCTGTAAATCCCTAACCGCTTTGGTCAGGCGGTCTTCGGCTGTTGGTTTAGACGGTGTTGAGCGTCGTGGATTGGTATCGTCATTGCCGATAAGACTACTGAGTTGGTTTTGATTTGCTTGTGGTTTGTTAGATTCTGCTAGAAAGCCCTTGTTTTCTTCATCCTCAGGATCGACCATGTCTGGCATGGCGTTATAAAACGCGCGTCTTTCTTCGTCTTGTAGCTCTTGTTCTTTGCGGTGCTCTTGGGCAACTAGCTGTTGTTGTTTGGCTTTTTCCGCTTTTTCAGATTCCTCCTGCTCAGCTTTTTGTTGCGCAACAACACGATTATGACGGTCTAGCTCTGCCCCTGTTTTCGCTGTGCCATTGCGGTTGTTCCCGCCAAACCTTCCTCCGGGATTAAAATCGTTGTAACCAAGGGTGCGGTTTCTTTCAGTACTCCAATCGCCTGATCTTTGGTTCCCGGTGGCCGCACGGTTGGCGGAATCGCTGCGATTTTGGGCTTTTTCCGCTCGATCACGGCTGTAGTTGTTGCCACCAAATCGACTAAATTCCATCAATCCCGTTTTGGGGTTAATCGTCCCAGACCCGCCATTTTGTTTTAACATTTTGGCCTCGTCAGGGGAGATATGGGCCAAGATGGTGTCGCCGTTGCGACCCATGTCTTGCAGGTTGAGAGCCGTGGCTTGAATCATTTGTGTGGCGTTTTCGGTTTCGCCTTCGGGGCGCATCACACCGTCGACGCGCAAGCCCTTTGAATTTTGAAAGGCTTCAATGGCTGAAAACAAAGCCCGGTCGGGGAAATCGGTCACACCCCATTCTGGGGGCTCAAAAAAACCTTGGTCTTGAAAAAACGTTTTCGCCGCCAACACATCCGCTGGACTGGTGTTTGAATTTGCGGACAAGGGTCCTTTAAGCTTCAATATGCTGTTCAGCATGTTTCTATCCTTTCAAAACATTGGGTTTAAAAAAATCCGCAGGCGTCTGTTCAACATCAACAAACAAACGCCTGCGGCAAAGGGTGGGAGCCAGCGACTTCAACGCGCTCTCCACCCCGGCTGATCTCCCCCGCCAGAGAGCGTACGGGGAAGACCAATTCAAGCTTGGCTTTCTGCCAAGTTTAGTCAGGGCGTGTTAAGCGATGCCTTCGGGATACAAAGCTTTAAAACCATCCCGAACGCGGGCAACAAACGACGGATCACGATCACGCCAATACCGTGGATCATTCATCATGCTGCGCAGCTCGGTTTCGTTGGCGCCGGTATCGTTTTGGCTTTCCCGGCTGAGGCCCGGTTCGCGATTTTGCATCATTTCGTGAATAGCAATTACGCCCTTGGCCGTACCGCTCAACGTTTCAAAAACATCTTCGCCAAGGTTCGCTTGGCCCCAGGCGCGAATTTGTGGCTGGATCGCTTTGAACCGTTCTTCACTGCCAAAATGTTCGATCAAACTGGTTGTTTGTTTTTCGTCAGAAAGCTGTTTTGAATATTGTTCAAACATCGGCAACAACCGTTCATGAGCAAGGTCATAAACCAATTGGGCTTGGATATTTGAAAACCCCGAATCAAACAAGCGTTGGTTCACATCCTCATCAACTTCCAACAGATCATTCACATCCAATTTATAATCGCTGGCACTGGCCGGGTGATCATCGCTCATTGGTGAACGCGCATACCGTTCCAATTCACGATAAGACCGAGCAAGATCTTCTGTACGGGGTTCGCCCATTTCTTCATCCCAGAATTTGCTGGGCATCCATTTGGGAGCTTTGGTGGGTGGATTTGGATTCATGTTGTCGTTTGGCATTTTAATCTCCTTAGGTTTGTAAAAGTTTTCGTTTGATTATTGACCCTTGCGGCCATTTTCATATTGCGCATTTATGTACGTCACCAATTGGCGTTGGCCTTCTGTGTGACGCAGCAAGTCCGCAGATGAATCCGGACCAAAGGCCCTATTTAAGGTTATGGATTTAAGGTGTTTAAGAACCTTTTCTCCGGCGGGTCCTGAAAAGCACCGGGCATATGCCACACGCAATTCACGTGCGACGTCGGGCAATTCAGCCGTAGTCGATGCGGTTTCAATCTGAACATCTTCGCGTTCAAACCAAGACCATCCTTTGCGTTGATCAGACATTGTTTTGATCCTTCGTCTCAATATTTGGAACACCCGGCGGTGTCGCCATTTCAAGGGGTGACATGGCATCACCAATCGGCATATCACCTGCAACACTGGGCTGGTCTTGTAAAACACCCGGCACTAAGGCCGCCAGTTGTTCCATAATCTGAGGCTGTTGACCCGCAGCCGGAGCAGAAGCTTCAGGAACTGTGGCCTCTGCTTGTTGGCTCAATTCCTTTTCAGAAATCAACAAATCTTCGGGAACACTAAAGGCTTTTGCCAACCATCTGGCCGTACGGGATACGTTGATGATCGACGTGGCCTCTGGCCCCATGGTGCGGATTGTATCCATCCACATCATGGTGTTTTGAGCATCTTCTTTGGCTTGGCGACGAGCTAAGGGTGATCGATAATCGATATCAACCGTGCGCCCATCAATCGTGATCGGAATGATTTCCCCTCGACGTCGCAAGATAGACATAGCCCGTTCAATCAACGGACTTAATAATTCAGATTGAAGCCGACCATAAGTCGCGCCCAAAGCTTTGGCTGTATTTGCCGAACGTTCTAAAACCTCTGTTGCCGTCATTTTAGTATCAACCGCTTGGCCTAATTTATCGATCAGAAGAGCGCTGCGAATGTGACTGCGAATATCGTTAAGAACAAGGTTCGATGTATCCAATCTAGCTGGTGATTCCAAAGGTGTTAGGCCTTTGGACCCAACCGCTTTCGGAATGATTGCCCCCGGCACCAATTTAATATTGGCCGGATTCAACACGCCATCGTCTTCGGCTTGCCAAATGCCCGTAACGGCGATAGATGCATTTTTCAAAATCAACTCAACAACTTTGTTGGCCGTTTTGATATCGGGTAAAGCTTTCATAACAGGCGAACGACCGTAAATTTCTCCGGGGGCCTTTAACCACCGAAACGAAATAAACGGAGAACTTTCAAATCGCCCTTGGGCAAGTGTGGTGGCTTCGTTAACCAATCCCATTGATGGTTCTGCTACGGCCATATAGGCATAACCTTTGTCATCAGGGATAACGGCTTCGATCACACTGATTCTGATGTCTTCAGAATTTTGTGCACTCGTCCCTTGGCGGTCCAGCRGCGGTGCTTYTGGATAACGTTTTTTCAATTCGCGCGGCGTCAATTCCATACGGCGCAACGTGCCATCTAACTTGCCACCCGCGCTGTCTTCAAAAACAACATCGAATAAGGGGACGGCGGTAAATTGAAAGGCTGATGCTTCACCCAAGGGGCTCTCTTCTAACATCAAACACGCCGTGCCTGCCGTCACCAGATCTAAAAAACACTGATGAATTTCGATGGTGAAATTTGAACGATCAAAGTGAAACTGAAGTGTTTTAGAAATATTTTCTAGCTTTGGCGAAATGATTTGAGAATCTTCATCATTCACTTCGGTCCCGGCCATTAAGCCAATCCATTTTGACCAAGGCGGCGTTAAATTTGATAACAAGCTTGCCGCCAATTGATCAACCGCATCGGGGGCCGTGCCATCAAATAATTTGTCGGCTGTTTTGGCGCCGGACTGTTCACGCGTTCCCCGTAACGGAAGCGCATAATCGTAACATTCTGTCCAATGCGATTCCCATAGGCGCCGACGCTCTTTTGCATTTTCATAAGTCCGCAACACCTGTTCAGGGGTCAGCTGTGTATTTTGCTCCTGCATGGTCATTCTCCTAATAAGGATTTTTTCTGGGGGGCGGACTCATTGGTGCCGAGCAAGCCACGATCCGAAGTAACAATGGTGCCGGCCCGTCCACGACGGCGTCTGTCCATCGATTCAAGACGCGCCTTTTCTTCTTCTATTGCCGGATCAACGATTTCCGGTGCGGGTGGCAGGGGGGGTGGCGATGGTGCTGAGAATATTCCGCCCATGGTTAGGACTCCTTTTGTAGGTTAAACACAAAAAAACCCGGAGAATGTTCTCCGGGTTTGCTTTAGACGCAGTAGTGGCCTTTCGTTAAAGAGATTAATATCCCAACTGTTGGGAAAAGTCAAGGATTTTTTTCACTTTGTTTTCATTTAATAGGAATTTGTATAAGCCATACGGGGTAAATAGACTGCTTTTATGCAATCCAAGGGAGCGCTTGACGGCTTCAACACATGTAAAAGGTCTCCACGGCAATACTTCCACAGTCAACGGGCGGACATAGGTCTCGACAATACAATAGCCTTGCTGTACCAGGCTATTCTTCAGTACCTTATCATCATGAACAGCCCATAATGAAATTTGCGTAGCCGTTGAGAGCGGGTTATAGAGCACCCAATTCGACCCCTCAAGATCCCCAGCGTCACCACCTTCAACACCGCATTTGATTAAAACGAAACAATGGCGAAAGCCCGGACGAAGGACCCGTAGCCATGCTAAATCTGCTTGATCTGAAAAAACAACAAGTGCTCTTTTTTGTTGTGTCTTAAGGTTGTACTCTGCAATGCTTTTCATCAAGTTCTACGATTCCTTTTGATTTCAATATTGTCGAAAGCCTATCTAATGCTTCGTCCCATATCGCCCATGTGCGCTGCTCACTGTATACACGTGGATCGGGTGGTTGATTTTTCCAACCATATTCTGCTAAGACTTTCAAATGCTCTGAATTTAACTTTTTACGTTTACGCAATTGCATAACAAAACGATATATATCATCCGGATCACAAGGCCGAGCCTCGATAGATTCAACTTTTAAAGACAGCGCATCTTCGCGCCTTGCCCGTTCGGACCGGACATACCAGAACCAGGCTTCTTCGGTATCCTTAAAAGGAATAATCTTTTTAGAAAATTGAGTCTTAGGAAAAAAATTGAACCGCGCCATAGCAACCCCTTATGCATGTATTGTGTTTAGTTGTGCTCTCTTTGTTCCTTTATAGCGTTGAATTTCTCCATGTCAACAAATTCAACGTATTTTTTCCTAATGACTTTTGCATTAACTTCTGTGATATTCTTCCCATGTTAAATCATGCAAACGTTTGGAGAGCTATTGATCAGATCGCGGCGGCCTATGGGCTGTCGGTTTCTGGCTTGGCAAAGAAGTCTGGCTTAGACGCCACCACATTCAACAAGTCAAAGCGGCAAACCCGCGATGGCAAGTTAAGGTGGCCGTCGACAGAAAGTGTTTCAAAGATTTTGACCGCCACGGGCGCCGATCTTCAGGAATACGTCGCTTATGTCGAAACGGGCCAACGTGCAGCACCGCAAAACATTCCCTTGATTGGATTGGCGCAGGCAGGCTCTGCGGGTTATTTTGATGATGCGGGTTATCCGACACGGGGCAGCTGGGATGAAATTTCATTTCCGGGCACCACCGACCACCATGTCTTTGCCTTGGAAATTTCAGGCGACAGTATGGAACCGGTTTTCCGCGACGGAGATATCGTGATTGTATCGCCCGAAGAAAGCGTACGCCGTGGTGACCGCGTTGTGGTCCGCACCAAAGAAGGGGAAGTTATGGCCAAGGTTCTCAAACGCAAAACCGCTGGCTACATTCAACTCAGCTCATTCAACCCGAACCACGAAGACCGTGAATTCCAGTTGGATGATGTCGATTGGATTCACCGTATTTTGTGGGCGGCGCAATAGCTTTTGCTAATCTGACAGATAATCGCCGTTTAAAGCCTGGGTAATTAGTTCAGCCGATTCTTTTACACCGTACAGGGCAAAGAAACTGCCCATGCGCGGGCCTTGTTCTTGGCCGAGCAACACTTCGTAACACGCCTTAAACCAATCACGCAGGTTTTCAAAACCGTGGGCTTTGCCGATTTCAAAGACTTCCGTTTGGATGTCTTTGGCCGGAGTCTCGGAATCCAGCTCCAACAACTTTGCCTGCAAAGCCTCCAACGCACCGCGTTCCGCATCAGTGGGCGCACGGTATTGTTTTTTAGGCTTCACAAAGTCTTTGTAATAATTGATGGCATAACCAACCAGACTATCCAAAATCGGCGAGTTTTCGGGCGTTGCAGCCGCATTGTAGCGCGAGATAAAGTGCCACAGCACCGCTTTGTCTTCGGAATGACAGACACTGGCCAAGTTCAGCAAGATATTAAAGCTAAGTCCGGCCCCTTCGGGATTAGGCGGCGTGCCAGCGTGAATGTGCCAAACTGGGCTGTTCAGTTGGTCTTTGTCTTCTTGTCCATCGAATTTTGACAAATGAGACAGATATTCATCAACGGTTTTTGGAATCACATCAAAAAACAGGCGTTTTGCCGTTTTGGGTTTTTGATACATGAACAAACTGAGACTTTCTGGCGTGGCATACCGCAACCATTCTTCCATGCCCAAACCATTGCCCTTGGATTTAGAAATCTTTTCACCGTTTTCATCCAAGAATAATTCATACGTCAGATTGGTCGGCGGCGTACCGCCCAAGGCCCGGCAAATACGGCTGGACAGACGCACAGAATCAATCAAATCTTTGCCCGACATTTCATAATCAACGTCTAACGCGACCCAACGTCCGGCCCAATCGGCTTTCCATTGCAATTTGACATTGCCGCCTGTGACGGATGTTTCGACTAAGTTTCCATCATCATTTTTGTAAACAATGGTGCCGTCATCAGGCTTGGTTTCAACAACAGGCACCTGCAATACATGGCCCGTCGTGGGGCAAACGGGCAAAAATGGAGAATACGTGGCGCGGCGTTCTTCGCCCAACGTTGGCAGGATGATGTCCAAAATTTTATCATGGTTTTGCAAAATTTTAAGCAACGTCTCATCCAACGTTCCGGCTTTGTATTCTTCGGTGGCCGATTTAAAGTCGTATTCAAATCCAAAATCATCCAAAAATGAAATCAGACGCGCATTGTTATGATGAGCAAAGCTTTCGTGTGTACCAAAGGGATCGGGAACTTTCGTCAACGGCAACCCAAGGTGCTGGTTCAGCATGTCTTGGTTGGGAAGGTTGGTTGGAACCTTACGCAGGCCATCCATATCATCCGAAAACGCAAACAATTTGGTTGGCATTCCGGTCAAAGTTTCAAACGCATGACGCACCATGGTGGTGCGCGCAACTTCGCCAAACGTGCCGATGTGCGGAAGCCCCGACGGTCCGTATCCCGTTTCAAACAGAACATAACCCTTTTCGGGAAGCTTGCCGTTCAAGGCCTTCAACAAAGAACGCGCTTCGGCAAATGGCCAAGCCTTTACGTTTTGGGCAAGTTCTTTAAGGGCGGCAGTGTCTAAATGGGTCATATTCTTAAGCTCGATCAGGTGTTAATTTTGATCGCAAAGTAAGGCCCCGCGCGGTTAACGTCAACCGTCCTCAAAACAATGTTCGATCCACTTTGCCGTCAGCTTTTCCGATACGGCGTTTTGACGCAGGCGCGAATTCAGACTGGCGAAGTCGACCAGGTCCAATCTTTGGTCCTGATTAAAGCAACTGAACACCACTTTGACCTCGCCCGTGTCCGGGTCCACGTGCCGTTGCAAACACTGGGCACAGATTTCTTTCATCATGCATTGCATGGGCGAATTGATGGACCCATAGCCCTTGTGACCCGGTTTAAAGAGGTCTTTCAACACGCCATGACGAGCCTCGGTCACGGCCTTCATCATCATGTCCGAACCAATCGCAATGACCCGGTCCACGTCTGAAATTTTTAAGTTCGTTTCACCCAGTTCACCGTTTCCGTACGCCCGCATGGCCCGAACAATATTTCCGGTGAAGGTCAAGTCGGTGTCCCGGTCCGGAACAAATCCTGGTTCCTGATCACAGCACCAGACAATCGTATCGGCGGCTTTTTTAATATTTTCAATGTGATAACGGTCATTTACACCTTTATAAGCGGCAAAGTACAAAACTTTTGAGCCCGCTTCACGCAAGGCCTGACCAATGGAAAACAGCACCGCATTGCCCAATCCGCCGCCCGCCAACAACACGGTTTCACCGCCCGGTGTGGCGGTAGGGGCTCCGGTTGGGCCCATCAAAATGACCGGTTCGCCAACGCTTAAATGCGCACATAAATTAGACGACCCGCCCATTTCCAAAACGATCACGCTGACCAATCCTTGATCTCTGTCCACCCATGCGCCCGTCAAAGCCATGCCTTCCATCGCCATTTTAGTGTTAACGCGCACAGACGTCACGGCTTCGAAATTTTGCAGACGGAAAAACTGTCCGGGCTTAAAAGCATTGGCCGCGAACGGGGCCTTGATCACCACTTCGACAATATTCAGATTGTGACGAATGACCTCGTGCACGGTGGCCACAAGGCCCGTATCCAACGCCTCGACCAAGGCTGCATAATCCACATCACTGGGTTTTGATTTGTGCAAAACTTCGCTGACAAACGGATAGCCTTGTTTGGCGCTGGCCATGGCTTTAACCACGTTTCCGGCGAAACTGGGATGCAAGTCACCAAAGAAACTGATGGATTTTCCGCTTTCCGCATTCATTAATATCTGAACTTTTTCGGGTTTGTCCGTCCATTCGGGCGTGACATTTTCACCATCTGAATCAACGGCTTGGAAGTATTTTCCATCCAACGCTGCAAAATCAGGATTTTCTCGTGACAACACCGTATTGGGTTGCGTTCCCGCCGCCACCAGCACCGCGCGGGCGGGCAATGAGACGTTTTTTCCGGTGCCGTGCGGACGACCGTCTTCACCTATTTCCTGAACTTCCAAGGTCAAAGCTTTTGCCCAACCAAAATCATCGATTTCAACGGCCAAGGGCGATACGAGCTCGGCAAAATAAATGCCCTGTTCCATCGCTTTTTCGACTTCTTCATGGTTCAGGGTATAGCTGGGGGCATCGATCAAGCGGCGGCGATAAGCAATGGTCGCCCCGCCCCACGATTGCAACAGTTCTGAAAAATCAGGCGCTCGGCGTTCGGCCTTAGCCGCCGCCCGCTCGTACCGAATGGCGCGACCGTGTTCTAAGAAATCCTCACCAATAGAGGTATCTTCGTCGGTCCAGCGTTCGCGAACTTTTTCTGCACCCAACTTGGCTTCTAACACGTCATAACGTTCCAAGAATTTTTCGACCTGTTTGACATAATAAGCCAAGGCTTCGGTGGCCGTATCGATAGCGGTCAAGCCCCCGCCAATGATCACGGCGGGCAAGCGCAATTGCAAATTGGCCACGCTGTCAGCTTTCGCTGCCCCGGTCAATTGCAAGGCCATCAAGAAATCAGAAGCCTGCCGCACACCCCGAGCCAGATTGTTTTCCATGTTCAAAACGGTGGGCTTTCCGGCCCCCATGCACAAAGCAACATGATCAAAGCCTAGGGCAAAAGCCTGTTCTTTGGTCATTTGTGCGCCGAAACGCACACCGCCATACAGACGAAACGCGGCCCGACGTTCCAACAACAACCGTTCAATTTTCAGGAAATTTTTATCCCAACGGACAGTGATGCCGTATTCCGCAACGCCACCAAAACCATCCATAGACCGCGTATCCAAAGGATCGCGAATATCATCGATGTTTTCAATAGGTGTATATACACCTAATTCTGAGAGGGCGGGGGCAAGCGGTTCGATTTTGGCCCCGTCAATGGCAACGATGGCATGGCCTTCGTTCATCAAATGATGGCTCAACGCTGCACCCGCAGGTCCCATGCCGACCACCAAAACCTTATAGCCGCTTTTGGCCTTTGGCAAAGGCCGTTCAAGATTGAGCGGATTCCAACGAGTCAAAAGGCTATAGACCTCGAACCCCCATGGCAGTTCCAAAACATCTTTAAGGGCGCGGGTTTCCACTTCGGGAATGTTCACGGGTTGCTGTTTTTGATAGATGCACGATTTCATACAATCATTGCAAATCCGATGTCCGGTTCCGGCACATAACGGATTATCAATGGCGATCAGAGCCAGTGCGCCAATCGCGTGGCCGTGCATTTTTGCCGCATGCATTTCGGAAATTTTTTCCGTTAACGGGCAACCCGACAATTCAACGCCCGCCGCATTTTTTTGATAGTCCCCGGTTTTACGGTCCCGCAAACCGATAGAACATGAATCCTTGCCGCGATCATGGCACAGCACACAATAATGGGCTTCGTCCAAGGCGCCGATTAAATCACAGCCTTGATCCGTCAGCGCAAAACCATCGCGGGGAACGCGGCGATCTTTGGTGAAGTGGCTCGCATCAACCCCCGCCACTTGTGTTTGATCCAATTCAACAAGATTTTCAAAATCCATTTTTTCCGGCTGGCGAAACAGAATATCATCGCCATGGCGGGCATGACCTGCATCGCTCAAAGTTGCCCAAACCGCATAATCAACGGCCTTTTGAATATTGTCGGCCTCAGCTTCTTCGTTTTCGACCCAGCCCATAACGGTTTCGGCAAAGCTGATTTGTGTCAGATTTCCGCCCATCAGGCTGGATAGTTCGCTTTCTAAGGCCGGACCATCAAGAACGTTGGCGTCTTCGACTTTTTTACCTTTTAAAGATCGCCGTTGGACGAACAGACGTTTACAGGTGTACAGAACATCTAAATCCAGATGCCGCCCGCTCAAAGCAGAAAGAGCATCGGAAATGCCAAAAAGTTTACCAACAAAGGCATCCACAAAGGGGCTGAGTTCCAACAGTAAGTCTGAGGTGGCCTTGTTGTCCAGATCAGCCGGAGCCGTGCGCGCGGCCAAAAGACGGCCTTTAAGCCCCCCATCTACTTCACCGACGTGATCCAAAAAAGCCGTATCTACGCTGGCTAGTTTTAGGTCGTCATACAGGTCTTCGAAGCGAAGATCGAATGCCAAAGATAACTTTGTCATGAAGTTCTTGTCCCACCCTAGTGTTTTTCATTGTATAAATTATATAAATTGTATCGCATCACTTAAGGAAAGACCATGACAGAAAACGATCAATCTGGTGCCCAAGAACCACTTGGCTATGCGGGCGACATCGCCCCAACCGAAGCTTGGCAAGTTCTTGCCGATAATCCCAAAGCAGTGCTTTTGGATGTGCGTACACCCGAAGAATGGACCTATGTGGGCCTGCCTAATCTTGATGCTTTGCACCACGAGGTGTGTTTGGTGCCGTGGGTGTTTTTTCCGCGCATGGATTTAAACCCACAGTTTATCGAACAGTTGAAAGCCAGCGCCCATCCGGACCCGGACACGTCTATTTTGATTCTTTGTCGGTCGGGTGTGCGGTCCGTTGCCGCGGCCAAGGCTTTAACAAGTTCTGGATTTACAGACTGTTACAATATTTTGCACGGATTTGAAGGCAATCCAGACACCAACAACCAGCGCGGAAAAATCAGCGGCTGGAAAGTTGATGGTCTGGCTTGGCGTCAAAAGTAGGCGCCTCTTTTGACTACCCTTTAATTTTAAGGACTTTCCGCTTGAGCGGAGCAGAACCTGCTTTTCCGCCTTTTCCTTTAGCACCTTTAGCGAACCGAGCGGCTTTCCCGCCACCTTTTGGTCCGCCAACAAATTTCTTTGGACGGTTGGTGGGTTTGCCGATGGGTTTGACTGTGTCTTTAGCAGCCTCGCCAGACTCAGATTTTTTGGCCTTAAACGGCTTTTTGCCTTTGGGTTTCTTTTTATCCCAAGGTTTGTTTCCGCCTGACTTATTATCACGCGGCTTATCCCAAGATTTCTTGTCTTCCCGACCGTCTTTATCCCGTGGTTTGTCCCGTGGTTTATCCCAAGATTTTTTGTCTTCCCGGCCATCGTTATCGCCCTCATCAAAAGAAGGCTTTTCGGATTTTCTTTTGTAATCAGGTTTGGAATTTCCGAATTCTTTTTTCTTACCCACGTAAGGCTTGCCGCGCACATCTCTGGCAGAATCCTTGGGCTCGGCTGGAATGCCATCCAAGCGCGTGACGGTGATGGTTTTTTCAACTTTACGGCTGGGACCAACGGATTCTAAAAATCTGTCGACACAGCCCGGTTCAAGTTCCACATGGGTTTCGTCATGATGAATGCGAATAGCCCCAATTTCGTTTTTGGTGACATGACCGGCCCGGCACAACATCGGCAACAACCAACGCGCTTCGGCGGTGTGTTTGCGGCCCACATTCAACGAGAACCACACACCCTTTTTAAAGTCATCGCGCGAGGAACGTTGTTTGCGGTCTTGGCGTTCATAACGATCCTTTGACGGAGGACCGGAATCCAACAATTCTTCGGGGGCTGGTTGCTTGGCGGTTTGTGACCGCACAAAAGCGACGGCAATTTGTTCGGCACTATAACGCGACAACAATTCAGCCGCAAAAGCCCGGTCATCATTGGTTAATTCTTCGCTTAAAATGTCCGCAGTCAAGACACGTTCGCGGTCTTTTTTCATGATGTCTTCGCTGGACGGCGGCTTGGCCCATTCGGCGTCAATCCGTGCACTATCCAACAAACGTTCGGTACGTTTGCGCCAATTGTGGGGGATGATCAACGCACAAGTTCCCTTGCGTCCGGCCCGGCCGGTGCGGCCACTGCGGTGCAACAAAGATTCTTTGTTTTTGGGAATGTCGGAATGAATAACCAAATCCAAATTCGGCAAATCAATACCGCGCGCCGCCACGTCGGTGGCGACACAGACCCGTGCCCGACCGTCACGCATGGCTTGCAGAGCATGCGTACGTTCATTTTGACTAAGTTCACCTGACAACGCCACCACGGAAAATCCACGGTTATTCAAACGGCTGGTCAAATGGTTGACGTTGGCGCGCGTACCACAAAAGACAATCGCATTTTGGGAATCGTAATACCGCAACACATTGATAATCGCATTTTCTTTATCGTTTGGGGCAACGGTTAAGGCTTGATATTGAATATCGACGTGTTGTTTGGAATCTGATTGCACATTCAAACGCACGGCGTCGCGTTGATAACGTTTTGCCAAGGTCGCAATGGATTTTGGCACGGTGGCCGAAAACATCAGTGTGCGGCGGTCTTTGGGTGCTGAATCTAAGATATGTTCCAGATCATCACGAAAGCCCATGTCCAACATTTCATCGGCTTCGTCCAAGACAATGGCTTTTAAGCCCGATGTATCAAAGGACCCGCGTTCAACGTGATCGCGCAAACGACCCGGTGTACCGACCACGATATGAGCGCCAAAGTTTAAATTTCGGCGTTCGGTGCGCATGTCCATGCCGCCCACGCACGARATTACYTTTGCCCCGGTGTCGGCATAYAACCATTCCARTTCCCGCATCACCTGAAGCGCCAATTCCCGTGTKGGGGCAATCGCCAAAGCCAAAGGCTTAGCGGCTTTAYCAAARCGRTCTKYGCCWTCYAAYAGGSYCGGYGCCAAAGMCAAACCAAARGCCACGGTTTTACCWGATCCSGTTTGTGCGGAAACCAAGRYGTCKRYGCCTTCGARTTCWGGCGYCAAAACGGCYTTTTGCACGGGGGTCAGGGTTTCATAACCACGATTGGTGAGCGCAGAYTCAAGCGCCGGAAGGACACCTTCAAATTCAGACATATCATTTCTTTCGGAGTGCACATTCAGAGTGCGGGTTTTGCGCGCGAAATCGTTCGCAAGCGCAGTTAAGCTTGTTCTACAGTACCAGAAACTTTAAAGCCACGAAAGAATTAGAGCTAATTTGATTATTTCCAGATGGGTTTACCTGAACCGGGCAACCCAAGTTCGTCCCACATATCGCTAACCTTATCGACCACGTCGGAATCCATGCGAATTTTTTCGCCCCATTCGCGCTTGGTTTCCGGGCCAATTTTGGTGGTGGCATCGATGCCCATTTTTGAGCCCAGACCTGAATCCGGGGAGGCAAAGTCCAAATAATCAATCGGCGTATTTTCAATCATGGTGACATCACGGGCCGGATCAACGTTGGTGGACATGGCCCAAATCACATCGTTCCAATCGCGCGCATTGATGTCTTCGTCAACGATAATCACGAACTTAGTATAGGTAAATTGGCGCAAATATGACCACACGCCCAACATGATGCGTTTGGCATGACCGGGGTAAGCCTTTTTCATGGAGACCACGGCAACGCGGTACGAACACGCCTCTGGCGGTAACCAGAAATCGCGGACTTCTGGGAATTGTTGTGTGAACAACGGCACAAATACGTCGTTTAAGGCTTCGCCCAAAATACTGGGTTCATCCGGTGGACGGCCCGTATAGGTGCTCAAATAAATCGGTTTTTGGCGCATGGTGATGGCGCTGATCGTGAACACCGGGAACGGTTCTACATTATTATAGTACCCCGTGTGATCGCCGTACGGACCTTCGTCACCTTGGTCGGACAGGCTGACGTGGCCTTCTAAAATGATCTCAGCCGTGGCGGGGACTTTTAAGGGCACGGTTTTGCATTTGACCAATTCAACTTTTTCGCCGCGCAACAATCCGGCAAATTGATATTCAGACAAAGTATCGGGAACGGGTGTCACGGCGGCCAAAATTGTGCCCGGATCGGCGCCAATCGCCACCGCCAACGGCATCGGGTCAGAGCGCAATTCTTTCCACCGCGCAAATTGCTGAGCTCCGCCCCGGTGATGAAGCCAACGCATCAATGTGGTATTTTTCCCCGTCACCTGCATGCGGTAAATGCCCAAATTAGGGACGTCGCGCTTGTCATTTTTAGGATCGGGGCCTTCGGTGATCACCAACGGCCATGTAATAAGCGGAGCCGGTTCACCGGGCCAACAGCCTTGAATCGGCAATTTTGACAAATCCACGTCATCGCCTGTGATCACGACCTCTTGACAAGGGGCTGATTTAACGGTTTTGGGCTTCATGGACATGATGGTTTTTAACAACGGCGCCATTTCCAAGACCTCCCGCCAGCCGCCGGGCGGTTCAGGTTGACGCAAAAAGGCCAAAGTTTCGCCGATTTCACGAAGTCCCGAAGGCTTGCGCCCCATGCCGCGGGCCACCCGTTCGACCGTGCCAAACAGGTTCACCAACACAGGCACACCATAGGCTTCGCCATTTTCATGGACTGGATTTTCAAACAGCACAGCCGGGCCGCCTTCGGCCATGAGGCGGGTTTGTATTTCGGTCATTTCCAGATGCGGTGCCACAGGCTTAGCCACCCTAACCAGGTCCCCAGCACGTTCCAATTCATCCATAAAATCTCTTAATGATTTGTAGGCCATAAGTATTTTCTTACCTGCGTTGCAACTGTGATCACCATCATACTGAAGTGCTAATTTATGTTATATAACGAATAGAGTATTTTCTAAACGTAAAATCAGTGCTTTAATTAAACCTAATTGAAATAAAGAAGGCCGAAAACAACCATTTCGGACACTATGGGCATGTCGTCTAACGCTGGGGACAAAACAAAAGACGCTTCGCTGGAAGACGTCTCAAACGTAGATTACGCGAAGCTGATTGAAATCGGCATCGCGCTTTCGGCTGAGCGCGACCATAATCGTCTTTTAGAAACCATTTTGTTAGAAGCTAAGGATTTGTGTAAAGCCGACGGCGGAACGCTGTATTTGTGCGGTAACATGGTCGACAAAGACGATGAGCCCGATCCGGTCTTTGAGTTTGAATCCGACGGAAAATTCCTCAAATTCGTCATCATGCGCAACGACACCCTAAACATTGCCAAGGGCGGCACCACCGGCGAAGATATTCCGTTCCCCCCCATCAGCGTTTACGACCCCCAAACGGGCGAAGCCAATCACCAAAACGTGGCTTCTCACGTTGCCGTATCTGGCGAGACGGTAAACATTGCCGACGTCTATGAAGCCAGCGATTTTGATTTCACTGGCCCGCGTAAATTTGATGAAAGCACGGGGTATCGGTCAAAATCGTTCCTCAACGTACCCTTAAAAAACCATTCCGGCGAAGTCATCGGTGTTTTGCAATTGCTGAATGCCCAAGACAAGGCCGGTGCATCGGTTGCCTTTCACGACAAAATTGTCCCGATGATCGAAGCCTTAGCATCGCAAGCCGCCGTGGCCGTAGACAATCAAATGCTGATTTTGGCCCAGGCCCGTCTGATGGACAGCTTTATCATGGTCATCGGCGGCGCGATTGACGCCAAATCCCCGTATACAGGCGGCCACTGTGCACGCGTGCCTGAACTGGCCCGCATGTTGGCCGAAGCCACCGTCAACGATACTGAAAGCGAACTCAAAGACTTCACCTTGGACGAGGCCGGGTTTCGCGAATTGCATCTGGCCAGCTGGCTTCACGATTGCGGCAAGGTGGTGACGCCGGAATACGTGGTCGACAAATCCACCAAACTTGAAACCATCGCCGACCGCATCCACGAAATCCGCATGCGTTTTGAACTTAAAAAATGCGAACTGGAAGTCGATTTTTGGAAAGCCGTGGCAAAAGGCGGCGTTGAAGCCGAACTGAAAGCCGATTTGGACATGGCGCTGGGCCAAATTGATGATGATTATGCCTTTGTGGCTGAATGCAATGTCGGTGGCGAATACATGGCGCCGGAAAAAATTGAACGCATTCAAGAAATCGCAACACAGACGTGGACCCGCACCTTAGACGACCGCCTCGGCATTTCGCATGATGAATTGTTGCGCAAAGAAGTCGAACCTGCGGCGACACTGCCCGTTGTTGAAAACTTGCTCAGCGACAAGGCCGAACATATTTTTGAACGCGATGGCAACTTCCAATCGCCAGATGTCGAAAAATTTGGCTTTAAAATGGACGTTCCTGAAAAATTATTTAACCGGGGCGAAATTTATAACCTGTCCATCGCGCGCGGCACGCTGACCACCGAAGATCGCTATATCATTCAAAACCACGTGACCCAATCCATCATCATGCTGAACCAAATGCCGTTTCCCAAACATTTGAAAAACGTTCCGGAATATGCCGGGGCGCACCATGAAACGCTGATCGGCACGGGCTATCCTAAAAAACTGAAAAAAGAGGACATGTCGGTCCCCGCCCGCATCATGGCGGTTGCCGATATTTTCGAAGCCCTGACGGCGGCCGACAGACCCTATAAAAAAGCCAAAACATTATCGGAAAGCATCAAGATTTTGTCGTTCATGGTCAAAGACAAGCACATTGACGAAGACCTGTTCAAAATTTTGCTGACCAGTGGCGTCTTTATTGACTATGCCGAACAGTTCTTAAAACCCGAACAGTTGGATGATGTTGATATTGATCAGTACATCAACAATTGATGTCCCGCACCTTAATAGAACACGCCAAGGCCTACCCCTTTTTCATTCCTGACACGTCTTATCTGGTTGATCAGGACGGTTGGCGGCCGTTGGATAGCACCACCACGCCAACCAATCCCCACCGGGTTATTGCTTCGGGATCAAACGCGTCGCCGGATCGATTGGTTGCGAAATTTAAAGAGGTCCCTGCTCTTTTAAGCAATCCAATTTCGGTCACCCGCGCCGCCTTGCAGGATTACCAAGCCGTTTACAGCGCGCATTTTACGGCATACGGATCAATACCCGCGACGCTGGCCTATGTTCCCAAAATCAAGAGTGACGTTTTTGTAACGTGGCTGGATGATGCTCAATTAGCCCACATGCACAAAACCGAAAGCATCGGCGTCAATTATCATTATACCCCCTTAGCCAACATTCATTTGGTTTTGCAAACAGGGGAAGTTTTAAACCATGCCCATGCTTATTTGTCCGCAAAGGGATGTTTGCAGAAAAATGGCCAAACAATAGCTTTGTCTCAAATGTCACAAACTGAGGTTCTACGCTATGCTCAATCGCTGATCATGCCCGGTCAAGACGACCTTGATGGTTTTATTCTCTCTCATATAAAAAGTGAACAAATCCGCACTGATCATACGCAAAAGCTAAGGCAAACAAGTTTATAAAACATGCCCGATTAAAAAGGCCAAGAACACCAAAATACCAAAATCGCGGTTTGAACTGAACCGTTGCAAACAGTTTTTAGGGTTGTGAATATCCAACGTCACCACTTGCCATACCAAGTGCAAAGACGCGATCAACAGAGCTGGATAAAAGTATGCATTCAAACCCGCGAACCAACCCGCCGCACCAATCAAAACAACGGCCGTGACATAAAAAAACACCATCCACGCGGGCGTTGCGTCGCCCAAACGCAAGGCGGCTGATTTAATGCCAACCCGGATGTCGTCTTCTTTGTCTTGATGTCCGTACATGGTGTCATAGCCCAATGTCCAAAAAATACCGCCAAGATACAACAGACCCGGCACCAGCCCCAATTCGCCGCGCACCGCCGCCCAACCCAACAAGGCGCCCCAGTTGATGGCAATGCCCAAAAACAATTGGGGCCAATAGGTAAAGCGTTTCATGTAAGGATAAATAAGCACCGTCACCAGAGACAAAATGCCTATACCAATGGCAAAAAGGTTGAGTTGCACCAAAATGGCAAGGCCCAACAAACACAGCAATCCGGCAAAAAGAATAGCGTTACGCACGCTCACCAAGCCGCTGGGAATGGGCCGATTTGCGGTGCGCGCCACTTGACCATCAAAATCACGATCCGCGATGTCATTCATCACGCAGCCGGCGCCGCGCATAATAAAGGCCCCCAACGCAAACAAGACAAGAAGCCTCAGGTCCGGCCACGTGTTTTCTGCAGCCAAGGTAATCGACCACCAACACGGCATCATCAACAACCATGACCCATTTGGCCGATCAAGGCGCATCAACATCATATACGGGCGCACCGCTTTGGGCGTTGTGCGCATGATCCAGCTTTCGGATATTATATCGCTGGCTGGGTTGTGGTGAGCTTGTTCTGTCATATATATCTTTTACGGCATTGCAGTACGGGTGTGCAAACGGCATTATACACACTTGTGAATCAAAAATTTTTATGCGGGACCTATCATGAGCGAACCGATTACAACAAAACAGCCTCTGATTGACTATATTGCGAGCGGCTGCAAGCCCGTTGAAGCTTGGCGCATTGGCACCGAGCATGAAAAATTCGCCTTTCGCACGGATGACCTGAGCCCCTTGACGTATGAGGGTGATCACGGCATTAAGCTGTTGTTGGAAAAATTAGAGCAATTTGGCTGGAAACCCGTTGCCGAAGACGGTCATATTATTGCACTGCTTCAAGACGACGGATCGTCGATTACTCTGGAACCCGCCGGACAAGTCGAGCTTTCCGGCGCGCCGCTGGAAACCATTCACGACACCTGCAAAGAAGTCGGCACGCACCTGCAACAGGTCAAAGCCATCGCCGCCGAAATGGGCATTGGCTTTTTGGGCATGGGCTATCAGCCAAGGTCCAGCCTGGATGAGCTTCCATTGATGCCCAAAAATCGCTATAAAATCATGCAAGAATACATGCCGACACGGGGCAAGCTTGGCATCGATATGATGAAAGCAACCTGTACAGTACAGGTGAACCTAGACTTCGACAGCGAAGCCACCATGGTTAAAATGTTTCGGGTATCGCTGGCCTTGCAACCCATTGCCACGGCTTTGTTTGCGAATTCTCCGTTTAAAAATGGCAAGCCTAATGGTTTGCTCAGCTATCGTAGCCACATCTGGACCGACACCGACCCGGATCGCTGCGGCACGTTGCCGTTTGTTTTCGAAGATGGTTTTGGGTTCGAACGGTATGTGGATTACATGTTGGATGTGCCCATGTATTTTGTGTATCGAAACGGCGCCTACATCAATGCAACGGGACAATCGTTTCGCGACTTTATGAACGGAAAACTTCCTGCCCTGCCCGGTGAATATCCGACCATCAAAGATTGGGAAGACCACCTGACCACGGCGTTCCCCGAAGTCCGTTTGAAAAAATTCCTGGAAATGCGCGGTGCCGATGGCGGACCATGGAACCGCCTGTGCGCCCTGCCCGCCCTGTGGGTCGGCTTGTTATACGACAGTGCGTCTTTAGAGGCTGCGTGGACCATGATCAAAGACTGGACACAGGAAGAACATGACTATTTGCGGGCAACCGTACCGACCCAAGCCCTGAGCACTCCGTTCAGAGACATCACCGTTGGCGACATTGCCTTGGACGTTTTAGAAATCGCCCACGACGGTTTGGTGGGGCGCGCAAAATTAAGCCCCGTTGGCTTAGATGAAAGCCACTTTTTAAAGCCTTTGATGCAAATTGCGGAATCTGGCAAGAGCCCGGCTGAACATCTTTTGGACTCTTACAAAAACGAATGGGGCAACTCTGTCGATCCTATTTTTAAGGGCCACATTTATTGAGAAACAATTGATTCATTTAAATAAATTAATGTGGTAGTGTCCTTATTAGATAAAAAATATCATGAGTTGCAAATCCATGCCTAACGAAAAGATTACAATGGATGAAATTGAGGCCGCCCTTTACGGGGGGGAATTCTGTTTTCACTTTCAGCCTAAAATCTCTTTTCAAACGGGTTTGATCACGGGCGGTGAAGCTTTGCTGCGGTGGACCAAATCAAACGGTCGCCTTATTCCGCCCGGCGACTTTTTACCTCTGGCCGAAGAAACGGGTTTTATCACCGACATCACGGCGGTGATGTTGACCGAACTGGTCCAAGACATCGCGAAAATCCGCGAACACAAACCCGACATTCAAATTGCCTTTAACGTTTCGGCCAAGGATTTGCATTCGCCCTATTTGGTTAAAATGCTGCGCAGCTTCATCGGCAACCAACTGATCAATCCCGGCAACATCCAAATTGAAATTACAGAAACAGCCATTTTGGATCGCAACGAACGCATTCGCAAAACGCTTTTGGATTTGGTCGAATTGGGTGTCGAAATTGTCATGGATGATTTTGGTACCGGCTATTCGTCTTTGGACGTGCTCAGCCAATTGCCGTTTTCCGCACTTAAAATCGACCAAGGCGTGGTCGGGCGCATGGAAAAGGATGCCAAAAGCACGCACATTGTGCGGTCCAGCCTGCAAATGGCCCGTGCTCTTTCCATCAAAACCATTGCCGAAGGCATCGAAAACGAAGGGACCTATTCCTTTTTGCTGGCCTCTGGGTGCAGCGAAGGACAGGGGTTTTGGATGGCCAGACCTATGCCGCTGTTTGATTTCATTCGCTTACTGGAAGAAAGTCCGGCCTATCCATCTTCGGAAATCAGCTTTTTCTACATTGCGTGGATGAATCACCTAACCTACCGCGGCAAGGTTTTAGACACCGTTTACACCCTAACCATGAGCCCCCCTGATGAATGGCAGCACCTGCCCAAATTGGACCTCAGACACAGCCCCGCGCACTGCCGATTGGGGCAATGGAACCCCAACATGGGCAAAGTCGGCGTGACCAGGGACGATTACCGACGACTGGAAACCGTGCACCGGGAAATGCATGCGGCCGGCGATGCCTTAATTCAGACCGTTAAGGCCCAAACCGGCACCGAAAGCATTATCGAATCCACCGATAAATTTTTTCGCCTTTCCGAACAGGTTGACCAAGAAGTATCGCGCATCATGTCGCAATCGTTTTCCCAAAACCTGCGCAATCGCAACACCGACAAAACCTAAGAAAATGTCGCATTCAGGCCCCATTCAGTCGCCACGATGCAGAATGCTCGCACAAACATAGAGTTTTTTGCTTTTTTGAGGGGGTTCCCATTATGCGTTCACTTATTTTTGCGGCTTCGGTTTTGCTTTTCAGTGTGACTTCGGCTCAGGCGGGATCGCTTCCCGTGGTTAAGGACCCCGTCGCCAAAACAGAATGCAGTGATTGCCATATGGCCTATCCTCCGATTTTGTTACCCCAAGCCAGTTGGGAAAAAATTATGGGCAATCTTTCGGATCATTTCGGTGATGATGCCAGCCTTGACGACGCCACGGTAAAAGTCCTCACCGAATATTTTGTGAAAAATTCTAACGATGTTGTTTTGGCAAAGAATGAGAAAATTTTCGCCGAAATGAAAGCCCAAAAACTCAAGGAAGGCAAGCGCGTTAAATACTTGCGTCCTCCGGGAATTTTGCGCACCGCAAAAAAATGGTCCTCTAAATTTAAACCTGAACGCATCCAAGATTTGCCCCGTTTCAAAAGCAAACACAGCTTTTCACAACGGTGTGTTCCGGTCATCGAAAGCGTCATGAAACGGGCTAAAATTCAAACCATGGCCATGTGTTCCGATTGCCATGGCCTCATGCCCACCACCGGTGCATCAGCGGTTGTGTTTCCCTACGTCGAAGCCCTGCCCGTGGCCGAAAGACAAGCGTTCTTTTCCGCCGAAGAGCTGAAATGCCTCGATGAATAAAACGCCTTAAGGCTCTACTTTTNKSYCWAAACNCTGMTAYSTCTTTCWAAACCTTCAARAAAAGARGGSRTAKNRAARGGGWRCGGCATGCRAAAGCTTAAGCTTTTGRCRCAAGYGATTACRTTTWSTTYRRGCTTAACGGCRGGGAGYTTTGGYGCCCWWGCCARTCAGGACATCTTGATTGGCGGCGGTTCTGTGACCGGCGTGTATTATCAAGTTGCCCTGCAAACCTGCAAACTTTTAAACACCCACAAGGCCGAAGACTATCACTGTATTGGTCGCCCAGCGTTGGGCTCTGTTTTTAACATCAACGCCGTCTTGCGCGGCTTGTTGGATTTTGGCATCACCCAGTCTGACGTCAATTATGAAGCCACCATGGGCGAAGGCCGTTGGGCCGGGGAACCGACCAAGGCTCTGCGTTCGGTGTTTAGCCTGCACCCTGAAACCGTATTGTTAATGGCGCGCCGCGACGCAAACATTAAATCCGTTACAGACCTTAAGGGAAAGATCGTCAACATCGGAAATTCCGGTTCCGGGCAACGCGGTAACGCGCTGGATATTTTGCGCCTATATGGACTCGATCCGAAAAATGACCTTCAAGCCGAAGGCCTGCAACAGGCCGAAGCCTCACGCGCCTTGATCGATAACAAATTTTCGGCGTTTTTTTACACCGTGGGCAATCCATCGGATGCGATGGCCGACCCGGCCAATGCCGTACCYGTCGACTTAATCAACATCGATTCCCCAGCCATTCACGATTTTGTTACCCAAAAACCGTATTATGTGATGACCACCATTCCGGCGGGAACGTATAAAGGCGTTGATCACGACACCCAAACGTTCGCCGTAAAAGCCACCGTTGTTGCCAGCACGGCCTTATCAGAACAAGCGGTTTACGATTATGTGAAAACGGTTTTTGAACAGCTTGAAGACCTTAAAGGCGCACATCCTGCATTTACTCTTTTAAAAGAAAAAGACATGCTCACAGGTCTCACCGCACCCCTGCATGCTGGGGCTGTAAAATACTATAAACAACGCGGATGGATGTGACGCGTTTCTTGCTTTAAAAAGGCAGCGTCGTCTTCATTTAACAGCGGCACCAACGTTTCGCGCACGCGACGATGATAGGCATCGATCCAATCACATTCGTCGGCTGTCAACATATCAACATCAATCAGGCTGCGTTCAAACGGGGCTAGGGTTAACGTTTTGAACCCAAGGGTTGCGCGTTCTGCATTTTTCGGTTGAGGCTCTAATGCTTTGACCACAAGCAAGCTTTCAATGCGAATACCAAAGGCCCCGGCTTTGTAATAGCCCGGTTCATTTGACAACACCATGCCCGGTTTCAGGCTGGTCGCTGTGCCACGTTTGGAAATGCTTTGCGGGCCTTCGTGGACCGATAAATAACAGCCCACGCCATGCCCGGTGCCGTGATCATAATCCACACCATCAGCCCATAAAAATTGTCGAGCCAAAGGATCAAGCCCTGCCCCGGTGGTGCCCACGACAAAGCGCGCCGAACTGACCGCAACATGACCTTTTAGGACTTGTGTATAACGCCGAACCATTTCATCCGTCGGTTCGCCAATCGCCAGAACGCGGGTGACATCGGTGGTGCCGTCTAAATACTGGCCACCACTATCGACCAAATAGAGCTCGCCGCATTTTAGCGGACTGGCTTTTTCTTTGGTTAGTCCGTAATGCACAATCGCACCATTGGCACCGACCGCCGAAATGGTTTCAAAACTGAGGCTTTTATACAGATCGCCTTGTTCGCGAAAACGCGCCAGTTGTTCTGAAACCGTCCATTCCGTTTCACCCTCGGGCTTTTGTTTTTTAAACCAATTGAAAAACTTCACCAACGCTACGCCATCGCGGACGTGAGCTTTTTGCATGCCTTGCAATTCGGTATCGTTTTTACAGGCTTTATCAGGAGTGCAAGGGTCTGCACCCAGATCAACTTTGGCCCCGGATTTGCGCAAAACATCAACAATGAAGGCACTGCCCGTAACATGATCGACCCGTACGGTTTCATCCTTAAACGTTTTTAAGGCTGCTTCAAATTGGTCGGGTGAAGCCATCAAAATGCCATCGTCTTGAAGATGCTTTTGAACATCTGTGCTTAGTTTTTGGCCATCCATAAACAGGGTCGATGAACCATCGGATTTTAAAATCGCATAACCCAAAGCAATCGGCGTTAAGGCCAAGTCACTGCCCCGGATGTTAAACAACCACGCCAAATTATCGGGCGAAGAAATCACCAGAGCGTCTTGAGCGGCGTCGATTAAACCATCCGCAATGCGTTGGCGTTTAATTTTGGACGCTTCCCCCGCATAAATTTCTGGGTACAAAAACACAGCCCCCACCGGTGGGGCCGGCTGGTCTTTCCAGAGTGTATCAATTAGGTTTTCTGCGATGGCGACAAGTTCAATACCAGCATTTTCCAAAACCGTTTTAATCCGACCCAGCCCTGCATTCGTAAACAGCTTGGGATCAAAACCGACCTTATCGCCCGACGATAATAATCTGGACAACCAAAGATCCAAAGGATTATCGGTGAGGTGTTTGTATTTCCAAAAATCGTCTGAACATTCGTCTTGGACCTGCAGCGTATACCGACCATCGACAAACATCGCCGCCGTATCCATAGTAAGGACGGCCAGCCCGGCGGTGCCGTTAAAGCCACTGATCCAATTTAAACGTTCTGCGCACGGCGGCACATATTCGTTTTGGTGTTCATCCGCACGGGGCACCAAATACGCCCCCAACCCATGAGCTTTCATTTGAGCTCTTAATTCTTTAAGGCGTTTTTTTTGCTGGTCGTGTTTCATTCTGCGGCGTCAGGTACAGGGTCAGGCATGACCGTTGTCAAAGCTTCGAACACTTTACGGCGATGAGCCAAATCGGCTTCCAAGGTTTTCACCAAGCGTTCAAAACGTTCGGGGTCTTTGCGCTTAACTTGAAGGAAGCGGTTTTCGCGAACCAGATAATCAGCCAAAGGCGCTGATGGTGGCCGGCTGTCCAATTGCAAAGACGCTTTGCCTTTGTCCGCCATGCGCGGATCAAAACGGTACAGCGGCCAATAACCACAATCCACCGCCAATTTTTGATGTTCCAAACTATCGCCCAAATCATAACCGTGTTCGATGCACGGGGAATTGGCGATGATCAACGATGGACCATCAAACTGCTCGGCTTCCACAAAGGCTTTCATGGTTTGTGCATCTTTGGCGCCATAAGCGACGCTGGCCACGTACACATGACCATAACTGATCGCCATCAGGCCTAGATCTTTCTTCGGCAATTCTTTGCCCGAGCTGGCAAATTTTGCAACCGCGCCCATGGGCGTCGCTTTGGATTGTTGACCGCCAGTATTGGAATAGACTTCGGTATCCATCACCAAAATATTGACGTTGGCACCGGATGCCAAAACATGATCAACACCGCCATAACCAATGTCATAGGCCCAGCCATCGCCACCCAAAATCCATACGCACTTTTTAACCAAATAATCGGCGATGTCTTTCAGTTGCAGAGCCTTGGTCGAGCCGTCTTTTTCAAGGGCCGTTTTCAATTGAACAACCCGTTCACGTTGAGCTGTAATGCCGGCCTCGGCTGATTGATCAGCGCCTAAAATAGCCTCAACCAATTGGGTATCCAAAACTTTAGATAAATTGGAAAGCTGTTCACAGGCATGTTCATAGTGATGGTCTAAGCCTAAGCGAATGCCTAAACCAAATTCGGCGTTGTCTTCGAACAACGAGTTCGCCCACGCCGGACCACGTCCATCGGAATTACAGGAATACGGCGTGGTGGGCAGGTTGCCACTGAAAATCGAAGAACACCCGGTGGCGTTCGCAATCACCGAACGGTCCCCATACAATTGGGTGAGCAATTTGATATACGGTGTTTCACCACAGCCAGAACAGGCGCCAGAAAATTCGAACAGAGGTTCGGCAAACTGGCTCATTTTTAAGTTTGGACGCAGAGCATTACGGTCGGCCTCTGGAATTTCCAAGAAGAACTCAAAGTTTTCAGCCTCAACTGCGCGCAACGGCGGTTGCGGTTGCATGACCAAAGACARRCGKTCTGGRTTKKYYTTATCYTTRCCCGGACAGACYTTCACACACAGSGTGCAACCSGTGCAATCTTCGGGRGCSACTTGSACRGAATAYTTWGTGCCTTCGCCAAATTCACGGCCTTTGTAATCCATAGACTTAAAGTCAACCGGAGCACTTTGCAGTTCGTCTGCGCTGAACGCTTTGACGCGAATGGCGGAATGCGGACAGACAAAGGCACATTTATTACATTGAATGCACAAGCCTTCTTCCCAGACTGGGATTTCCAGCGCCAGATTACGTTTTTCCCATTTGGCTGTGCCCATGGGCCACGTGCCATCGATGGGGAACGCGCTGACGGGCAACTGATCGCCCAATCCAGCCAACATTTTGGCGGTGACGTTCTGCACAAAATCCGGGGCCTTTGGYGATACAATTGGCGGCAGATCGAAAGTAGAGCTGGCCACATCGGGCACGTCGACTTTTTCCAAATGAGCAAGTGCCGCGTCCACCGCGTCCCAGTTCATTTCAACAATTTTACGACCTTTTTTGCCATACGATTTTTCAATGGCGTCTTTAATATGGGTGATCGCTTCGTCATGTTCCAACACATCGGACAGGCCAAAGAAGCACACCTGCATCACGGTATTGATGCGTTTACCCATGCCCGCATCATGCGCAACGCGGCTGGCATCAATGACATAAAACGTTAGATTTTTTTCAATGATTTGCTGCTGAATGGTCCGGGGTAACTTGTCCCAAATTTGATCTTTGGAATACGGAGCATTCAACAAAAACGTTCCGTCCTGAGAAGCACTTTTCAACACGTCCACACTGTCCAACATATGAAACTGGTGACAGGCGACAAATTCAGCTTGGCGGATCAGATAACTGGACCGAATGGGATTGGGCGAAAAACGCAGATGCGAAATGGTGATCGCCCCGGCTTTTTTGGAATCATAAACAAAATAGCCCTGC
This sequence comes from Rhodospirillaceae bacterium, assembly GCA_002401565.1. Classification (GTDB taxonomy): domain Bacteria; phylum Pseudomonadota; class Alphaproteobacteria; order Rhodospirillales; family Magnetovibrionaceae; genus JANLGW01. The sequence continues at coordinate 80,180 of NVTL01000004.1, forward strand.
GTAAAGTGATCGGTATTGTCGGCGATAATCTTAATCGAGTTTTTGTTGGCACCAACGGTACCGTCTGAACCCAGGCCATAAAAAATAGCGCGGCTGACGCCTTCGGATTTACATTCAAAGGTATCGTCAACATCTAAGGACAGATGCGTTACATCATCGATGATGCCGACCGTAAACGTGGGTTTAGATTTTTCTTTGACCAATTCGTCAAACACGGCCTTGGCTTGCGCCGCCGTAAACTCTTTGGACGACAAACCATAACGACCACCAATAACTTTTAGGGGACGCTGAGCCCGGTTCAAAGCGGTGATAATATCCATATACAAAGGTTCGCCCAACGCGCCGACTTCTTTGGTGCGGTCCAGCACGGCAACAGACTTAACTGTGTCTGGCAAGGATGCCACAAAACGTTCCCAATCAAACGGACGGAACAAACGCACCTGGACCATGCCGACTTTTTCGCCATTATCATTTAAGAAATTAGCAACTTCGCGAACGGTGTCGCCGCCTGATCCCATGATGACGACAACGCGGTCAGCATCGGCTGCGCCGTGATATTCAAAAATACCATATTTGCGACCCGTGATCTTCGCAAATTGCTCAAACGTTTCTTCTAAAATATCCGGCACCCGGTCATGAATAGAATTTCGGGCTTCTTGCATTTGGAAAAACGTATCGGGGTTTTGTGATGTTCCACGCAACACAGGGCTGTCGGGGGTCAGGGCATTCTTGCGATGGCTGTCCACCATGTCCTGACTGATCATTTGCTTCAGTTCATCATCGCTTAGGTACTCAATTTTAGATACTTCGTGCGATGTGCGAAAGCCATCAAAGAAATGCATGAACGGTACGCGTGAACTTAAAGACGTGGCTTGACCGATGCAGGCGAAATCTTGGGCTTCTTGCACCGTGGCGCTCGACAACATGGCCATGCCCGTTTGACGGCACGCCATCACATCGGAATGATCGCCGAAAATAGACAAGGCGTGCGTGGCAATGGTGCGCGCCGCAACATGCATACAGAAGGGATGAAGCTCACCGGCAATTTTGTACAGGTTGGGAATCATCAACAACAAACCTTGCGATGATGTGAACGTGGTGGTCAACGCGCCCGCTTGCAACGATCCATGAACCGCGCCCGCGGCCCCGGCTTCCGATTGCATTTCCATAACATCGGGAACATTGCCCCAAATATTTTTTTGCTGTTCCGCCGACCAAGCATCCGCCAACTCGCCCATTGTGGACGATGGAGTGATGGGGTAAATTGCAATAACTTCGTTCAAACGGTGCGCAACGGAAGCAACAGCTTCGTTGCCTTCCACCGCAATCATTGTCTTCTTCGCCGTCTTCTTAGCCATGGATGCTGGGTCTTTCGTAAATTAGAAGGATGTTATGTTATAAGCTGAATATAGCTTTCAGCCAAGCAAAACCACGCTTGGCTACCCTCTATATGGGCAGAATAATCCAGAAAGCCAGTTTATACATTAAAATAATGAATAATTTTATTAACCACAAAAAATAGTTGGGTTTATGGGTGGGTTTATGGGCCGAGTAAGCTTTTTCACAAAGCCTTGCCTTAAATCAGGCTTTTCCTTACTCTCCGCCCTCTTTAGACCTTCAGGCAAACGTGAGTGTGCAAGTGTTAGTCGACCTTTTTGATTTTGAATTGCCCCAAGGCAACATCGCCCAATCCCCGGCAAGCCCGCGTGACAGCGCCAAAATGTTGGTGGTTAATCACGATAAATTGACCGATGAAGGGGTGGCAAATCTAGCCGCTTTTTTAAAGCCGGGCGATATTTGCGTGTTTAACGATACCCGCGTTATACCCGCGCGGCTGACCGGAAAGCGGCGTGAAGCCGGCATGGAAGTCACCCTGCACAAACAACAAGCCCCCGATACGTGGCTGGCCTTTGCCCGGCCTGCCAAAAAATTAAAGGTCGATGACGTTATTGATTACGCCGATGGATTTACGGCCACCGTGATTGCCAAAGGCGAAGGCGGCGAAGTCACGTTGAAATTCAATGTCGGCGGCGATGATTTGATGGCGGCGCTGAAGGCTCAAGGTTCCATGCCGTTGCCGCCCTATATCAAACGCACCAAGGGTGGACAAGCCGAAGACGTTGACGATTACCAAACTCTGTTTGCAAAAAAATTAGGCGCCGTTGCCGCGCCCACAGCAGGCCTGCATTTCACGCCCGCCCTGCTGCAAAGCTTAAAAGACCGGGGCCTGAAAACAGCCAAGGTCACCTTGCACGTGGGGGCCGGAACGTTTTTACCTGTAAAAGTCGACAAAACAGAAGACCATAAAATGCATGCCGAACGCGGCGAAATCACAGCCGAGACCGCCAAGGCCATCAACGACGTACGCGCCGCTGGCGGACGCGTGATCGCCATCGGCACCACGTCTTTGCGGGTATTGGAAAGTGCTGCCGATGACGACGGTACTCTGCATGAATTTTTCGACGACACGTCAATTTTCATCACGCCCGGTTACCGCTTTAAAATCGTTGATGTGATGATGACGAATTTTCACCTGCCCCGGTCCACATTGTTTATGTTGGTGGCGGCCTTTGCCGGATTCAAACGCATGCATGCGGCGTATGCTCATGCGATCAAGTCCGGCTATCGATTTTATTCTTATGGCGATGCGTGTTTGTTGACACGCACAGACGGTGAAGACACATGACCGAATTTAGTTTTGATTTAAAAGCCACCGATGGCACGGCACGGCGCGGCGAAGTCCACACCGCCCACGGCAGCATCCAAACCCCGGCGTTCATGCCCGTCGGCACGGCCGCCACGGTCAAAGCCATGTTGCCCGGCAGCGTCAAAGCCACCGGGGCTGAAATCATTTTGGGCAATACTTATCATCTAATGTTACGCCCCACCGCCGAACGCATTGAACGCTTGGGGGGCTTGCATAAATTCATGAACTGGCCCGGTCCGATCTTGACCGACAGCGGCGGCTTTCAGGTGATGAGCCTCAACGATCTGCGCAAACTGAACGAAAACGGCGTGACCTTTCGCAGCCATATTGATGGTTCAAAGCACGAACTGACGCCCGAACGATCCATCGAAATTCAACACATGTTAGACGCCGACATCACCATGTGTTTTGACGAATGCCCGCCCTTCCCGTGTGAAAAATCCGAAGTCAAACGCGCCACCGAATTGTCCATGCGCTGGGCCAAACGGTCCAAAGATGCTTTTATTCAGCGCCCCGGTTACGGCTTGTTCGGCATTYGCCAAGGCGGCGTGCATGATGATTTGCGCGAACAATCGGCCAAGGCCTTGGTCGAAATTGGGTTCGACGGTTATGCCATCGGCGGATTGGCTGTGGGCGAAGGTCGCTCGAAAATGTTTGAAGCACTCGCCTTAACCACACCCCACCTGCCCACCGATAAACCGCGTTATTCGATGGGGGTCGGCAAGCCCGACGATCTTGTGGGCGCGGTCGCGCGCGGGGTCGACATGTTCGATTGCGTGCTGCCAACCCGCTCGGGACGCAACGGGCAGGCGTTCACCCGGGACGGCCCGATCAACATCCGCAACGCGAAATTCGCCGAGGATCAGGCGCCGCTCGACGCCGATTGTCATTGCCCCGTCTGCACGACGTGGTCGCGCGCCTATCTGCACCACCTCGTCCGTTCGGGCGAGATGCTCGGCGCGATGCTGATGCCGCTCAACTCCACGATGATCGCCGTCGCACTTCCAGAAGTGACCGACGACCTTGGCATTACGGTATCTCGTTCCGCATGGCTCGTGACGGCGTACCTGGTTGTTCTGGCTTCCCTACTGCCCCTGGCCGGCGATCTGGCGGACCGGTTTGGCCGACGACGCATGGCGTGCCACCCGTGTCGACGCTCCACCGGTTGCTGCACGTTGCGACGGGGGACGCCTACTGCCGTCTCGCCGAGAAAACCCGTTCCGTCATTGCGGCTGAATTTGCCGAGCGACTCCGGAACGACGGT
>NVTL01000078.1 GCA_002401565.1 Rhodospirillaceae bacterium
TGGATCATACCTGCACCATCACAGCATTACCATTGCCAAGGTGGTAACCTTTTACTCCGGAATCGTGGTCCCTTTTTACGCCGTCATTGACAGATGCTCAACAGCCCAAGTATTCCGGCAAACACCAGCAAAAAACAAAAACGTATTCTTAGCGTAAACATACAAACCGCCCCTCAACCAATTGTCGAAAAGCAACCTAGCATACTCTTTAGTTCAAGCAAGCCAGCTAGAAACCAAGAATCGCCCTCAAAACTGGGGCGGTGAGATGGAGCGGTGAGATGGAGCGGTAGGATGGAGAGGTGGGTAAAGATTTCAGAGATGCAGACGCACTGGTGGCCTTTCGTTGCGTTGATAAGAACACAGCCTACTTAACGCGTCAAGATATTTTTCCTAAACTTACCCATTCCTATGAATTTAAAGCCTGAATTGGGGCGTTATGGATTTTAAGCCGCTGTACCGCCAACGGTCAGATCGTCCAAACGTAGCGTTGGTTGACCGATGCCGACGGGCACGCCTTGGCCATCTTTACCACAGGTGCCGACGCCCGTATCCAATTCCATATTGTTGCCAATCATAGAGACCTTTTTCATGGCTGCGGGGCCGGAACCGATCAACGTGGCGCCCTTGACCGGAGCCGTGACTTTTCCGTTTTCGATCAAATAGGCTTCGGTGCAGCTGAAGACAAATTTGCCCGACGTAATATCCACCTGACCGCCGCCAAAGTTGACCGCATACAGGCCGTTTTTAACCGAAGCCAGAATTTCTTCGGGGTCTTTGTCGCCGTCCAACATATAGGTATTGGTCATGCGCGGGATGGGATTGCTGGCATAGCTTTCGCGGCGCCCATTTCCGGTGGATTTTCCCCCCATCAAACGCCCGTTCAAACGATCTTGCATATAACCTTTTAAAATGCCGTCTTCGATCAACATGGTGTTTTGTGTGGGTGTGCCTTCGTCATCGATGGACAACGACCCGCGCAATCCATCCATGGTGCCGTTATCAACAATGGTCACACCGGGCGAGGCCACGCGTTCACCGATCAGGCCCGAAAAGGCTGAGGTTTTTTTGCGGTTAAAGTCGCCTTCCAAACCATGACCCACGGCTTCGTGCAACAATACTCCGGGCCAGCCTGCGCCCAAGACAACGGACATTTCACCCGCCGGGGCGGGAACGCTGTCTAAGTTTACAATGGCTTGGCGTAACGCTTCGCCCGCAATGTGTTGCCAGCTTTCGGGTGTGATCCATTGATCATAAGCGGCCCGACCGCCTGCGCCAAAAGAACCACTTTCCATGCGATCGCCTTGACCCACAACAACCGCAACATTAATGCGCACAAGGGGGCGAATATCTGCAGCCACATGTCCGCCGGGGCGCACCACTTCAATGGCTTGCCAGCTGCCGGCTAGGGATACGGTGACTTGTTTGACGCGGGGATCTTTGGCCCGCACGTAAGCGTCAATTTCCGCCAACAATTCAACTTTGTTTTCGAACGAGATGCTATTTAAGGGGTTTTCATCGTCATACAGTTTAACATTGGTGCCGCTGGGCGGTCCGGCCAAAGTGCCGCCATGACCGCGCGTTACGGTTTTGACCGTTTCAGCGGCGCGTTTGATGGCGTCTTCGCTGAGATCAGAGGCATGGGCCAAACCCGCCGTTTCGCCCGCAACCGAACGCAGGCCAAAACCTTGGGCGGTATCAAAATTTGCGCCCTTCAGCTGACCATCGTCAAACATCAAACTTTCGCTTTGGCGATATTCCAAGAACAATTCGCCATCGTCAGCCCCCTGCAGCGCATCATCGACCAGTTTGGTCACCCGGTCACGATCCATTCCGGTGCGTTCAAAAAACAGGTTTTGGGTGGTGGCGTTGGTGGTCATGGGACGTCTCCGAATGTGTGTTCAGCCCTTATACCAGATTGTACAAAGAATACTTCTTTAAATATGGGGATTATTTTGCCCACAACAACCACCTTGACGTTGGACGCACAAAGCCCCATTTTAGGCCCACGTGGTGATTTGGCCGGCTGGCTTGCGGCCACGTAAAACAAACTGCTAAAAGGCCGATGTGTGGGAATGGTCCTAGCTTCGGCTCGGGCTTTTTTTATACTTACGTTCCCAGGAGAACCGACATGACGAACAATAATGACGCAAAAACAAAAGACTGGCGCCCCGCCACCAAATTGGTGCGCGGCGGATTAGAACGTTCCCATCACGGTGAAGTGTCCGAAGCCTTATACATGACCCAAGCCTATGCGTACGACAGCGCCGAACAGGCCGAACAGAGCTTTTTGGGCGAAGTCGACCATTATGTGTATTCACGCTATGGCAACCCCACCGTCACCATGTTCGAAGAACGCCTGCGCTTGTTAGAAGGCTCGACCCATTGTGTCAGCCTCGCCAGCGGCATGGCTGCTGTTTTTTGCGCGCTGGCCAGTCAATTAAAAACCGGGGACCGGGTGGTGGCGTCCACCGCTTTGTTCGGCGCGTGTTTTCACATCCTCGCCAACATCCTGCCGACTTGGGGCATCAAAACCGAATTTGTAGACGGCACGGATTTAGAGGCTTGGGAAAAAGCTTTGTCCACTCCGGCGCAGGCGATCTTTTTGGAAACCCCGTCAAACCCAACCTTGGAAATTTTAGACATCCAAGCGATTTCCGATCTGGCCCACAAAGCCGGAGCAAAAGTCATCGTCGACAACGTTTTTGCCACGCCGATTTTGCAACGCCCCTTACAATTGGGTGCCGACATCGTCACCTATTCCGCGACCAAGCACATCGATGGTCAGGGCCGCAGTCTTGGCGGTGCCGTGCTCAGCAATGATGCGCATTTTATGGAAAAACAGCTGACTCCATTTTACCGCAACACCGGGCCAAGCCTCAGCCCCTTTAATGCGTGGACGTTGTTAAAGGGTTTAGAAACCTTGGACATTCGGGTTGATCGCCAATGCCAAAATGCGCTGGATATCGCCACATTCTTGGAACAACTTGGCTCCATCGAACGGGTTAATTATCCAGGCCTGAAATCCCATGGGCAATATGATCTGGCCATGTCCCAAATGTCTGGTCGCGGCAGCACGGTGATTTCCTTTGAAGTCAAAGGCGGCAAAGCGGCGGCTTTTAAAACCATCAACGCCCTGAAAATTATCGACATCGCCAACAATTTAGGCGACGTAAAAAGTTTAATCACCCACCCGGCGACCACCACCCATCAACGTTTGTCTGACGATGAGCGCGCCGCCATGGGCATTCGCGAAAATTTAGTGCGCTTGTCGGTGGGCATCGAAGACGTACTGGACCTTAAAGACGATCTGGCTCAGGCCCTTCCAGAATAACAGGCTCTTTCAAAATAAACGGAAACCATTATGACCGATAAACTTCAGCTTCTCCAAGACTTGATCAAAATCGCCCAAAGCAAAGGGGCCGACGTTGCTGACGCGGTCTTTGCCGAAGGTACATCTTTGTCGCTGACCTGGCGCATGGGCGAAGTTGAACAGCTGGATCGTTCAGAAGGCCAAGATTTAGGGCTTCGGGTCTTTGTCAAAAAAGACGACGGACTGGCCCAAGCCATCGTGTCTTCGTCCGACACCAGCCCGGACGCATTGGAAGAATTAGCGACCCGCGCCGTGGCCATGGCAAAATCGGTTCCCGCCGACCCGTTTGCGGGCATCGCCGACCCTGAACAGCTGGCCACCACCGTCACCGAATACGACATGTTCGATCCAGCCGTACTGAGTGCGGATGATTTAAAAGACCAGGCCCGCACCGCCGAAGAAGCCGGATTGGAAGTCCAAGGCGTGGCTCAATGCGAAGGCGCATCGGCTGGWTTTGGRCAWTCCAAAGTCGCCATGGCYGCCAGCAAYGGATTTGCCCAYACTTACGAACGGTCCAGYCACAGCCTYAGCGCGTCTATGGTCGCGGGCGAAGGTTTGGGCATGGAACGCGATTACGATTATTCAGGATCAGTGTGGGCCGAAGATTTAATGAGCGCCGAAGACATCGGCAGAAATGCCGGCGAAAAAGCGGTCAAACGTCTGAACCCGAAAAAGATCAAAACCACTCAGGTTCCGGTCATTTACGAAGCCCGCGTATCGCGCACCTTGATCGGCCACATGTCGTCGGCGATTAACGGCTCTTCGATTGCGCGCGGCACGTCTTTTTTGAAAGACAAAATGGGTGAACAGATTTTTGCTGCGGGTGTGAACATCGTTGACGACCCGCACCGTATGCGCGGTTTGCGTTCGGCGTCTTTCGATGATGAAGGTCTAACCACCCACAAACGCAACATTATCGAAGACGGTCGTTTGACCACGTGGTTCTTGGACTTAAGGTCTGCGCGTCAATTGGGGTTAGAACCCACCGGGCATGCTTCACGCGGCGTCTCTTCACCGCCGTCGCCATCCAGTTCAAATTTATACCTAGAGCCCGGCAGAGTAAGCCTTGCCGACATGATCAAAGACATCAAAGAAGGCTTTTTTGTCACCGACCTGATCGGCATGGGCGTGAACGGCATCACGGGCGACTATTCGCGCGGTGCCAGCGGGTTTTGGATTGAAAATGGCGAACTGACTTATGCCGTATCCGAAGTCACCGTGGCGGGCAATTTGAACGATATGTTCAAAAACATGACCCCCGCCGACGATCTTGAATTCCGCCATGGTTTAGACGCCCCCAGCGTGCGCATCGACGGGCTGACCATCGCGGGGACTTAAGCCGTAACTTAGGCCGGAACTTAATGCTGTTTTCAACGACTTCGCGTGCTATGTTCTCTTCAACAATTGAACAATGATCGGCGTCGCCTGTGAAGTCTAAACCCCATACGCATATTTCCACCCGTGTTTTGATGAACCGACTGTGGCGCGAATGCATTCGTGGCTATGTGGGCAAGCTTGCCTTGGCGATTGTTTTTATGGCGATCATGGCCGTCGCCACGTCGTTAAGTGCGTGGTTGATGAAACCCGTGGTCAACGAAATTTTCATCGCCAAAGACAGAGATATGCTGTGGCTGATCGGTGGGGCCATTTTTGCAACGTTTGTGACCAAAGGCGTGTCACAATATGTACAAGCAACGTTAATGGCCCATGTGGGGCAAAGCATTGTCGCCGACATGCAAAAACGTCTGTATCGTCACCTGACCGATTTGGATATTGGCTTTTTTCACAACAATGCCACGGGTACATTGGTGTCGCGTTTTACCGTTGATGTGGGGGCCATGCGGGTTGCTGTATCGCACGCAATTACGGTTTTTGGCAAAGACCTTTTGTCGCTGATCGGGTTGGTGTCCGTGATGTTTATTCAAGACTGGGAACTGGCCATCATCGCCTTTACGGTGTTCCCCATTGCCATCATTCCCATCGCCAAAATTGGCCGCCGTATGCGCAAAGTGACCGTGAATGTTCAGGTCGAAATGGGCCAGTTCATGACCGCTTTGGAACAAACTTTTCAGGGCATTCGCGTGGTCAAATCTTACGGCATGGAAGATTACGAACGCGGACGCATCGGCGTGTTGGTCGACAGCCTGTACCGGCTGTATTTCAAGTCCATGAAAACACGCGCTCTATCCAGCCCGATCATGGAAACCTTGGGCGGGGTCGCCGTCACGTCTGTTATCATTTATGGCGGACATCGGGTGATTGAAAACCAGACCGATCCCGGTGGTTTTTTCTCTTTCATCATGGCGTTGCTGCTGGCGTACGAACCGCTTAAACGTCTGGCGAATTTAAACACCACCGTTCAAGAAGGCCTAGCTGGAGCCCAACGCACGTTCGAAGCCTTAGACCACATGAACCCGATTACCGAACTTGAAAACGCAAGTGATCTTGACGTGAAAACCGGCGACGTTAAATTTAAAGATGTGTTCTTTTCTTATCCCAAAGCCGACGACATCAAAGGCGATCAGGGCGAAGCCTTAAAAAATATATCGCTGCATATTGGTGCCGGAAAAACCGTGGCTTTGGTGGGCGCGTCCGGTGCGGGCAAATCCACCATCATGAATTTGTTGCCGCGTTTTTATGACATTCAATCGGGCAGTATTTCCATTGACGGTCAAAACATCGCAGACGTAACGTTTAAATCTTTGCGCGATTCCATGGCCTTGGTCAGCCAAGAAATCATGTTGTTTGACGATACCGTGCGCAACAACATCGCTTATGGAAAATTAGACGCCAGCAACGATGACATTGAACACGCCGCCAAACATGCCGCGGCCCATGACTTCATTTTGCAGCTGCCCGATGGTTACGATACCATGGTTGGCGAACACGGTGTTCGGTTGTCCGGTGGTCAGCGTCAACGTTTGGCGATTGCCCGTGCCATGTTGAAAAACTCACCTATTTTGTTGCTGGACGAAGCCACATCTGCGTTGGATACCGAATCCGAACGCCGCGTTCAGGCGGCGTTAAATGAATTGATGAAAGACCGCACCACGTTGGTCATCGCTCACCGTTTGTCCACCGTGGTCAAAGCCGATTTGATTTATGTGATGGACGGTGGTCGGGTTGTGGAACAAGGCACCCATGACGAACTTTTGGCACAGAGCGGCATTTACGCTAATCTTTATCAATTGCAGTTCGCCAGCGAAGAACATTAAGGAACGGGGTCTGCTGTGAAGATTCACAAACGCATCCTCAATCAAAACTGGGCTCAGTCCTTGATCACCAGATTGGCCGCCGCGTATTTTCGTTTTGTTCGTTTTAGCGGGAATTGGGAAATGCGCGATTGGCACAACATTCAATCGATATTGGATCAAGGCAAACCCGTGGTGCTGTGTTTTTGGCACGGGCGATTGTTGGCAAAAGTATTTGGCTGGCCCAAGGATGCTCCCCCGCTGTATCAACTGTCCACCGCGCACAGGGATGGCAAGTTGGCCGGAAAAACCTATGAGCGGTTGGGCATGATTCCCATTTGGCTGGAATCAAAAAGCCCCACCGAAGCCACCCGMAARATTGTCAAAATYCTRAAAKCKGGSGGCRTKTGTTCSATCACMCCCGATGGCCCCAAAGGCCCACGCCAACGCATGCAGAGGGGCGCCATAGATTTGGCCCGTTTGGGCGGCGCCGTACTGGTCCCGGTCAGCAGTTCCGGGTCCCGCATGAAGGTCTTAAATTCTTGGGACAAGATGCAAATCCCCTTACCCTTTTCACGCGGCGCATTTCAAATGGGCGAAGCCATCGAAGTCCCGCGCAAAGCCAGCAAAGAAGACTTAGAAGCCATTCGTCAAAACATGGAAGACAGCCTGAATGCGCTGACCAGAAATTTAGATGCCGAATTTGGTCAAGCTACACCAGAGCCCGCTCCCCCCACTCAAAAGGAGGAGCACACATGAAACTAACCCTGTACCGCATGGCGACATCCTTGGGCGGCCCGCTTATTCGCTATTATTTAAACAAGCGTTTGCAGGCGGGCAAAGAAGACGCCGAACGGTTTTCTGAACGCCTTGGTATTGCCTCCCTGCCCCGCCCCACTGGCAAGCTGTTGTGGATTCACGCCGCCAGCGTTGGCGAATCCTTGTCCGTTCTGCCGCTGATCGAACGCCTTGAAAAAGACCAGCCTGATTGGCAGATTCTCATCACCACAGGCACGGTGACGTCGGCTAAATTAATGGCAGACCGCCTGCCCAAAAATGCTCGCCACCAATATGTTCCGGTGGACCGCGTGGCGTACGTGCGGCCTTTTTTAGAACATTGGAAACCCGATTTAGCCTTATGGATGGAATCAGAGTTCTGGCCCAATCTGGTGATTGAATCCCGCGCACGCGCCATCCCCATGGTGGTTTTGAACGGACGCATGTCCAACCGATCCTATGAAAAATGGTCCAAAAGTCGGGCGATGATCGGGCGCCTTTTATCGTCGTTTCGATTGGTGTTGGCACAAAGCGAAACCGRKSSSRRKCSYTKWKCYGNYKWAGGCGCCAAGGCCGTTGCCGTTCCCGGAAATCTGAAATTCGCCTGTGATCTGTTGCCCGCCGACAAAGATGATCTGCAGACCCTTCACGACCAAATCGGCGATCGCTCGGTGTGGCTGGCTTCGTCCACCCACGCAGGCGAAGAAGCTTTATGTGGACGAATTCAGTCGAGCCTAAAAACCGATATCCAAGGTTTGCTGACCGTCATCGTGCCGCGTCACCCTGCGCGGGGTGAAGAAGTTTCAGCCCAACTTCGCGAACAAGGCCTGAACGTTTCCGTCCGGTCCCAAAACCAAAACATCACGTCAGACACCGATGTTTACATTGCCGATACCATGGGCGAATTGGGGTTGTTTTACCGCCTGTGTTCGACCGTCTTTATCGGCAAGACCTTGGTCAAAGGCGGTGGGCAAAACCCCATTGAGCCTGCTCAGTTAAAATGTGCATTGATTTTTGGTCCCGACATGACCAACTTTATGGATATCGCTGACAAGTTAATCAACGCGGATGGGGCCGTAACGGTTCAAAACGAAGACGAATTGGCCGCGACCGTGCTCAGGCTTCTGACAAATAAAAAGGCACAAATAAAAATGGCGAAAGCAGCCGAGAAAATTGCAACATCGGAGGCCCATGTGCTAGACCGTGTCTTAGATGAACTCTCCCCATTCCTCAATTTTACGGAAAAGAATTAAAATGCGCGCACCAGAATTTTGGGACCGAAAAACAGATGGGCTTATGCCGTCGTTATTGCGTCCGTTGGGCTGTGCCGTATCGGCCATGGCCGCGTTGCGTCAAAAAAAGGCCACCCCGTACAAAGCCTCTGTGCCGATTATTTGTGTCGGTAACTTGGTTGCGGGTGGAGCTGGCAAAACGCCCGTTGCCCTGGATTTGGTCGCACGCCTGAAAAGTCTGGATGTTCATGTTCATGTTCTGTTGCGCGGGTATGGCGGCACCGAACGCGGACCAACCCAAGTCGACTTGGCCATTCACAACGCCCGCCGGGTGGGCGACGAAGCCTTGTTATTGGCGAAAGTTGCTCCCACATGGGTCAGCGAGGATCGCAAAGCGGGTGTTTTGGCGGCCATCGAAGCCGGGGCTCAAGCCATTGTTTTAGACGACGGTTTTCAAAACCCGTCCGTGCACAAAGATTTATCATTGCTGGTCGTGGATGGCGAATATGGATTTGGCAATGGCCGGGTGATGCCCGCTGGACCCTTGCGCGAAACCGTGGGTGCGGGCTTAAAACGTGCCGACAGCATCGTTTTATTGGGATCAGATGGTGCCGATGTTTGGGGCAAAGTGCAGCGCGCGGGGCATAAAAAGATGCCCATTTTACGCGCCCGCATCGAAGCCACACCCGACGCCGCTGATTTAAAAGGCCAAGATGTCTATGCCTTTGCCGGCATCGGGCGTCCCCAGAAATTTTTCGACACCCTCAGCGCCCTTGGCGCCAAACTGGTCGGATGCAAAGCCTTTGACGACCATCACCCATATACCGACACCGAAATCGAAGACATTATAAAGGGCGCCGGCGAAGCTCTGATCCTCACCACCACCAAGGATCTGGTGAGGATTCCCCAAAAACACCAAGGCAACATGCGTGCGCTGGACATCAGATTGGCGTGGAAACATTCTGACGACATTGATGCGGCGTTGAAAAAGGTCATGACAGATGGGTAAAGCAGTCGAGCCCGTAAGTTACCGCAAAGCCACGATTTTAGATTACATCACGGCCGGATTTGCTTATGGGGCGATCTTTTTGGTGCGCCTGTTGCCGTTTACGTTGGCGTCTCATTTGGGGGCTTTTTTGGCGTCGACTTTTGGGCCGATGTTTAAAAAATCACAAATGGCGCGCAAAAACATCGCCGCTGCGTTTCCCGACAAAACCGAAGCTGAAATTGAAATGATTTTGCGCGAAGTCTGGGAAACCTTGGGCCGAGCCGCCTTTGAATTCCCCATCATAGAACGACTAGTAGACGGGAAAGATCGAAATCGCATTGAAATTGAAGGCGAAGAACATCTCCGCGCCGCCGAAGCCACCGGAAAACCCATTTTATTTTTTAGTGCACATTTGGGCAGCTGGGAACTGACCGCCATGTCCAGTCGCTTGTTAAATTTTAAGTCCAATGTTTTTTATCGTGCACCCAACAATCCCCTATTGTTAAAACTGTTCACTCAGCGCCCCATCAATGGGGAGACGATCCCCAAAGGTGCTGCCGGAGCCAAACGCGCCTTCACTTTGTTAAAACGCGGCGAAAATCTTGGCATCCTGATCGACCAAAAACTCAACGACGGCATCCCCATTCCGTTATTTGGACGAGACGCCATGACCGGAACGGTGCTGGCGAAATTTGCCAAGCGATTTGACGCTCCGATGGTGCCCATAAAATGCGTGCGCTTACCTGGTGCTCGGTTCAAATTGTCGTTTTTACCGGCCTTAGAAGTCACCGAGGCGGACGACGAAACATCCATTATGACCACCGTCAATGAAATGTTAGAAGGCTGGATCAGGGAAAATCCGGGCCAATGGCTATGGCTTCACAAACGCTGGCCGGATTAACCTTTTGGCATAGACATGGGTCCCGTGGCTTTCATGGGGTCCAAATGCACCCCTTTCCACGTTAAGCCCCAATGTAAATGCGGCCCGGTTGTGCGGCCAGTTTTTCCGACGATGCCGATGACATGGCCTTGTTTGACCACTTGGCCTTCGACCACGGACATGCCGTCCATGTGGGCATAAACGGATGTTAAACCAAGGCCATGATCAATCATCAGGGTCTTGCCCGTATAAAACATATCTGGATGCACCAACACCACAACACCATCCGCCGGAGCCACAATTTTTGTGCCGCGCGGGGCCGCAATATCGGTGCCGTTGTGGGGGCTTTTAGGCTTTCCATTCAGAACACGCTGCGATCCAAATACGCCCGAAATCGGGCCTTTGACGGGCCATTGAAAACGGCTGAGAAAGCGAGTTTCGGGTGTCATAGTACCCCGCACCGCCCATATTTTTGAATTGTCCGCTTTGATGCGCGCCACATCGACCGGGTTTGGCGTGACTTTGCGTTTGGGTAGCCCGTTGATGCGTTGCACTTTGTATTTTTGAGGAGTGATGGTTAGGTTTTGCGTTTCAACTGTTCCATCCGGGCGGGTCACCTGCACCGTTGATTTAGCCTTAGCATCTCGCCCAAAACCAAAAACAAAGGCTCCGTTTGCCGCCACGTTAACCTGTTGTCCATCCAGTTGAACCGTTGATCCAGCCTCGACCTGACCAATCACCAATCCCCCCTGAACAAAGCTTCCCGATAAATCCAAGGCAGAGGCGGGCAGAGCAAACAGCATCAGGGCAAAGCTTAAAAATCTCACAGGAAACTTCCTTGTTGATCGTCTTGAATTTTGGGTTTTTTGGACTTTTTCGGCTTTTTGGGCTGTCCGCCCATAACCCGAGCTACCACGTCTCCGTCTTTCAGGCGCACCGTAATATCGTCGCCCAGATGCAAAGCCTTGGCGCTTGGCACGGCTTTGCCCCGGCTGTCCGTAATCAAGGCAAAGCCCCGATCCAGCACGCGTTCATAAGACAGACCATTTAACAAACGTTCGATTTGGGCCAAGTTTTGACGGGGCCGCCCGGTCAGGCGCTTAGCGGCACGCACCAGACTTTCGGACGTAGCCTGTAACTGGCTGCGCCCATAGCGAACTTGTTGACGGGGTGAGGTTAAGCCCCCCGCCGTTTCGGCCAAACGCCGATGGCGACGGTGCAGGCCCGTTTGCAAGCTGGCGGCCAAACGTTCAGACCAATCATCCAACCGCTGACGCCGATTTTCGACCAAGCTGTGCAGATCGGGAAGCCCACGCGCCAACCCGTCCAAGCGCAGTTTACGTTCCCCCACCAAACGCAGGCCCGCGCGCATTAATCTTGCCCCGTCATCTTCGACCAAGGCCAATAAATCAATACGTACAGGAACGGCCATTTCGGCCGCAGCCGTGGGCGTGGGCGCACGTTTGTCGGACGCATAATCAATCAAAGTCGTATCGGTTTCGTGACCCACCGCGCTGATCAACGGAATCGCACTTTCAGCCGCCGCACGCACCACGTTTTCTTCGTTAAACGCCCACAGGTCTTCTAACGATCCACCGCCGCGCGCCACAATCAACACGTCTGGTCGGGGCACCGGGCCATCCGGTTTTAAGCGATTAAAGCCCGCAATGGCGTTGACAATTTGATCGGCCGCTCCATTGCCCTGAACCAGCACGGGCCACATGATAATGCGCGTGGGAAAACGGTCGTTAATGCGGTGCATGATGTCGCGGATCACCGCCCCCGTGGGCGATGTCACCACACCAATAATTTTGGGCATAAACGGCAAATCACGTTTTTCAGCCTCATCGAACAAACCTTCGGCGCCGAGTTTCTTTTTGCGGTCTTCTAAAAGCTTTAAAAGTGCCCCTTCGCCCGCGACTTCTAACGATTCCACGACAATTTGATAATTGGATCGTCCGGGATAAGTCGTTAAACGCCCCACTGCGATGACTTCAAGGCCATCTTCGGGATCAATATTGATGCGATTCGCCGTTCCCCGCCAACAAACGGCGTCTAAAACGGCCGAATCATCTTTCAGGCGGAAATACAGGTGTCCAGATGCCGCTCGTTTAAATCCGGAAATCTCTCCACGGACGCGAATAAACGAAAAAGAATCCTCAACAACCCGCTTTAAGTGGCCGGAAATCTCGGAAACTGAAAATACAGGGGCATTAAGACCCGRTTCAGGCAAATTGTTGTCAGTTAAGTGTTCACTCATGGGACACATTATGTATGATGCACATGTGCCTCGTAAACAGGGCAAACGTACTATTTTAAGAAAACAGGTTTTTTAAGGAGGCTTCGGCCCATGAAGGTTTTGGTTGTTGGTTCTGGTGGTCGTGAACATGCACTGTGTTGGGCAATTGCAAAATCCCCCAAATGCAAGAAGCTCTATGCGGCCCCCGGTAATGCGGGCATTGCCGATATTGCCGAATGCGTCAAAATTGATGCCGACGATATCACGGCCCTGGTTGACTTTGCCAAATCTGAAAAAATTGATTTTGTCGTGGTTGGCCCCGAAGTTGCCTTGGTTTTAGGCCTTGTCGATAAATTAGAAGAAAAGAAGCTTTCTAGAACGGTCTCTGTCTCCATCGTTTTCGGCGCATTAGTCTTGTTTAGTCTAATCCTACTGTTTGTTTTATTACCTATGCTAACAGCACAAGTAGGCGCACTATTTGAACGCCTACCTGAGTATCTAGCACG
>NVTL01000079.1 GCA_002401565.1 Rhodospirillaceae bacterium
CCGCAAACCAGTGCTCCAGAACAAGCCTTAAAGGGTTTTCTGGGGTCCTTGGGTGGCCTGTCCATCGACGATTGCGAACAACGTGAAATCAAGGGCAAGACGTTCTATTTTGCCGTGATCGAAAAGAAGGGTTTGCCGACTACGGATGTTTTAACCAGCGTTTTAGAAGCAGCCTTTGACGGATTGCCGTGGCCCAAGTCCATGCGTTGGGGCAAGGGCACCAAACGTTGGGTGCGGCCTTTGCACAACATTTTGGCTTTGTTTAATGGCGAAGTTGTGAACGTGACTTATGCAAATGTTGAAGCCAATGGGCTGACCTTTGGGCACCGTTTCCTTAACCCAGACGCCATCACGGTTGCTGATTTTGCCGATTACAAAACCAAACTGAATGATGCTCATGTGATGTTGGACGCAGCCGATCGCCGGGCAAGCATCCTTGAACAATCTGAAAAATTAGCGGCAGATGCCGGGTTGTCTGTGAAGCCTGACGAAGGTTTGTTACAGGAAGTCACCGGATTGGTCGAATGGCCCGTGGTCTTGCTGGGCAACATCGACGAAAGCTTTATGGAATTACCGCCCGAAGTTTTGACCGACACCATGAAGGTCCATCAAAAATATTTCTCGTTATTAAAAGCAGACGGTAGCCTGTCTGCGAACTTTATGACGGTCGCCAATCAAGTCGCCACCGATGGCGGCAAGGCGATTACGCTGGGCAACGAACGTGTTTTGCGCGCGCGGTTATCAGACGCCAAATTCTTTTGGGATCAAGACCGCAAATCAACCCTGCGCAGTCGTTGCCGGAAACTCAAAGATATTGTTTTTCATGCAAAACTGGGCTCGTTGGCCGAAAAAGTTTTGCGTATGGAACAGTTGGCCGGGACTTTGGCGGACGCCACCGGGGCTGACAAAGCACAGGCCCAAATGGCGGCACATCTGTGTAAATGCGATTTGGTCACCGGTATGGTCACAGAAATTCCCGAAGTCCAAGGCGTGATCGGGCGGTATTATGCGTTGAATGACGGCTTGGATTTAGCCATCGCCAATGCCATTTCTGAACATTATTCCCCCGTGGGGCCGAACGATGTTTGCCCAACGGCACCCGTATCCGTAGCGGTGTCTTTGGCCGATAAAATCGATACACTGGTGGGCTTTTGGCTGATTGACGAAAAACCCACCGGGTCCAAAGACCCGTTTGCTCTGCGCCGGGCCGCCTTGGGCGTGATCCGTTTGATTATTGAAAACAAATTACGGATTAAGCTTTTAGACGTGTTTAACAAGGCGGGCGGTGAAACCATCGCTGCCGACCTGTTGGCATTTTTCGCGGATCGCCTAAAGGTCCACTTGAAATCCGAAGGCGTGCGTCATGATTTGATTGATGCTGTTTTTGCGGTGGGTGGCGAAGACGATTTGGTGCGTCTGTTGGCACGGGGTGAGGCCTTGTCGGCGTTTGTTGGATCTGATGATGGTGGCAATCTTTTGGCCGCCCACAAACGTGCCGCGAACATCTTGCGCATCGAACAAAAGAAAGACGGCATGACCTATTCGGGCACGGCGGATGAAGCTTTGTTTGAACAAGACGAAGAACATGCCTTGTTTGCTGCTTTGAACGGTGCGGGCGGCGAAGGTCAAGCTTTGGCCCAGTCTGAAAAGTTTGAAGACGCCATGGTTGCCTTGGCTGAATTGCGCGGACCACTGGACAACTTCTTTGAGGACGTTATGGTGAATGTGGACGATAAAAAAGTTCGCAATAACCGTCTGTTGCTCTTATCTCAAATACTGATGGTTATGGGTGAAATTGCCGATTTTTCAAAGATCGAGGGTTAAATGGCAGACAAATGGACGTACGCATTCGGAAACGGTCAGGCTGATGGAAATCGGTCGATGCTCGATTTGCTGGGGGGCAAGGGGGCCAACCTACATGAAATGTCTTCGATTGGGCTGAATGTTCCTCCGGGGTTTACGCTGACCACCGAAGTCTGTTCTCATTTCATTCAAACCAAGGGCGACTATCCTGACGCCTTGGCGCACGAGGTCGCTCTAGCGGTTAAACAATTGGAATCCATTATCGACGCCAAATTTGGCGGTGGCAATGGTGACGAAGTGTTGTTGTTGTCGGTGCGGTCCGGGGCAAGGGCATCCATGCCCGGCATGATGGATACAGTTTTGAATTTGGGCCTGAACGCACAAACGGTCGAAAGTTTAGCGCGCGCCACGGGCGATGAACGCTTTGCCTATGACAGCTATCGGCGTTTTGTTCAGATGTTTGGCGACGTGGTTTTGGGCGTCGAACATTATCATTTCGAAGATATCTTAGAAGATTATAAATTTGATCATGGCCTGAAACTAGACACAGATTTATCTGTCGATGACTGGAAAATTTTGGTTCAAAAGTTTTTGGACCTGATTGACCATGAAACCGGAAAACCTTTTCCCAGCGATCCAAAAGAACAATTGTGGGCGGCCATTGGGGCGGTGTTTAAAAGCTGGACCAACAAACGCGCTGTTACATATCGCAGGCTGTATAATATTCCCGATGGATGGGGCACGGCCGTCAATGTACAGGCCATGGTGTTTGGCAATATGGGCAAAGGCAGCGCCACCGGCGTATGCTTTACGCGCAACCCGTCCACGGGCGAAAATGCTTTTTTTGGCGAGTTTTTAGAAAATGCTCAGGGCGAAGACGTGGTCGCAGGCGTACGTACACCGCAATCTTTGACGGTGATCGAACGCCAAGCCACCGCTTCTGAATTGCCCAGTTTCGAAGAATTAATGCCCGATTTGTACAGCGAACTGAACGATGTCCGACTGGTTTTGGAAAATCATTACAAAGACATGCAAGACATGGAATTCACGGTGCAACAAGGGCGCCTGTGGATTTTGCAAACGCGCACCGGAAAACGCACGGTCAAGGCGGCTTTACATATGGCTGTGGATATGGCGAACGAAGGCCTTATCGATAAAAATACGGCCATCTTGCGCGTTGATCCCGATCTGTTAGATCAGCTTTTACACCCCACATTGGACCCGGATGCTCCATCTGAAATTTTGGGCCATGGCTTGCCCGCTTCGCCGGGTGCGGCTTCGGGAAAATTGGTGTTTAATGCCGATGATGCGGCTGCTTGGGCGGCGCGCGGTGAAGACGTTATTTTGGCCCGCGTAGAAACATCCCCCGACGACATCAATGGCATGTATGTGTCCAAGGGCGTGCTGACCATGCGCGGTGGTATGACATCGCATGCTGCCGTTGTGGCGCGCGGTATGGGCACGCCGTGTGTATCGGGCGCGGGGGGCATTCGCATTGATTGCAAGGCCAAAACGCTGACGTCATTGGGTGAAGTTTTAAACGAAGGCGACGTGATCACCCTGAACGGTGTCACGGGCGAAGTCCTGAAAGGTCTTGTGCCCACGATTGAACCAACCCTGGATGGGGCGTTTTCCACGTTGATGGAATGGGCCGATGAGGTGCGTGTTTTGGACGTGCGCGCCAATGCGGAAACTTTGGAAGACGTGGTCGCCGCGCGCCGTTTTGGCGCCCAAGGCGTGGGGTTAGCCCGCACCGAACATATGTTTTTTAATCCCCAACGTATTATCCATGTGCGCGAAATGATTTTGGCGCCCAACCAAGATACCCGGTTAAAGGCCTTGGATAAATTGGGCGAATACCAATGCCAAGAYTTTGTKCAGTTGTTTGAAGTCATGGACGGACTGCCCGTGACCATTCGTTTGTTAGACCCCCCCTTGCACGAATTTTTGCCCAGCAAAGCCGTGGATCTTGAAAATGTTGCGACGGAATTAGGCTTGAGCGTCGAAGACGTCAAAAAACGTACGGACGACCTTCATGAAACCAACCCCATGTTGGGTCATCGGGGATGTCGTTTGGGCATCACGTATCCTGAAATTTACGAAATGCAGGTGCGCGCGATTTTCGAAGCCGCGTGTAATGTGAAGGCCTTTGATAAAGTCGTGATACCGGAAATCATGATTCCGTTGGTTTCAAGCTTAGAAGAATTTTCCCGCCTGAAAGCTTTGGTGGTCAACGTTGCCGATACGGTTTTAGCAGAATATGGCGCTAAAATTCCGTACACCGTGGGCTCGATGATCGAATTGCCCCGTGCTTGTTTACAGGCGGGCCTGATCGCCGAAGAAGCCGAATTCTTTAGCTTTGGCACCAATGACCTTACGCAAACCACATTTGGCTTGTCACGCGACGATGCGGCGCCTTTGTTACAGTCTTATCTTGAAAAAGGCGTGCTGAAACGTGACCCGTTTGTCAGTTTGGATCAAAGCGGTGTTGGCGAATTGGTGAAAATGGGCACGGCCCGTGGGCGTTCGGCCCGGCCTGACCTTAAAGTTGGCGTTTGCGGCGAACATGGCGGCGATCCAAGGTCTGTGAATTTCTTTCACAATGCGGGTCTGGATTATGTATCGTGTTCTCCGTACCGCGTGCCGATTGCCCGGTTGGCGGCGGCTCAGGCTGCTTTGGGTGTTGTGTTCGAAGACAAAAATGCCTAAATAAGTCTACGTTTTTGATAAATGGAGTCTCCGTTGTGGCCAACGATGTTGTCAATTTGCTGTTTGTGAGCGCTGGAAATTCCAGCCGCTCAATCATGGCAGAAGCTTTGTTGGAAAAACTTGGGCGCACTGGATTTAAGGCGTATAGCGCGGGCAGCACACCCGTCGGCAACGTTAATGCTTTGACCTTGGAAACCTTGAAACAAACGGGCTATGACACGTCAACTTTGCGGTCAAAAAGCTGGAACGAATTTGCCACCATTCAGGCCCCGCGCGTCGATGCGGTGATCACATTGGATGATGGTCAAATCAATGATCGCTTTCCCATTTGGTTTTCCGATCCGGTTGTTGTGCGTTGGAATTTCGCAAAAGTCGATGGCACACAAACCGACGCCACCGAACTTCAGTATGCCTATCGCCGCCTGTTTGGTGAAATGGAACAGCAGATTTTGCGGCTGACGGGACAAGATTTAGCCAAGATTCGGGGCTCAGACTTAAAATCTCGATTGAAACAAATTGCCCCTTAGCCCTTAAGAAGGCTGGGGCTCTGTACGCAGCGTAACGGTAAACGTCGAGCCTTCGCCATCGACACTTTCAAAATAGATATCTCCACCATGTAATTGGGCCAGTTGTTGCACCAAATTCAGGCTGATTCCCGTTCCGGGAATTCCGGCGGCGTTGCTGGTGCGGAAAAAACGGTTGAACACTTTGGGTTTTTCGTCATCGCGAATGCCAATGCCATAATCCATTACGGACATATAAACATAAGAATCTTCGGTCCAAGCCCGGACATCTATGGTTTTACATTCGGGCGAAAACTTAACGGCATTGGACAGCAGATTGGCAAAGATTTGCGACAGCTGCACCGGATTGGCAATCATGATATCGGGAAGACCTCTTAAGTCTTGGGTAATGGTGTAATCGGGAGCCAATTCAGTTTGAGATTGAACGCACTTTTTTATGATGTCTTGCACATCACAGGGCTCGCCTGAAAAAATCAGCCGACCTTCTTCGTTTTGTTCGGCGTTGAGGATGCTTTCAATTAATCCGGTGATGCGCGTGACCGAATGCAAGATTGTTGCATAGCGTTCGTTGATTTTTTCTTCCGTCATCGTGGTGTGACGCTTTAACAGGCGTTGCACGGTCATATCAATAATCGAAAGGGGGGTGCGAAATTCATGGGATGCCATCGATACAAATTGTTTTTGCAAGGTGATGTATTCAATTTCGCTATCCAAAGCCCGCTGTAATTCTTCGGCGCGTTCATTTAACACCTGCGTATTCTTTTGGATTAAAACGACGGTGAAAATACCCAGCATAACAAGCACCGCAATCATGACGCTTTCAATGATGGAAAATCTTTTGAGCTGTTCTGCATTCGTCATTTTTAAGGCGATTTCAGCGGCATTGGCGGACGATAAAAAGCGGTCAAAAATGGCGTCAAAGCGTTGATCTATAGCTGATCCCGGTTTTGATTCAGACCGCAATGCCCAGCGTTCTTCAGCGGCGGTGCGAAAATCATCAAGTCCCTTAATGGTCTGTTCGACCTGTTCACGGACGTCTTTGTTTTTTACGGCAAAAAATGTGCCCTTGTGATTTTTGCCGCCTTTCAGCATGGCTTCGGCGTACCACTTGGCTTGATCTATATGTTTCCAAATGTCTTTGGGGTGAAGCGTGGTGTCGCCCGTGATCATTTCTTCAAACCACAGGTGCGCGGTGGTGGCTTCTACTTTGATTTCCAAGGCGGCCTCGACCAATGGGGCATACCGTTCGCTCATGCTTTTGCCCAATTGAAAGGAATACAGTATAGCCCCCACCATCAAACACGTCGAAATCACGACCAATGGAATAGAGGATTTCCAGTTTAAAAAATTCATGTTAGCCCTCTCGCACAGCTTTATGGACGGTTTACTGTTAATTGAGTGGTTTGATTAACAATGTCACCGTAAATGTGGTGCCTTTGCCATCGGTACTTTTAAAATTGATATTGCCGCCCTGTAATTCAATCAATTGTTTGATGAGGTTAAGGCCAATGCCGGTTCCGGGGATGCCGGCAGCGCTGCTGGTCCTGAAAAAACGGTTAAAGACTTTTTCCTGTTCTTGTTTGGGAATGCCGATGCCTTGATCTGTGAACGAGACAAAAGCATGGTCGTCTTCGGTCCAGCCCCGAACTTCGATATGTTTGTGATCGGGGGAATACTTAACGGCGTTGGAGAGGAGATTTGTGAAAATTTGCGTCAGATGCCCTGAATCGGCAAGAATTATAGCGGGCAAGGCGATGATATCTGTATCGATTATATACCCCTGTGCAACATCCATTTGGGTTTCAACACATTCACGGATTTGATTGCGAACATCGCATTGCTCATGAGTGTAAGAAATTTTCCCATCTTCTAAACGTGCTGAATTTAGCGTGCTTTCAATTAACCCGGTGATGCGCTTAGAAGCATTTCTAATTTTCTTAAAGCGCTCAATGATTTGTTGTTCGGTCATCGTGCTGTGGCGTTTCATTAAACGTTGTGCCGTCATATCAATGATGGACAGGGGGGTGCGAAATTCATGAGAAGCCATCGATACAAATTGCTTTTGCATAACACTGGCCTCTTTTTCGGCTTGCAAGGCTTTTTGCAACTCTTCTGTGCGGACAGAAATTTGACGTTCCAAGCCTATGTAAGATTCCAATAGGTCTGCTTCTGCTTTTTTTCGGGCCGTGATTTCGGTGCGAATGGCGACATATTGAAACGGCTTATCTGAATCGTCCAAGGTCGGCACGATGGTGGTTTGCACCCAGTATAATTCACCTAATTTATTGATGTTTCTGATTTCCCCATGCCAGGGTTTCCCGGCGTGTATGGTTTTCCACATATCTGAAAAAAATGCCTCTGAATGTTCGTTGCTTTGTAATATGCGATGGTTTTTGCCGATCAGTTCGTCTCTGGAATACTTGCTGATTTCACAGAACTTATCGTTGGCATAGATAATGTCGCCTTTGATGTCGGCGATGCTGACAATAGCATGTTCATCTAAAGCCCTTTTTTGAAATTTCAATTCGGTCGCATTTTTTTCAAGGTTTTCGGTCATAAGGTTAAAGGCTGAGGCAAATTGGCCTAATTCCGTATGACGCAGATGGGCGTCTATGGGCAATTGGGTGCACGCAAATCGGTCCGTATGGGTGGTGTTAAAGGCATTGGAAAATCTGGAAAAAGGCACGATCAAACGTTTGTGGATGTACCAGATGATAAAAATGGCTAACGGCAACAACAAAAGGATCAAGATGGCGCGCAGAGCTTCAGATAATAAGGTGAGATCTTTAATAGATTTGGCAACGCCATCGGAATCAATTTTAAATTGTTGCAAATGAAAACGGTCGAGAATTTTCAACTGCTCATTCACCACCGAATTATCAAACTTTAGAAATGAATCAATTTGGGACTGTGATAGGCCATTATCCGTCATGGTTTCGGCAAGAGTGATGTTTTTTTTATAAAGGTCCACCAAATTGATCAGTGATGAAAAGGCCCGTTGTTCGTCTTCTAGCAGGGTGGTTTCGTTATAGGCACTTAAGGCGATGGACAGCTCAAACAATTTTTGATGCACCTTCATCGCGTCGGTCCGTTTTCTGCGGATGATGAAATCTTTGAAATGGTGGATCACGCCGTCATACCCCAAAAGCCTGCGGACCTGACTGAGCAGATGGCTTTTGCGAATGGATTGCTGTTCAAGGTGAGCCCAAGACTCTTCGATGTCTTGGGTTTTATAGATGGACAAGGTCGACGTTGTGGTGACCATGAGCATGGTCAAAAATAAGGAAAAAGTAACAATCCATCCAAATTTTGAAATTTTCAAAGCGGCAAACATCGTTATTGCCCCTCAGGTTTAAGGGGGAAATCATCCAAGCGCCGCGCAAAAAGTTCAACCAGACCATACACGTCGCTTGGCGTTTTAAGAACCACATAACGGGCTTCGTAAAACGTGCTGATTGGCAGAGTGCCTTGGGTTTTTGAAACATACGTTTCCACCAAAGCATTGAGGATTTGAGACGACAGGACATAGACTTGGCTGGGCGTGATGTCGGCGTTTTTATATTGCCTTTGCAGGTTGCCGTATTCCGCGATCCACAGGGGCATTTTTGTTGATGTTTCTAAATCAAAAAGTTGAGCCAATTGTCCTTGCACGCCAATTGCGGTGGCATAGACTTGGGTTGGCGTTTTGCCCTTAAAAGTGCTGGCATTCATGTCTTGCGGCTTTAGGGGGCTGTTAAAAACATCTTTTTGTAAAGCGTCCATGACCAAATGAATGTTGGTCCAAAGGCCGTAAACGTGGCTGGGGGTGAGGCCTAATTCAATCGCTGGGGCTTTTGTGGGCAGGCCCGCCAAGACGATAACCAGGCCGCTTAAACAGGTTTTTTTAAGACCCTTAAGAACATCAAAATGTTTGCTTGCGATCATTGTAAAACCCTTGCTGAATTCAAGGGCTATTTGGACCCAAAAGGTCTTTAAAAGCACCCTAATTGCGTTAGCTTTTCACGTAACGATTACAAGTTTTACATGGTGCAGGGCTTGTTTTAATGCAAGTAAAAAGACACTGTAAAAAAGCAAGTGTTTGATAAGTTATGCAAATTTAAGGCAATTAATAAGGGAGGGACATCAATGACTTTTGAATGCTGACAATGGCGATACCCGCGCCCATAATGACGGTCAACATCATGGCGACCAACAGGGTGTACCGGTGGTAATTGCCTTCGCGGCTGGATTTCACGTCTTTGAGGTTTTTGTAAAGAGACGAAAAATGTTGATCTATTTTCCTAAGCCGGGTGATTTCGTTAAATTGCCAAAATTGATAAAGAACCAGCACCAAAATCACGCCACAGGTCAGGATAATGATCACCACCATCAACAGGTTGATTAACGTTTTATCCGCAAGGTTGCTCATGGATATAGCGATACTGGCACCAAACACCAACAGGCTGGACCCCACCGATTGCCATTGCAGTTTTTTCGCAAACAAAATTGCCGCAGCACCTTCTTGGTGCATCATCCGCAATTCGGTGTGCGTCAGTTCATCAAGGGCAGACCCTTCATTGATAAATTCGTCATCAGACATGATCAAATCCCAGCTTATTGTTCGAAGTTGTGAATACGCCTTAGGATAATAGTGAATTCATTCAGTGGATAATCGTAATTGATTTCAACATCGGGCGAAAGTGTTTTTGCGAAATCGATAAATTCAGCTTTGTTGGCATAATACAAATCGGCAAGCTTTTTCGGTTCAATATCGTCCAACATATTAAAGGCCATGACCTTGTTGGTTTTATCCCAAAGGCTTTTCAGGCTGGTTTTGACGTAATGAGACCACAAATCCTTGGGTGCGCCCATGTCCATATTATAGGTGCCGGAAACAAAGCTGTAATCGGCGGGCTCGGTCGCGACCGGGCTGTGGATGAAGGTGGCGCGGGGATCTGGGTATTTGGCCTTGGCCGCGTTTACCATGTCGCCCGAAATATCATAACCGATATAACGTCCCGTCGTCATCATGGGATCGTCCGAGATCAATTCGAACAAAGCCCCGTACCCGCATCCAAAATCATTGATGGAAATGGACGCGTTTAAGTCTTTTGGTAAAATTGCACTCAGCAAAATTTCCAAACGCAAGATTTGCTGRTCGGCATCTTTCCACATGACCCCACCCGATACCGGACCGCATTCATCCAGCCGGTATTCAAAAACGCGGCGGATAAGGTCCAAAATATCGGGAATGTTGTCAGGCAGATCAAGCTTCATCAGGGATCGCTTTTGTCCTGTAAAACCATCCATTCGGGAATGGAAGGCGTTAGCTTTGCGTTGCCGCAATGCAAAACCATGCCTTCTTCAAAACGGTTGAGGCGGATGAGGGCCAGCCCCATGTCATCTGAGCTGCTTTTCATTTCGCCGACTTCTTTGTCGTCGTTGGTTAGAATGCTGCCCGGTGGCGGAGCATCGCCCGAAATATAAACAGGAAGCAGGCGTTTTTTGACCAAGCCCCGGTATTTGGTGCGCGCCGTCAGTTCTTGGCCCATAAAGCAGCCTTTGCTGAACGACACACCGTCCAATTCTTCAAATCCATTTTCCAACAACAGGGCTTTATCGACAGTCATGTCGCGTGATCCATCGGCTAAACCCAACGTCAGGCGTTGTTGTTCGTAATCGTCAAAGGTGCCTTCGGTCAGGCCCGATGCCGCCATGGCATTGTCGTCAGTTTTTACGATGGCTCTGCAGCCCATGTTGCGCAGGCGGGGGTCGGTAAATACCACGCCAGAGCCCAGTGTTTTGGCAACACCACGGTCTGCATCTTTCAGACCAAAGGCAATCGCGCTTTGAAGCGTCGCATACACCTGATAATCGGCGCTGATGTCGCTAAGGGTTACGTCTGAACGTAGCTTATACATCTTCAAACGCTTGAGAAATTGTGGTGCCATCTCTTCTTCACAGTCCAGAACCAAGGCTCCGTCCAGCTCGAAACAAAAGAAATCCAACAGGAATTTGCCCTGTGGGGACAAAAATGCGGAATACACGGCTTGGGTATCAGAGACACGGTTCATGTCTTGGCTGACAAGGCCTTGCAGGAAGTCTTTGGCGTCTGGGCCTTCGACCTTCAACAGGGCGCGGTTTTTAAGGGATATATACATAAGCATTAAAGTGGGGCTTTTAAGGTCAAATGACAAGAGGAGGGTGGGAAAATTTGATGCACCGCCTTATAAGAGTATATCGGGCAAGGCCCCGTGGATTCTTGAAAACGCTGGTGAAGCTTTGACGCGCATTTTGTTTATTACCTCGAACCGATTGGGCGACGCCGTTTTGTCGACGGGTGTGCTTGCGCGCATGATCGAGGATTATCCCGGCGCGAAAGTCACCATCGTTTGTGGTCCGGTCCCTGCGGGCCTGTTTGACGGCGTGCCGGGTTTAGAATCCGTTGTGGTGTTGGAAAAGAAAAAATATTCTCTGCATTGGTGGAAAATGTGGCGGCATGGCATCTTGAAACTTTGGGACGTGATTGTCGATTTACGCAATGCACCGTTAAGTTATGCTTTGCCGGCTAAGCGCCAAATCCATTTGGGCCGCGCCGGAAAATTAGACATCCACCGGGTGGCCGCAATGGCGTCCATAGTCAAAGCCCAAAACAATCCCCCAGACCCAAAACTTTGGACCTTGCCGGAACATAAATTAGACGCCGAAAACTTGATTGTTGGCGAAGGTCCTGTTTTGGCCATCGGCCCCACGGCGAACTGGTCGGGCAAAACATGGCCCGCGGAACGCTTTTCCCAATTGGCGTTGCGCCTCACCGACAAAGACGGCATTTTGCCGGGCGCGCGCATTGCCGTGATTGCTCATTCTTCGGAATCGGCCTTGGCTCAACGGGTGCTGGAAGGCCTGCCCAAAGACCGCACCATCAATTTGGTGGGCGATACGCCGTTGTTGAGCGTTTATGCGTGTTTGCAGCGGGCTGATTTTTATGTGGGCAATGATTCCGGCCTGATGCACATGGCGGCGGCATCCGGTACGCCCACCATCGGATTGTTTGGCCCATCGCGCGAAAAACACTATGCGCCGTGGGGGCCAAAGTGTCGGGCCGTGCGTGGACCTAAAAGTTATGATGAAGTCTTTCCAGAAAATTACGATTTTCGAAACGCACCGTGTATGATGCTGGACTTAAGCGTCGATATCGCAGAGGCATCCGCGCGCGAACTGTGGAACGAAGTACAATGAGCCAGCCTAAACTGACCATATTGGTGGTTGCCCACAACGAAGAAGAACATTTGGACGCTTGCCTGTCCAAGTTGGGCTTTGGTGACGAATTGATGGTGGTGTTGGACAAATGCACCGATGGGTCCAAAGCCATCGCGGCAAAATATACCGACCGTTTGATCGAAGGCAGCTGGGACATCGAAGGCCCGCGCCGTCACGCCGGGCTGGACGTCTGCGCTGGCGATTGGATTTTAGAAGTCGATGCCGATGAACGGGTATCGGATGAATTGGCCGCCGAGATTTTGGCCGCTATTCAAACGGCACCGTTTGGGCATTTCCTGATTCCCTATGACAACTATGTGGGCAAGACCTTGGTCCGCCATGGCTGGGGCGGGTCTTGGGGCGTCAGCGCCACGGTGCGTTTGTTTGCCAAGGGCGCCAAAGTGTGGGGCGAACAACGCATCCATCCCGGCGTGCAGTTAAAAGGTGAACGCCTGTGGCTGAAAAATCGCATGGTGCATCTGGTGGACAAAGATATTTCCGACATGATCCAGCGTTTGGATCGCTATAGCACCGCGCGCGCTCGAGATCTTCGCGCGTCTGGTGACATTGGATCATTTGCCAATAATTTGCGCCGTTTGTCGTCGCGATTTTTGAAATGTTATTTTGGACGCAAGGGTTACAAAGAAGGCGGCTATGGCTTTCTGATTGCCTTAATGGCGGGCTTGTTTCCGTTGCTGTCGTATTTAAAAGCTAAGTTAGAGGACGATTAAGATGCGCGTTATGCAAATTATG
>NVTL01000080.1 GCA_002401565.1 Rhodospirillaceae bacterium
TGCCAATGCACCAAAAATCATCCAAGCCGTAATTGAAAATCAAGGTTCTAAAGTCACTCAAGTTACGGTCAAAGTGGCCAAGGTTAACTTAAGCATTACCGACCTGACCGCGGGCATCATCGGCCTGACCGTTGGCAACCCGGCTGGGTTTAAAACCGACCAAGCCATCAGCCTTGGCGAAGTCAGCGTCACCATTGGCGATATTTCCCAAGATTTGATCATTGTTAAAGAAGTCATGATCCGCGCTCCGGAAATCACCTATGAAATCGGCTCAGGTGGATCAAACATCGACGCCATTCAAAAGAATGTTGAACAATTCACGGGGGCTGGTTCCGACAGTTCCGCTTCTGCGGCCAGTTCTTCTGGTGGCGAGGCCGACGGCGCTTCATCAGCTCCGAAAGTGATTATCAGCAACCTTTACATCAAAGGCGGCAAAATCAACCTTTCGGCACCGTTCATGGGCGGAAAGTCTTTGACCACGCCATTGCCAGACATTCACTTAACAGACATTGGCAAAGAATCCGGTGGCGCAAGCCCGGCTGAAATCGCCAATGAAATCATTTCATCGATCACCAAATATTCCAGTTCTGCGGCCAGTTCTATCGATCTGTCTTCACTGGGTCTGTCTGACATTTCCGGCAAAGCCGCTGATGTTATGAAAGACGTCAAAGGCGCCGTTGGCGGTGCCGTCGAAGGCGCCCTAAGCGGTTCAGGCGACGCTGGCACAAAAGCCAAAGACGCTGTTAAAGATGCCGGCAGCGCTTTGAAAGGCCTATTCGGTAACTAAGTAAACTCTCTGTTATTGGCGGCGGCCTTTTTGATCCCTGAGTGATACCAAAGGGTCGCCACCAATGCAGCACCTAAAAACGGGACCATGCCATAATTCACGGCGTCCCAACCCGATACAGTAAACAATCCACCCGACGTCAACGATCCGGTCGCTGCGGCCGCAAAAACGATGAATTCGTTCACGCCTTGGGTTTTGGCCTTTTCATTGGGCCGATAGGCTTCGGTCAGCAACGTTGTGCCGCCCACAAACAAGAAATTCCAAGCAATCCCTAGGGCAATTAAGGCTCCGCCGAAATTCAGCAATTCGATGCCCGAAAACGAAAACAGCGCACTGACCACAAACATGGCCATGCCCGTATACAAAATCGGCAACACGCCAAAGCGGTGAATCAAAGACCCGGTAAAGAACGATGGCACAAACATCGCCAAGACGTGCCATTGAATGACCGAGCCTGTGTCTTCCATTGAAAAGTCGCACGCGGTCATGGCGAGCGGCGTGGCGGTCATCACCAACACCATCAAGCCATAGCTGGTCGCTGCATTTAAAACGGCGGCAATAAACACGGGTTGTTTCATGATGACCTTTAAAGGACGAGCACCTTCGTCGGAAACTTCTTCCTCAGGTCTGGGGATTTTTAAAAAGACCATGGGGATCAGGGCTAACAAGCTGACCACCGATGCCACTAAGAAGGCTCCGGCAAACGGCACRGGSGCCAACAARTCRCGGCTSKWCACCGCCARSGTTGGGCCAATCAGCGCCGAAATCACGCCGCCCAGCAAAACCAASGAWACCGCRCGCGATACATAATCCTTKGGCGCACTTTCCACGGCGGCAAARCGGTAATATTGRGTACAGGCYTGATAMAGCCCCATAAACACCATGCCAAAGCAAAACAGCTCAAAGCTGCCGATCATAATGGCATAGGCCGCAATGGCGCTGGAAATAGACCCAGACACCGCGCCAATCATAAAACCAAGCCGCCGCCCAATGCGCCGCATC
This sequence comes from Rhodospirillaceae bacterium, assembly GCA_002401565.1. Lineage (GTDB taxonomy): Bacteria > Pseudomonadota > Alphaproteobacteria > Rhodospirillales > Magnetovibrionaceae > JANLGW01. The sequence goes on from NVTL01000080.1 coordinate 1,790, forward strand.
AACATCGACATGGGGATGGTGGTGCACGCCGTACCGATGGTCATGATGGCAATGGGCAAGGTCGCCAAAAGCTTGTTGTCGGCCAGCATCTGTCCCACCAAGCCCGCAAAGGTGATGGTGGTGACGGCGCTGATCAAATAAAAGCCCTGACTGGTGGCCAATAAAAAGACGTTTTTACGATATTGCTTAACGGGCATTTCAAGAAACTTTCTGGTTTTGGATAGACGTGGTGGTTAAATATATGCCCAACAAAATCGGCGCAATACCAATCACATGATAGGTTTTAAGGCTTTCATTTAAAAATACAATAGACAGAACCGAGGCAAACAGCGGAATCAGATGAATAAACAATCCGGCTTTGTTGGCTCCGACCTTAGCAACCCCTGCCCCCCAACACATAAAGGCCACGATAGACGAAAAGAACGCCACATAGCCAATCACCAAGGCGTTTGAGGTGGTCAGCGCAAAACCGCCCACGTTTTGATATTCCCACACATAAAAAGGCGCCAACAGCATCACGCCCAGAATGATCGTGCTCCCCAACAAAGCCAAGGGCGGCACCGTGGCGGGCTTACGCCGCAACAACACGGAATATATGGACCACGCCAAAACCCCGGCCAAAACCCATAAATCACCCGCCGTGAAGGCAAGATTAGAAAAGACCTGCCATTGACCGCGGGAAATAATCACGCCGACACCCACAACGGAAATCAAAATGCCCGCCCCTTGGCGCAGATTTAAGCGTTCTTCGCCCATCACAAAAGACACCACCGGAATAACCATGGGCATGGATGCCAAAACAAAGGTCGCATTGACCGCCGTGGTGGTGGCCAAGGCCAAGTACATGAACGCATTGAACATGGCAACGCCCAGCACCGACAACGCAAAAATTAAAGCAAAATGTTTACGGATTTCCCCGCGAAGCCGCCAAAGGTCCCCTGCCACAAAAGGCATCAAGATCAAGGCTGCAATCAACCACCGCCAAAACGTCAGGCTGATCGGGCCAATTTCAGAATGCGCCCAACGGCCAACCACAAAATTCCCGCCCCAAAACAGGGCAGAAAGGGTCAACAGCATGGACGGTGGCAACTTAGAAAACATCTTATTCTTCCGACGATATAATAAATCTGATCTTTTTTCTTAACGCAACATCTGGGCAAACACGATGTTGTTTTTGTCATGGTGACAATAAAAGCACCCTTATTTCTACAGATCCCATGGATGGCCTTTTTCAAAGCCCTTGACAAGCCTATGATGTTCGTGCTTTGTTCTAACTTAAGAAAGCACACAAACCGAGGAGAACGTTATGCCCTTAGATCGCATCTTAAACGAAATCGCCGCAGCCACCGCCCTTTTTGCAGCCGCTTATGTCATGTTGGTGGTGCTTTAAAAATTGCGGCAAAAACACAACTGTGCCGCACGCATAAACGGCTTTGATTGACCGGAATTGCTGAGTTGGTGAGGCGCTGTTTCGCGTAACCCAAAAGGTGAGTTGCCCCAAAAGTAAATTAAGCTCGAGCCTCAGTCTATGGCTGCTGAAACAGCTTAATCATCTTCTTGAGATTCGTTATTTGAAGTCAGCAGGCAAATCACGCGCAAACAAGACGCAAGGTTGCGGGTATTCATTTGCGGACAATGATCGTGCACGGATGTGATCAGGCTGGCAATGGTCGTGCCTTCTTCGGCGGCCAGTCGTTCCAAACTTTCCCAAAAGGCCCGTTCAAGACGGATCGTCGTGGAATGACCATGAATGCGGATAGACCGACGATCTGGTGAAAAGGTCGCCTCTGTCTCGTCCGTCCCACACACAGCAAACAAACTGTTGAGGGATACTCTGGTTTTTTTGAGTTCCATGATATTTTAGATTCCCCAAGCTTCCCCAATATCTCCATACTCAGAAGGAAGGCTACGATCGACGTCGAGCCTTCCTTCTGTATATAGCATATTTTATATGATGATTAGATATATAAGTTGATGTCTGATTTCAAAGCTTGTTCCATGTACGTTGCCGCACCGCCGTATTCCAAACCATCAATAAGGTCTTCGCGCTTGAATTCGAACAGATCAACGGTCATTTGACACGCCGTCATTTCGATATCCAGATCAATCGCCGCTTCGCGCAATTCAGGAATAGACGCAACGCCTTTTTTCTTGATCAGGTTTTTCATCATGGTTGAGCACATTGCATCAACACCTGGAATCACCGACATCATGTTCGGCATGGTCAAGTTCATGCCCATCATTGGCATTTCCATGCCGGGGTTGCCCAATGTTGTGATTTGCAGATGGTCCAAATTTTTCTTCAAAAGTTGAAGACCGTAGAATGTGAAGAACATATTGACCTTAACATCCATGGCGGCCGCTGTGGTTGCCAAGATGAAAGGTGGGTAAGCCCAATCCAATGTGCCTTTGGTGACAATGATGGACATTGATTTAGCATTTTCAAGATCTTTAGACATTCGTTTAGGTCCTCCAAAAAATTTAATAATTTGGCATATTGCCATTATTTCCTGTTTTCTTAAGTGTAACCCCCTCTAGGGCCTATACTGAAAAAAACCGTAAATACACACTCAATATTTTGCATTCATTTGTGATAAGTGAGCCTGTCGAAAATGCAAAACCCACGAAATTTTGACAAGATACGGTCTACACTTGATTTACAATAAATAGACAAAATAATTTAACTTACTGATTTTATTGGTTAAAATAAAATACAGCTCACAGCAAAAGCATATATTACATTCTTCAACTATAACACATTCCTTACATAAGGTGTCGCACTATGATACTACACCTAAAATAAAGCCACTTCAGCACTAGGCACGAAGAAACGAACATAACCACCTGAAAAACCACAATTTCCCACATAATTTAAGGTCTCAAAGAGCCTTAAATTGAATAATAGGGCGAAAAATTACTAACCGCTCGTTCAATAACAATTATTCAATGAGCCAAAAAAACGCTTAAAACACCTGACCTGCCCCCACCAAGTGGTCCACTTCCTATGTTAGGATCCGGCCACGATTGCCGTCCTGCTGTGGCGGCTGGAGCGTAGCGTAAGCCAGAACAGCAGGACGGGGCAAGATTGTTTTTGGTGCGGGTGGTTTGTAGCCCAGAGAGCTGTGCGGTCTGATCGTGTTGTAATGTTGCCGCCAGCGTTCGATCAACACGGTTGCCTCCTTCAAATTATAAAATATTTCCATGTTCAAAAGCTCATCCCTCAGCTTGCCGTTAAAACTTTCATTGTAGCCATTTTCCCATGGTGAACCCGGTTCTATGAAAAGCGTTTTCGCGCCAACACGGCCCAGCCATTCGCGAACGATCCGGGCCGTGAATTCGCTGCCGTTGTCCGAACGCATATGATCCGGCACACCGTGTTCGACGAACAAATCCGTTAACGCCTGCAACACATCATCTGACTTAAGTTTCCTTGCAACGATGATTCCCAGGCATTCCCGTGTGAATTCATCGATGACCGTCAGCATGCGAAACGACTTGCCATCATGGGTTCGGGCCATGACAAAATCGTAAGCCCAGACGTGGTTTTTCCAACACGGCCTGAGACGAATGCAGGAACCGTCGTTGAGCCAAAGCCGACCCCGTTTGGATTGCTTTTTAGGCACTTTCAGCCCCTCCCTCCGCCAAATGCGTTCCACACGCTTGTGATTAACCTGCCAGCCTTCAACGTGCAGCAATGCCGTTACCCGACGATAACCGTATCGGCCGTATTGGCTGGCAAGCCGAACGATGGCCACCGTAAGACTGGCTTCATCGGTTCTCACTTTGCAAGGCTTGCGCTGCGTGGAACGATGCTGATCAAGTAAACGACAAGCCCGGCGTTCGGAAATTTTGAGCTTGGACGTCACTTGATCAACACACATTTTGCGACGAGCGGGGCTTAGAAGTTTCCCTCAGCAGCCTCTTTCAAAATCAGCTTATCCAGCGTCAGGTCAGCAACGGCTCGTTTGAGCCGAGCGTTTTCCTGCTGCAGAAGCTTTAACTTGCGAGCTTGATTCGTCTTCATACCGCCAAACTCGCTGCGCCAACGATAATACGTTTGCTCCGCAACACCGAGTTGCCGGGCGGCTTCGCCGACCGTTCGGCCTTGGCTCAAAAGAACCTCTGCTTCACGTAATTTTACAATGATTTGCTCCGGCGTATGCCGGTGTTGTCGTCCCATTTGATTTCTCCTTACTCAGTCTATGAATAAGCCAAAATCCTCTCATTGAACATGGACCACTTTTCGGGGGGCACGCCAGAAAACACAGAAGGATAAAGAGATTGAGTGGTTATACGAGCATATAAAATCGTATAGCTACTTCAACGACCAAGGTGAACTTAATCTTGAACTGTTCTGCGTGGAGTTTTCCCGATGCTTTAGTGCTGATGGTATCCTCGACCTGTCGCCCCAACCCCGCGATGTCTATCTGCTTCTTTTAGACATGATGGCGGAAAAAGCTGACGATGAGGCAACTATGAATTTATGGGTTCAACGGTTTCCGGTGATCGACTGGACACCTGAATTGCTGTCCGTTTATCCAGAGAAAACGGCGACCATGGTTCGCATCTCCGGGCTGATATTGGTATTCGATAACTGGATCGCGGAGATTGGCTATGGGCTAATGGAGATACCGTTCCCTGAAGGGACCCCTACGAAATACTTTGGTTGGGCAAAGCCAGAGTGGACTTTTGTTCACACCTTCATGAACGGCTTCCACGAGAGCATTTGGGCATTTGTAAAAAAAATCGACCAGCAAAAAAGTGCGGATGGTGAGGCTTCAAACTTAGAAACCCTTTACATGTCAACCACTGAACCAGACCTCTCTTACGAAGATGCGGGGCGTAAGATCACAAAGCGCAACCTAGCCCGTCGGGAGGCTCTGGGTAGGGTTCAGTCGGCTATTGATGCGGGTTATTTTCTTGAGGCTATAGCCTTTGAGGAAGCTGTAATAAGTAATTGTCTTTACCTCTATTGCTTGGCAAAAGGCATCCATAAAAAGGAAACGTCATTGTACATCATGCTCGATGCTGTACTACGAAAACTTGGCAAGGACCACGGTGATTACAGCATGTTCGATGCCCTTAACAGTTGGAGACGGGACAGGAACCACGCATTACACAATTTTGTTATAGCCCGGAGCGACGACTTGCTTAAGTCCACTAACACCTTCGCGATGCGTTCAGAGAAGACGGCTAAGAATGGCCTCTCTCTCGCCAAGGAAGTGTGCTCTTGGTACGAGCGGGAAGCCCCAGGTTTTCTGACAACGAGTTGGCCAGCGGATAGGCCACTTACACACTGATCCATTCATCACAAGCACAGACCTTTCTAATATCTCTATCTTCCCTGATTAACTTCTTATAACTGTTCTCGCTGGTGTTGTTGCCCCTCCTTGATTAGTCCCTCCCTGTAAGTCTCTCCCTGTATATAGAAGGTGACCGTGGGGTAATATTGGTCTGGCATCCAAGTACGCCTCTGAGGCCTCATCCGCCACAACCAAGGCATTTGAAACGTCCCAGCCCACATTCCACGCTTGGCCTTTTGGGCCTTAACCTCAGTCTTCACGTAATCAGTCGAATACTTACGATAAGCCACGGCCCAGCCTTGTCGAACCATTTCAGCATTCAGATCAATGCCACCCGTAAAGCACACAGCAATAAGCCGCTTATAACGGTCATGGTGTGTGCCTTTGCAATGAACCACCAGCGAAGGGCCTATAAGCTTTCTTAAGGACGCCGTGGAGGCTTTGCCGCACATGTAGGGTGTGTTGGTGTGGTCAAGGCAGGTTTGCTTTGTTTCAGGAGCGTCTATGCCGTGAAGGCGGATTTTGGTTTTGCCTATGCGGACGGTGTCGCCATCAATGATGTGGACTTTGCCTGTGAGGTCTATGGCAAAGGCCGAGGTTGAAAATATTAGCGCAACGATGATGCACAAACAGGCTTGGGACTTCACAACCCTGCTCACTGATCCATTTCAAGGGCATTTAGCACCCATTTGTTTTTCGACTGTCGTGTGACGGATGCCGCATATGGTGTTCGGATCACGGTACCGAAAGCATTCTTGGCATCAACATATGAAATGACGTTCCATGTGCCGCATTCGCTCATCTCTGAACGGCGAGCTGAATAAGGAAAGTCAGCACTTGAAGGAGATTTCAATTTTCGTTTTACGAATGTTTGCGAGTAGACAAAGGCCATGTCGCCTTCACCGCACTGTTCATTAAGTGTCGCCTTGCACATGCTAAGACCCGCCTTCAATAATGGCTCAAGCATCTTATTGTCATAGGGCGGAACCCCGGCACCACCCGCCAACAATGTTCGGGCATCAGCATAACCATTGCTCATTGCCACGCCGTTGATGCCATAACTTTGCCCCCCGGCATCCAGCAACACGAGAGGTCTTGGCTTGCCATTCGTCATGGGGCCATGTTCACAGTGCAGGCGACCCTCTGAAACAGATAAGTTCCATGTCCCTGCAAAATCCTGTGCCTTGAGGTCTAGGCCGTTTCGACCTTTGTCATTGGCGTCTGCATATAACTGTCTTATGCGATCACTACGTTCTTGTGCAACTTTTCGGGCTTGGTGAAGTTGGGTGATTTCATCTCGACGGGTTTTTTCAGCGGCATATTCTTTGGGGCGAATATCCTTCAAGGCCGCGAACCACTCATCATTGCGACCCAAGAACTTAAGTTTATCGACATAAGCTTCGGGGCTGAAAACCTTGAGGTTGGCGAGCTTCTCTTCTTCTTGGATTTTGATCCCTGCACTGGCCTGATAAGCCCCCATAAGGGTAATCGCCAAGAGGACCAGAACGATCTTTCGAGATCGCAAAACCATCTTGGGCGGTATAACCAGCATGACGACCAAAATGAACGGTAGGATCGTCGTAATTATGGACATCGCCATAGGAAAAGCCGCCGATGCCGCGTAGGTGATAAAGCCCGTAAGTAAAAGCCAACCGACAATCCGCGCACCACGTTTCAGGCGCGATCCATTTTCTGATTTCATGATAAGTCATTTCCCCGGAGCCAAACTTCTCAACGCGCCCGTTGGAAGATGGCAATACCTACTGGTGATCGGGGTGTTTGAATAACCGTAACGAGACGGCCCCTACGGCTTTTAGCCAAGGACCTATTGTATAACCATAGGCACCCCGACCCTAAAGTCAGAAGTGCCACTATTAACGGTCAGTGACGACCGCTCGTTAAGGGGTATTCAAAGCCCCAGAACCATGCGTCTTGGTTCCGTGGGATACGTTAAAGGTAAATGCTTTCAAAGGGAAGGGAGAAGGCACCTCATCTTGGATTGGTGTTGACCAAACGCTGTATGCGTGTCTTTGTGTAAGGCCTTACAATGTCGCTATTGCAAAGGAGTGCGGTGATGGCTCGAATTCGACACATTGAGATTGAGAACTTTCGTGCGATCAAGGAATTAGCATGGCTCCCATCCCCCGGAACAAACTGCATCATTGGTCCCGGCGATAGCGGAAAGTCCACCATTCTTGATGCCCTTGACTATTGCCTTGGAGCACGACGCAATATCCAATTCACGGATGCCGATTTTCATCAGTTGAACATTGATGAGCCTATCAAGGTTTCAGTGACTATCGGCGAACTCGATGACAGCCTAAAGAGCCTTGATGCCTACGGCATGTATGTCAGAAGTTTCAACGTACAATCAGGACTGATTGAAGACGAACCGGAAGTAAATGCCGAAACCGTGTTGACCATCAGGCTCAGCATTGAGAGTGATTTGGAACCATCATGGACGTTGGTATCGGAACGTGCCGAAGCGCAAGGGGTATCACGAAGCCTTAGTTGGAGTGATCGTGTTCGCCTAGCGCCGACACGGCTCGGAGTAACCTCTGACCATCATCTAAGCTGGCGTCGCGGTTCCGTGCTCAATCGTATTTCAGAAGAACAGGCTGATGCTTCTGCGGTAATGGTGAAGGCAGCACGCGACGCCCGTGCCGCATTTGATAATGAAGATAACGACCAACTTAACGAAACATTGGATACTGTGGCAGCCACAGCTAAGGCGCTTGGTATTCAAACTGGGGAAACCGTGAAAGCAATGCTGGATGCGTATTCAGTTTCATTCAGTGGTGGATCAATTTCACTTCACGACCATGATGGAATTCCCCTACGTGGACTTGGCACTGGTTCGACACGCCTCCTTATCGCAGGCCTTCAGAAAAAAGCAGCCGACCAATCCACAAYCATTCTGATTGATGAACTTGAGTATGGATTAGAGCCGCACCGGATCATTCGACTTTTAAGTTCCTTAGGTGCAAAGGACGTCGAGCCTCCGCTACAGGTCTTTATGACAACGCACTCCCCCGTTGCATTGCGAGAACTATCTGGAAATCAGTTATACGTTATAAGACAGAATGCGGAAAAGCATGACATCCAAGTTGTAGGCACCACAAATGATATTCAGAGTGCCATTCGTCTGTACCCTGACGCTTTTCTCGCACCTTCCGTCATTATCTGCGAAGGGGCAAGCGAAGTCGGTCTTATCCGTGGGATCGATCAATACTGGACGGCAACCGCAGGGAAATCCATCAATGCTTATGGTGCGGCGCTTGTGGATTGTGGTGGTGGTGAGGCTGATAAACCATACAAGCGGGCTACTGTATTCCAAGCCTTAGGTTATCGGACCGCCATAGTCAGAGATAGTGATCAGCAACCAAATGAAGCCATGGAAAATACCTTTATCGCGAATGGTGGAACGGTTGTCGCATGGCAGGCGGGCCGTGCTCTTGAAGACGAACTGTTCATGAGTTTAACCAATGATGGCGTTCAGAAGCTTATTAACCGTGCTGTCGAATTGCATGGTGATGAACTCATTGACCAGCATATTAAATCAGTCTCCAATAATGCCCAAACCCTAGCATCCATTCGGGCTGACGTTGCATTTGGTGACATCGGCCCTCAGAGCCGCCAAATACTCGGTCAGGCATCTCGCAGAAGAAAGGCAGGGTGGTTCAAATCCGTTTCGTGGATGGAAGGTGTAGGGCGGGACATCGTTGGCCCAGACCTTGCTAACAGTGACCCTGCTTTTAAAACTCTTATTGGCAATATCCTTACTTGGGTGACCTCTGCTGATGGCTGATATTGACCTTCTCGCAATTGGCCGTGGTACTGTAACCGCACCAGCAGGGTGTGGGAAAACACACCTCATTGCCGAGGCTCTAACGCGGCACTCTGATGCCAAGCCAATTTTGGTGCTTACACATACCAATGCCGGGGTTGTGGCTCTGCGCTGGCGTCTTGACCGCATTGGTGTACCTTCAAAATCCTATCGCTTGTCCACGATTGACGGATGGGCAATGCGGCTGATTTCAACCTTTCCAATGAGAAGCGAAGTTGACCCTGTTATTCTTATGTTATCAAACCCAGGCACTGACTATCCGAACATACGTGTTGCAGCCATCAACCTCTTGAAAACAGGGCATGTGAAAGATGTCCTCGCTGCCAGTTATTCTCGGCTCATTGTTGACGAATACCAAGACTGTTCAACTCGCCAGCATGCAGTCGTAGCTTACGCTGCCCAGACATTGCCGACATGTGTGTTAGGTGACCCTATGCAGGCGATTTTTGGTTTTGGTGCTGATGGCCTTGCAAGATGGGATGAGGATGTGTGCACCTACTTTCCATTAGCTGGCGAACTGTCTACGCCATGGCGATGGATTAACGCTAWTTCTGCGCCGTTAGGTGATTGGCTTCTTGAAGTGCGCCGCAAGTTATTGCTTGGCGAACCCATTGACCTCAGAGCTTCACCTGCCGCTGTGAACTGGGTGGAACTTGACGGTACGCAGGACCATCAAAGATGTTTAATGGCAGCAAGGGTGGCACCGCCAAATGGTGATGGTTGCGTCCTAATTATTGGCGATAGCACTAGCCCCGATAGCCAACGCAAATTTGCCAGTCAGACACCCGGTGCTGTTACTGTTGAGGCTGTGGACCTAAAGGACCTTGTCTTCTTCGCACGCAACCTGAACCTTAGCGCACCCGATGCGTTGGAGCGATTGGCTCAATTTGCTCAAAGTGTCATGACCAATGTAGGTGCTGCTGACCTAGTTCGCCGTGTCCAGTCGCTCGCCCGTGGCACCGCACGCAAAGCCCCGTCAGATGTAGAGCGTGTAGCACTCACATTTACCCAAACCCCTCTATATAGTACAGCTAGAGATTTGCTTGTTGAGATTAGCAARGAGGGCGGTGTGCGACGGTTCCGTCCTGCGGTTTTAACAGCCTGCATAAAGGCACTACAGTTATGTGATGGCCCAGATGGTCTTAGCTTCTACGAAACGGCAATCAAAATGCGAGAGCAAAATCGACTAATCGGACGACCATTGCCCAAACGTGCTGTTGGCAGCACGCTTCTTTTAAAGGGGCTTGAGGCTGAAGTGGCTGTCATTCTCAATGCTAACAGGTTAAACGCTCGCAACCTTTATGTTGCCATGACGCGGGGATCGAAGATGCTTTCAATCTGCTCTTCAACGCCGACCTTAAACCCGCGTTGACCATAATTACGGGGCATCAAACCTATCCGGATGCTCAGAAAAACCTAGAAACCCGCTCTACATTTCAGCTATCGTGGTTTTCACGGTCAGAGTAATAATAAACAGGGGACTGTAATGGACGACAACAACACGGGGGCTTGCACCCAACCCGACATTGAAGATGTAATTGAGTTGCTTCACCGCCTTACTCCTCTTCAAGTCGGTGTGGTACATGCCATCATTCAACGCTTTGCCGACGAACAGATCAGTCAACAACTGCGCGATGACTTCCTAACACAACAGGCATTCGAGTACTTTGCCATGAGACTAGCGGCCCACCATGCCTCCAGTTCGACATACCTAAAGAAAGAAAACTTTGAACACATCTTAGAGCAAGCATTCAAACAATCCGGCGTCTATGCAAAGAAGGCAGACAGCATGACGGTTCGTGGAGCGGACCTTTCTGTAGGTGACATCACTGTCTCTCTCAAGACGGAAGCCGCAAAGGGTCTGAAGCCAAATGCAATTACAATTTCGAAGCTAATGGAAGCTGCTTTGTCAATGACGGCGTAAAAAGGGACCACGATTCCGGAGTAAAAGGTTACCACTTTGGCAATGGTAATGCTGTGATGGTGCAGGTATGATCCAGCCCCC
>NVTL01000081.1 GCA_002401565.1 Rhodospirillaceae bacterium
AAGAAAGCATGGTAACAACGGAATGTTGTCGCCAATAGATTTTGAAGACCAACAAAAATTGAAGGCTCAAGGCGTCTAGTAAACTGGGGGCTATTCAGAGGTCAGAGTAAATTGATTTCGGTGTAGCTGAATAAGGGGGGCTACCTTAATTTTTCCGTGGGGAAATTGTTATTTATTCTTTGAGTATGATAATATCATACGAAAGATGCGTAAAAGGAGTCTCCACCATGTCTATGACGCGCAAGACCATCACCATTACTGACCAAATGGACGATTGGGTTAAGGGGCAGGTTGCTTCTGGTAAATATGGGAATGACAGCGAATATATTCGTGATTTGATCCGTAAAGATCAGGGTAATCTGGAGGCTCTGCGCACTTTGTTAATCGAAGGCGAGCAGAGTGGTCGAACCTCTGACACCATGGAAGATATTTGGGAGGAAGTGGAAAGACTGCATTTGAGTAAAAATGCCTAAATTCAGCCTCTCAAAACAAGCCAAATCCGATGTGTTGAATATCGCCCGATATACCCTTGATCAATTTGGGGTGAAGCAAGCTCGAAGTTATCACAACGACATGGACGAATGTTTTATGGGACTTTCAGAAAACCCTAAGCTTGGTAAATGCATTGATTATATCCGCAAAGGATATCGTCAATACAATCACAAATCGCACATAATTTTCTATAAAATTGAGGAACCGGGTATTTTTATTATTCGTGTCCTCCACAAAAGTGCGGATGTGCTTCTGCACTTGTAATTCATCCAGCGTAGCCCCTTTTATTCTTTTTATAATACTAATGAGGTTTCTAATGCACGGAAGTATAAACTTTATTTACGATTGAGTCACTTTATTGTAGTTTGTGCGAAGTATAGTTGTAACGATGATTTTTTCGCACTGGATTTTAAATGAGTATCGCTCAAATTGACCACGTTTTGGCCACGGACAAGTTCTATGAGATCTTGTTTGAAATTATGCCAGAAACGCAAGCCATGTTTGAAAGCACTGAGGCTCAAAAACAGATGTTTTCATCAGCTTTGATGAGCATCGGGCATTGGGAATTCGGGGATGCTCAGTTGCTGTTTTACTTAGAAACACTGGGTAAAAAACACAAAGACCTCGGTTTAACGACAGAGCATATGCAAATGGGCAAACGTGCGTTTGTCGAAGCCATCGAAGTCGGTGGCAAAGACCTTTCTGAGGACCGAAAACAATATTTCATAAATGTCTTCAATGAACTTGAACGCATGATGGGCTTTGGTGTCAGTTAAGTGAGGGGAGCTGATGCTTGAAATTATATCCGGCGTTTTGCACGTATTGTATCTTTCGCTCGGTATATCCTTGGTCAATTTCCTAAAAATTCTCACGGTTGTCAGTTTTTTGATAACCTTTATCAGCCTTGTGACGAATGAGTTATTAGCCGCACAGATTTTTGTGACGGTTGGGGGCATATTTGGCTTTGCCTTGTTTGCGGTGATCAAAAACAGAAAATCTTAGGTCTTAAAGCCCTTGGCCCTTAAAGACCTTGGCCCTTAAAGGTGTGAATCTTATGAAAGATAAGACTGTTTTAAAGACGGGATTAATCGGCACGGGGATTGCCGCCGTTTGCTGTTTTACCCCGGCCTTGGTGATTGTTTTGGGCGTGGCCGGGCTGTCGGCTTCGCTAGCGTGGTTGGATTGGGTTTTGCTTCCCAGTATGGCGATTTTTATGGGCATAGCGGGGTATGGGTTGTATCTTCGTAAAAAGCCCCATACTTGCAAAACGGACTTAGAAAATGACTGAAGACTCTCACAGTTGCTGTTCCTCAACACCCAAAACTCAGCCCAAAAAATTACCATGCCCCAGCCATGGTGGAAATTGTAATGAAGTGGCGCTGAGCACTCTTAATCAGCACATCAAACAACCGTGGGAGCTGGGCTTTCATGACCGCCGTTATTTCTTTTGCGATGATGCGGCCTGTGATGTGGTGTATTTTGCCGATGACGGCTGGCAAGCCGGGCAGGGCGATGTGCGCACCCCGGTCGGGCAAAAGGATGCAACGGGCGCGGCAACGCTCTGTTATTGCTTTGGTGTGACCCGCCGAGACGTTTTGGCGGACCCCGCCATCAAAAAATACGTCATGGATCAAACCAAAAACAAAGCCTGTGCCTGTTCCACACAAAACCCATCAGGGCTTTGTTGTTTAAAGAATTTCCCCAAATAGAATAGACATAAAACGGATGTTTCCTTGCGAAAGTCTGTGCGGTCCTTTAATCAAGACAGAGATATAAGGATTAAGAACATGACGGCACGGATATTTATTGATGGGGCGGTGGGAACCACGGGCCTGCAAATCAAGTCTCGGTTGGAAAATCGGGATGATATTGAACTCATGACTTTGGCCGAAGAGGTCCGAAAAGACGCTGGTGCTCGTGCCGATATGTTGAACAGCGTTGACGTGGCGATTTTGTGCCTGCCCGATGCCGCTGCTGTTGAGGCCGCTGCCATGGTCACCAATACCAACGTCAAAATCATCGATGCCAGTTCGGCCCACCGGGTTGCGGACAATTGGGCCTATGGCTTTGCTGAACTTAGCCTCGGCCAGCGCGAGATCATTCGCAACGCAACACGGGTGTCAAACCCCGGTTGTTACGCCGTGGCGTCTATATCCATGCTGCAACCGTTGATTTTTGGCGGGTTGATTGATGCGGATCAAGGTCTGTCGATCAACGCCATTTCCGGCTATTCCGGTGGTGGAAAGCCGTTGATTGCCGATTTCGAAGGCGGTACAGACTCAGACACCCCCTTTTTTGTGTACGGACTGACGTTGGCCCACAAACACGTGCCGGAAATTCAAAAACACGGCGGCCTGAAGGTTCGGCCCATCATGGTGCCCAGTGTTGGTAATTTTGCCCAAGGCATGATCGTGCAATTGCCATTGTTTGCAGATGCCTCGGCGGTTTTTGACGCGCTGGCCAAACATTATGACGCAAGCCGTTTTGTCAGTGTTGTAAAAGCCAATGATATGCTGCGGTTAGAGCCCCAGGCCTTGAACGGCACCAACGAATTAAAATTGCATGTTTGTGAAGCCGACGGTCAAACCGTGGTCATGGCGTTGCTGGACAACCTTGGCAAGGGTGCTTCTGGATCGTGTGTGCAAAACCTCAACATCATGTTGGGCGTGGATGAGGATACGGGACTTTGAACGACGTCAAAATATTTGAAGTAAAGTCGAAAAACCTCGGCACTGTTCAGGTCTTGCACCGTGACTGCCCGTTATGTGGACGCGATAATTCTGGCGAGATCGATAACGAATACAGTTACGATGTGTGGACCATTAAAGACTGCGCGTCGTGCGGATTTACGTACATCGACAAAGGCCCCGATTACGCCAAATTGTTCGAAGAGCTCAGCTGGGAAACCACCACCAAAGTCGAAGAACAACGCCGCGCCGACCTGCGCCCCATGGGCTATAAAGCCAGCAAACTGACCCGCATGCGCATGCACCTGTTGCCGCGCAAGCAAATGAATTTAATGTTGGATGCGTGGGCCAAGCCCGGCAACGTGATTGATGCCGGATGCGGTGATGGCGGGCAAATGAACAACCTGACACCGGGCTTTGTGCCTTTTGGTGTTGAGGTCTCGACAGACCTTGCTAAATCCGCCCATGAACGCTTTTCCCAATCTGGTGGGGCGTGTGTAAATGCACCGACCTTGGCGGGGCTCAGAAGCTTTCCAGACGGCTATTTTTCAGCCGCCACGTTGCGGTCTTATTTGGAACATGAAATGAACCCGCTTCCGGTGCTGCGCGAAATTTACCGCGTGCTTCAACCCGGTGGCGTGGCCATCATCAAAGTGCCCAATTACGGGTGCTGGAATCGCATGGTCATGGGCAATAAATGGTGTGGGTTCAGATATCCCGATCATTTGAATTACTTCACGCCCAAAAGCTTGAAAAAGATGGCCATGAAAGCCGGCTTTGGCGTGCATTACGGAATCACGTATACCTTGCCCACATCGGACAACATGTACGCAATTTTGCGCCGCGAAGACGGCCCATCAAAATTACCCAGAGCTAAATGTGGGAGTGGGTGCTGTTAAGCTAACTTAGTTAGCCTTAAGCCCATAAGCCAAGCCTAAAAACGCAAGCGCTCCAAAAGCGGCAACGCCAGCAAAGATGATCAAATACAGTCTGGCTTTTTGAAAATTAGTCACGTTAATACCCCTGACGAAAACACGTGCGTTGATAAGAGCGGATATTTTAGCATGCCAATCAAGCAAGGGACACTCTAAAATATCAAGTGCCGCTCATCGAAAGCAAGGTCATCTTCCGTGCAAAATCTGATCATTTATGGTCATTAATTTCCTAAATCACAATAAATAGCGTTAAATCTGATTTTTTTAATATTCATTACTTGTATATATGTTTGTGCAATCTCTGTATGGTTATTACATGTATTTATGTGGATTTAAGGATTACTTAATGTCGAATTTTAAACTGACGCCTGTTTTGATTTTGTTTGGGCTGATGTTAACGGGGTGTGCATCGGTCAATTATGTTGAACCAACCGAAGGTCCATTGAGCAATGTCCGCTTTGTGACAGCGCAAAAGGGCTTTTTCACACTTTCCATGGTCCATCAGAAAACGGGGGATGGTTATTTCGATTATGCGACAATTCTAAGATTGCGGGACCCCAAATTATCCGAAGATTCAATCAGAAACTTAAATATTCCATTTAATGATTATGCGGGGGGCGCATCAAAAGAGCTCCGCATTTCCGCCCAAAAGAAGTTTGAGGGGATATTTTATGGTGAAGAGACGCTCGTATTGCCTCTGATATGTCAGGTAGAATTTAGTTATTTATTTAAAGAAAATCATGAGTATGAGGTTAAGTTTGATATGAAAGGCTTATCCTGCCATGTGACAATCAATGAAATTGTCTATGAGGCTGATGTTCCTAAACTGGTACAACGACAGGTTTTTGAGTGATGGTTTATTTCATATTGAATATTGAAGATCTGTCGCCTTAAAACTCAATGTTATTTTCAATCAATGCATATTCTTTTTCGGCAAAAGTATTCAGCAAAGCGGTGAAGATGACTTTCATACCCTTAGGCGGGACTGCCATGCCGATTTGTTTTCGCACACTTTCTTTGCCGCCGACAAAGGCGTAAGAATCGGGGAAGGTTTGCAGGCGCGCGCGTTCTCTGTTGGTCAGCGCGCGGTGTTCTGCCCAATGATACATGTGGGTGCCGCCGCCGCCGCTGCCCGTGACCGTATAGGCGGGTTTGTTTGGGTCCAGCCTTTTATAAATATTGCTGAGCTTTGCGCCCTTCACGTTTAACCGTAAATGTTGGGGGATGTCATCGGACCATGCATTTTTGCCCGGCTTGATATGTTTCAACCGTTCGATAACCCGTTTGTTCTGATTGGTTCTTTCGTTGTTCAGGACGTCATGAGGCAGGGGCGGTATGGTCAAAGCCTGTTTTGAGGTGCGCCGTTTGTTCAGGTGAGACGGTGCGGGAACCCGGTATGTTTTGTCGATGTCGTTGCGAAGGCCGACAATGATGATGCGGTGACGGGCTTGCGGCACGCCATAGTCTTCGAACTTGTACAGGTGCGGCACCAGTTTGTACCCGCTATTGGACAGTTCCTTTAAGATCAGCCCAAGGGCCGACCCGGCATTTGCACTGCTTAAACCCCCGACATTTTCGGCCACAAACCACTGGGGCTGATGCTTTTTCAGATATTGCACGCCGTACGAAAATAACGGTCCAAATTCACCGTCCAAGCCTTTGCTTTCGCCGACGATGCTGAAATCATTGCACGGAAAGCCAAAGGCAAATCCATCGCATTTTTTCAAACCCGCTATATCAAGGGTGCGAATGTCGGCATGGATGACATTTTCGTCTTCGGCCAAAGATTTTTGGTGGATGTTTTGGCTATAGGTTTCGCACGTGCTTTTATCGTAATCGGTCGCCCATAGGGGCGAAATCGAATAGGTTTTTCCGTGCTGATCTTGCACGTCTTTACACGTCATAGCCGCCAAAGCAATGCCGCCGGGGCCACAAAAAAACTCACCTAATGTAAAGTTTGTTTTCATCCGTGTTGGGCCTTAAATATCCACGTCGACAACAAAGCGCGCGTGTTCTTGGATATAGGCATAACGAAGTTCCGGTTTTTTGCCCATCAGGCTTTCTACTAGTTCTTCGGTATCGCGGATATCGTCCCAATCTTCTTCGCCGTGACCCGTTGGCACCGTGACCCGGAGCAGGGTGCGGTTGGCCGGTTTCATTGTGGTTTCTTTCAGCTGAGCCGCAGGCATTTCACCAAGGCCTTTAAAGCGGCTAATTTCGATTTTTCCCCGTCCAGAGAACGTGGTTTTCATCAATTCTTCTTTGTGATCATCATCGCGCGCATAGGCGACCTTGGCCCCTTGGGATATCCTAAACAGCGGCGGAAGGGCGATGTAAAGGTGTCCGTTTTCAATGAGTTTTGGCATTTCTTTAAAGAAGAACGTCATGAGAAGGGCTGCGATGTGAGCCCCGTCCACGTCCGCATCGGTCATGATGATGACTTTTTCATAGCGCAAGGCTTCTAAGTTAAAGGTCTTGCGGGTGCCGCAGCCCAAAGCCTCGGTCAGATCGCTAAGTTCGACGTTGGCTTTAAGCTTTTCTTGGGTGGCCGAAGCAACGTTCAAGATCTTACCACGCAGGGGTAAAATGGCCTGAATTTTACGGTCACGGGCTTGCTTGGCAGACCCGCCAGCGGAATCTCCTTCGACGATGAAAATCTCGGTGCCTTTGGAACTGTTTTGGCTGCAATCGGACAGCTTGCCCGGCAGGCGCAATCGTTTGGTCGCGGACTTGCGTTTGGTTTCTTGGTCCATGCGGCGCCGCATGCGCAGGTTCGCGCGTTCAATCGCCCACTCAACCAAAGCGTTTGCGGCTTTGGGGTCAGACGATAGCCACAAATCAAAACGATCGCGAACCGTGTTTTCGATCAGTTTGGTGGCAGATTGGGTGGACAGTTTATCTTTGGTTTGGCCCTGAAATTGCGGGTCGGGAATAAACGCCGACAACATAATCGCGGCCCCGCCCAACAGGTCATCGCCGGTCATTTTTGCCGCACCTTTGGCATTGATCAAGTCGGCATAGGCGCGAATGCCTTTTGCCAGAGCACTCTTTAAACCAGATTCATGGGTGCCGCCTTGTGGTGTGGGCACGGTGTTACAGTATGAATTTAAAAACCCATCTTCATCCATGGGCCAGGCAATCGCCCATTCAACCCGTCCGGGGCCGTCGGTGAAATCGGCTTGGCCTTCGAACGGGCGCGGCGTGACCGTGCGGCGTTCTTTCAGCACTTCGGCCACATAATCGGCAAGCCCGCCCGGAAAGTGCAATTCGGCCTTTTCAGGGGTGTTTTTCTCTTCGGACCCTTTGAGCAGAGACGGGTCGCACGTCCAACGGATTTTTACGCCGCGAAACAGATACGCCTTTGACCGCACAAGGCGAAACAAGGTGTGTGGGCGAAAATTCACGCGGGTGCCAAAAATATCCGTATCGG
Organism: Rhodospirillaceae bacterium; assembly: GCA_002401565.1. Lineage (GTDB taxonomy): Bacteria > Pseudomonadota > Alphaproteobacteria > Rhodospirillales > Magnetovibrionaceae > JANLGW01. The sequence goes on from NVTL01000081.1 coordinate 7,545, forward strand.
GAATAAAGGTGACGGTGGTGCCGCGTCGATTGTTGATGGGGCCTAAATTTTCAAGCTTGGACGTTGGTTTGCCACGGGAAAAAGTCTGTTGATACAGCTGTTTGTCCTTGGCGACTTCGACGATCAACAGGCTGGACAGGGCGTTGACGACACTGGACCCAACACCGTGCAGTCCGCCAGACGTCTCGTACGCGCCGCCGCCGAACTTAGCGCCGGCGTGCAAGGTGGTGAAAATTACCTCAAGGGCCGAGACATCCTTAAATTTTGGGTGAGGATCGACCGGAATGCCGCGCCCGTTGTCTTTGACGATCAGGCGATTGCCGGGTTCTAAAATAACATCAATGACCGAGGCATGACCCGCAACGGCTTCGTCCATAGAGTTATCGATGATTTCCGCGGCCAAATGGTGATAGGCGTGTTCGTCTGTGCCGCCGATATACATGCCGGGGCGTTTGCGAACGGGTTCTAAGCCTTCGAGAACTTCGATGTCGGCCGCAGAATAACTGTCGCCCCCAACCTTTTTCACAGGCTTAGGAGTGGGCGCAGGCGCGGGTTTAGGCGCGGGCTTTGCGGCCACGACTTTTTTCGGCGGCGCTTTTTGGGCTTCCGCTGGTTCAGGCTTAACGGGTTCAGGTTTGGGCGCATTGTCCCCAAATAGGTCGCTCATGAAAGCTCACATCAAAATTAAATACAGTTTTGTTAGTTTATAGTAAAATTGTAGGTAGCGTACAGCAACCTTCATTTGGTAGTGTTTAGCATAAATTACCTCAACATATACGCAATAATGCGTTTGGAGACTTTTTAAAAATGAGCGAATCGAAACCACGGGGCGAATTGGCCATAAGGCAATTGGCGATGCCCGCGAATTTAAACACCGGCGGCAATATCTTTGGCGGGTGGTTATTGGCGCAAATGGACATCGCGGGCGGCATTACCGCCAGCGACCGGGCCAAAGGCCGCATCGCGACCGTTGCCATCACCGCCATGGAATTTCACCATCCGGTTTTTGTTGGTGATGTATTGTGTTGTTACGCTGATGTGCGCAAAGTCGGTAAAACTTCGATCACCATTCATGTACAGGCTTGGGCGCATCGCCGCGATGGACCAAAACTGGATGAAATCAAAGTGACCGAAGGCGACTTTGTTTTTGTGGCGTTGAACGAAGACGGCACCAAACGAAATGTTCCGCCCGTTTAAGGTGCTTTGCACACCGCCTTAATATCAAGATCATATTCGCAAGCCTTCAACGGATCACTTTGCCATAAATGCACGTCCAGTTTGGCGGTGCAGCCTGTGTCTTCGATCAAAGCTGTTTTGCCTTGTTCGTCACATACCAAGACGGATGAAGATTTGCCGCTTTGGCGGGCCTTTAAAACATAGCCTTCGAATTTATTAAGCAGGCTCGGGTTGTGGGCCGTGGCAAAATCCAGAAGGGCGCGGTCTTTTAAATCGGCGGGTGGATGTTTATAGCGTACAGCAGAATTCGTGGCGGCAGAGACCTTGGTCAGAGCCGAGGCTAAGCCCAACATGGTTTCTTCGTCCGTCGAACCGGTGTGAAAACAAGCGGACGCCATGATCGATACGAAAAATAGGGCTGTTGTTTTTATCAGTAAGGGGCGCATAAATCGTTCCTTTTAAGTCCAAAAAACCAGAGCATCGTTTTGGTCGCGTCCGGTGTCTAAATTCCAAGCCTTCAGATCGGCCAATTGGTCGATTTCACCCGCTTTGACGTCGTGACCTATTTTGACCCACAAATCGACAACGTTTGTGCAGGCGCGATCAAATATGGTGTCGTACGGCAGGGGGCCTTCGGGGGTTTCTAGATTTTCAATATATTCAGCTTTATCGACTTCACCGGGTTCTGGGTAAACCAACCCTAAGTCCACGGCCACATGGCGGGCAAAAGCGGGCAGGGCGCTGCCTTCTTCGATGGTATCGACAATGGGGCCAAATTTAGCATGCCAAGAATCGATGTCTGGTGGGTTTTGACGGTGAATGTTGGGGTGCACTTTTTTTAACATGGCATCCCACAGCTCAAACAAAGCGGCATCAATGCGGTGTTCGTCATCGGGCCTGTGACAGGCGCGAATGCCATTGTTTTCTTTGTCCAAATGTTCGGCGAGGCCAATTTTCCCTAAGTTCATGCGGGTGTCAAAAATATAGGCGTCCTGATGCATTTCACAGATACGGTGATCCCTTTGATTGTCTTCGTAAGGGCCAACTTTAAGTTCAACAATGGGGTGAATGGTGACGTCTGCGGCCACATGGGCGGCGTATCCCAAAAGCCAAGCTAGGCATTTTGATTGTTTATTTCCGGTCATTTTGCCGACCAGCAAGGCGCCTTGTTTAAGCATGTCTGTTGTTTTGATGTAATGCATCAAATCAGCCCAAGAGGCGGCGTCGCCATCAAGGATGTCCAGATAGGGGTAATCAGGGCTGATGCCACCCAGTTCACAAAATTGCAAGTTGTCCCCGGTGGCAATCATCACGTTTTCAGGAACATCGGCTCGACGCCCCGCCAATTCATGGGCAATATTTATAAGCGATAGATGAGCATAGGCTCCTGGCATTTTATGGTCCCCTTGGTGGCATGAATGTTGAACCAAGAGTATGCCGTGAAGTCGAGGAGTTGTAAAACAATACGTAAATACCTCCTTAATCAGGAGTAGGTCAAAGTTAGCATTGCAAGTAAGCCGTGAGAAATTGATTTATTAAATAATCTCATGAGACAAAAGCGTGAAAAATATAATCATAGAAAGCTTTTAAATACTGGTGGTTTAACACGAGGAGCGAAAGGGGAAGTGTACCTTATAATTGTTATACGGATTGAGCTTAAGTATTCTTAAAATGAATGTTTTTTACCCGTGGTACAGTATTACTACATGTTTTGACCGTGGTTATGCTATATCATTGTCATAATATACTTGCGTATAGATTCTGGTGTGGTTTCGGGAGTGATCTTTTTCACCAAGTATCTGGCTTAAACAAATCCCCCGGGAGGCGGTTTTCTTTAAGTTTTATGCGCTTAACCAGTTTATGACGCTGTTTGTTTGAACAGCATACGAAACTTTTGAGGGGAACTCATTAAGATGACTAAGAAATTGAAACTTAACCTATTGTCTGGCGTAACAATCTTGCCGGCAGTTTTGTGTTTGGTTGTAGCGGGTTCCGCTCAAGCCACAGAAGGTTACTTCGCCAACGGTTATGGTACTGCTTCTAAGGGTATGGCTGGCGTTGGTACTGCCTTGGCTTTGGATACTCAGTCCGCCATGAAAAACCCAGCCAGTATGGTCAAGCTCGGCAACCGTGTTGATGGTGCTGTTTCTTTCTTCTCTCCTCTGCGTTCTTATAGAACAAGGGGTGAAAATCCAGCGGCTAATTTTATTGCTGATCCTGATGCTGAAAGTGCAAGCAAGCTCTTTATCATCCCTTCGTTTGGCGTGAACTTTGACCAAGGTGATTATTCACTTGGTGTTACTTTGAGCGCAAACGGTGGTATGAACACAAACTATGCAACGACCGTTTTTTCTGGTGGTACAAATGGTCGTACGGGCATTGATTTGGCTCAGCTTTTCTTGGGCGCCACGTATGCTAAAAAAATTAACGACAAACATTCCTTTGGTATTACACCGACAGTTGTAGCTCAGCGCTTTAAAGCCACTGGCCTTCAAGGATTTGGAGCGATTTCATCGGATCCAAGCAAATTAACAGACAACGGTTATGACTATTCCTATGGTTATGGTCTTCGTTTGGGGTATCTGGGTGAATTCACCGATAAAATTACAGTTGGTGCCATGGCTCAAAGCCGTATGGAGATGCAAAAGTTTGACAAGTACGCCGGACTGTTTGCTGATAAAGGTGACTTTGATATTCCCCCAACAGTTAGCTTGGGCCTAACGTACAAGGCAACAAGTGACTTGACGATCTCAACAGATATTCAGCGTATTTTCTATAGCAGAGTTGCTGCGATTTCCAATACGCTCGTTAATGTTACCCCATTCAATCAGAATGCAGGTGGTACCCGGAACAGTAACTCACTTGGTGGTTCTGAAGGTGTTGGCTTTGGTTGGAATGATTTGGATATCATTAAAATTGGCGCCTCATACGATTATGACGATGCTTTGACGTTACGCACGGGCGTCAGCCACAACAGTTCGGCTTTTCATAGCAGTGAAACGCTCTTCAATATTTTGGCTCCAGCCGTGGTTGATACACACCTCAGCTTTGGTGGTACATATAAGTTAACATCGAATTTGATGTTGAATATGGCTTATACGCATGCTTTTGATGCCAACATTAATGGTAATAATGCCAACCATGTGGAAGAAATTAATCTGTCCATGACGCAACATGATCTAGAGGTTGGCGTAAGCTACCTCTTCTAATCAAACGCTCAGTAATCTAAAAAAGCCGCCTGATGTAAATCAGGCGGCTTTTTTGCGTCAAAAATTTGTCGTTGCCCGCGCAGAAATGTTAAACGCTCCTCTGTAGTAGAGGTGCCATGAGGGGGAGAGAGCTATAGGCTCCAGTCTCCTCACTCAACTCACTCACTCACCTCACTCAATGTGCCCTTATGCCAATGTAGAGGGGCGAGGGGCTTAACCATCAAGCCTTCTCTTTGCGCTTTAAAGACTTGGGTTTGATTTTTTAACGGCAAAGGGGGTGTGGCGTGCCCCCCGAAAAGTGGTCCATGTTCAATGAGAGGATTTTGGCTTATTCATAGACTGAGTAAGGAGAAATCAAATGGGACGACAACACCG
>NVTL01000082.1 GCA_002401565.1 Rhodospirillaceae bacterium
GCACTTTGTCTTGGTTCATCAGGTCCATCAAACGGCCCGGTGTGGCAACCAAAATTTGAATGCCATCGTTCAGGGCTTTGGCTTGGCGCGGCAAAGGCACGCCACCAAAAACCACCGTGCATTTAATTTGCAGGTGTCGAGCATAAACCCGCACACTCTCGCCAATTTGAATAGCCAGTTCGCGGGTCGGGGCCAAAATCAGCGCGCGTGGGGTTTTGCGCGACGGTAAAATATTTTCTTCGCTCATGCGGTGAAGGATCGGCAAAACAAACGCTGCTGTTTTTCCGGTGCCCGTTTGGGCCACGCCCAAAACATCGCGGCCTTCTAAAAGTGCGGGAATAGATTGCGCTTGGATAGGTGTTGGGTTTTCATACCCTTCCTTTTCAACAGCGCGCATAAGCGGCTCGATCAAGCCGAGGGCTTTAAAATTGGTCATAAATTTTCTTTCTGTGTTTAATTTTTATTTCCGGATCACTACAAGCGCGGTCTCAGTATGGACGCAGCGCTCGCACGTCCTGTTTTTGAACTCTCACAAGAATTCAAGGCCGCCAAATCTTGGCTGCCTGTTTTGATAACGGGTACATACGCTTCTTTTTAGAGCTTCGCAAGGGAATATAAGCAAAACTCTATTTAAGCGTCACCATTTTTTGGAAGCGTTCGGGAACAAGTGGGCGTATTTCCCCATGTTAAACGCATTCACATCCGCGTTCGGTTCGCCAAACAAATAACCCTGAGCATAATCAATGCCGCATTTTCGGACAAAATCGAGGCCTTCTTTATTGTCGACCATTTCGCCAATGGTTTCGATGCCTAGGTTTTTGCACAAGGTTGCCATGGATTCCAAAAGAGCCTTACCACGCACAAATCTTTGCGCGTCCTTGACCACCGGGCCGTCCAATTTGACCACGTCAACTTCCAGCGCCATCAAATACCCAAAACTAGCTGCACCCGCGCCAAAATCATCCAGACACACATGATAGCCTTCGGACCGTAAGCTTTGAATGAAATTATTGGCCTGTTCCAAATCGTCCATTTTAGCGGACTCTGTAATTTCAAACAGCAATTTACCTTTGGCCCACTTATTGTCTCTTAGAATTTTATGGAGTTCCGTCACGTACATTTCATTGACCACGGATTGACCCGAAATATTCACCGCAATGGACGTCTTTGAATTGCGCGGCAGGGTGTTGATGAATTCCAGACCCTTGTGCACCACCGCCAGATCAAATTCCGGAATCAAGCCCATTTCTTCGGCCATGGTGATGATTTCAAACGGCGAAACGCCGGGCTGAAACCGCGTCAGAGCTTCGTAATGGTGAACCACACCCGTTTTCACGTTGATGATCGGGTGATACACCAGATTGAATTTTTTGTTGGCGACGATGGATTTAAAGGTGGCAACCTTATTCGACGCATCCTTCACCATTTCGGAAAGGTTGGACGACAGGCTTTTCATATTAAACTTGCCGTCGCCTTGATCCTTAAACTGATTGATGGCGTACACCAAGCCGTTGGCCAAATCTTCTTCGGATACATTGCTTGCATCAACGTCCAAGGTTGCGGATTCAACTGTGACGCCTACTTTTTTTGGGTCCAGTTTCTGGGTCACGCCCGCCAACTGGCTTTCCAAGCTGCTGATGTCTAAATCATTGGCGTGCACCAAGCCAAATTTACCGTCTTCGATTTGTGCAGCACTGTCGCCATCGATAGAATTGGCCCGCAGATACAAGCCCAAGGCTTTGCTGAGGTCCGCTTGTTCTTCGYCGCTCATGCGGGATTTAAGATTTTCCAGCCCCGGCATGTTGATAAAGGTCAGTTGATTATCGTCGGTGCCGCCCGATTTAATCTTACCGCCCAAAACATCGGCAAAAGAATCTGCATCAAAAAGCTTGCTGTCGCCTTCACGTTGCAAGCCGCCCGCGACCAATCCCGCACTGGCCGTACGCGATACCCGCATGGCCAAATAATAATGATTGTCTAAATCTTCCAGATAATAGCCCGCAAAGCCGATTTCCATGCTTGTTTTGGCTTGGCCGCTGAACCTAATATTGACGTCTTCGATGCGGCCATGACGCCGCGCCACGTTCAACAGGCTGTTCAGTAAGTCCCGGTCATCGGGCAAGACCAAGTCTTCGATCGGCATACCTTTGAGCTCTTTAGCGGTTTTGCCCACCAAGCTTCGCCACGGGCCACCCGCAAAGGTGATGACGTGAAACTGATCCAATTCCAACAGGAAATCCGCCCAACAAAACGCCAAGGCCACAAAGCGATCGCGTTCCGCCCGAAAATCAGTGGGGGCTTTTGCAACAGGTTTAACGGCGGCGGGTTGTTGTTCCATTATTTAAAGCTAGCATACGCAGAGGCGCATTCGAAATGGATATTTTTATTAAATTGCCACCTTGCCAAATCGCTTGAAGCCAGCCATCTATAGACCAACATGGACAAATTATTACACACCACCAAAACGTGGGTCTTTGATCTGGACAATACCCTGTATAGCGGAACGTACGGCCTGTTTGAACAGATCGATCATCGCATGACCAGCTATCTGTCCAAGTTTTTAGACGTCAACCGCACCGAGGCCCACCGGGTGCAAAAGTCATACTTTCGCAAATACGGCACGACTTTGCGCGGCATGATGAAAAACCATAATATGAAGCCCGCGCCATATCTGGATTATGTGCATGACATTGATGTATCCCTGATCCCTGCGGCCCCGGACTTAGACAAAGCCCTTGCCCGCCTGCCCGGTCGCAAGGTGATTTTCACAAATGCCGACTTGCCCCACGCCGAACGGGTATTGAACCGTTTGGGCATTCCCCACCATTTTGATGCTATTTTTGACATCCACGACACCGATTTTATCCCCAAGCCCGAACCCGAAGTTTATGATCTGTTGATCAAGCGTCTGGGCTTTGATCCAAAGCAAGCCGTCATGGTCGAAGATATCGCTCGCAACCTTGTGCCCGCAGCCAATTTAGGTATGTCGACCGTATGGGTTAAATCCGTAACAGAGTGTTGCGTCTCTAAGGAAGAGCCCACAGGTAACCACGTGGATTTCGAAACCGATGACTTAGTCGCATGGTTAAAGGCCTTGTAGGCTGGACAGAACAGCCTCTAGCCCCTATGTTCCCGCTAACTTTACACCCATAGACATAAGAGAATTTCATGAGCCATACCGATATTGAAGCCATCATCAATGCTGCTTGGGAAGACCGCGATAACGTTGGTCTGGACACCCARGGCGAAATCCGTGACGCCGTCGAAGAAGCCACCGAGCTTTTGGATTCCGGCCAAGCCCGTGTGGCTGAGCGTTTGGGTGTTGGCGATTGGAAAGTTAATCAATGGCTGAAAAAATCCGTACTGCTGTCCTTTCGCCTCAATGACATGGGCCTGATCGAAGGTGGACCGGGTGGTTCACATTGGTTCGATAAGGTTCCGTCAAAATTTCAAGGCTGGGACGATGCTCGTTTTCGAGAATCCGGCATTCGTGCGGTTCCCAACTGCATCGTGCGGCGCGGCGCTTATGTTGCGCCCAGCGTGGTCTTGATGCCCAGTTTTGTAAACTTGGGCGCGTATGTGGGGGCTGGCACCATGATTGACGGTTGGTCTACGGTTGGATCATGTGCGCAAATTGGTGAAAACGTCCACATTTCCGGCGGTGCCGGTATTGGTGGCGTGTTGGAACCYYTGCAAGCTGGCCCGACCATCATCGAAGACAATTGYTTCATCGGWGCGCGCGCCGAAGTSGCCGAAGGCGTSATYGTYGAAGAAGGWTCRGTSTTGGGCATGGGCGTGTTTATTTCYGSSTCRACCAAARTTGTKGATCGYGCCACRGGTGAAATTTATTATGGYCGCGTGCCSGCGTATTCYGTYGTKGTATCGGGKTCTATGCCKTCGCACCGCACCATGCCAAACGGCGAACCTGCGCCAAACCTGTATTGCGCCGTGATCGTCAAACGCGTCGACGAACGCACCCGCGCAAAAACCGCCATCAACGAACTGTTGCGGGATTAATGGCCCGTTTGGACCCCATCGATCCTGTCGAACTGACCCAAGCCCTGATCCGTTGTGCGTCTGTGACGCCGGTGGACGAAGGCGCTTTGGGGGTTTTAGAAGACGCCTTAAAACCGATGGGGTTCACCTGCCACCGTTTACCGTATTCAGCCCCAAACACGCCGGACGTGGATAACCTGTATGCGCGTTTGGGCACATCTGGGCCAAATCTTTGTTTTGCCGGACACACCGATGTTGTGCCCGTGGGCGACGAAGCCGCATGGACGCATCCCCCGTTTGGCGCGGAAATTCATGACGGCATCATGTATGGACGCGGCACCGTTGATATGAAAGCGGGGATTGCATGTTTTATCAGCGCCACCAGCCGTTACTTGGCTGAACAAGGCGATGATTTTAAGGGCTCAATCTCTTATCTGATCACGGGTGACGAAGAAGGCCCGGCCATCAACGGCACCGTCAAAGTTTTACAATGGATGCAGACCCAAGGCGAAGTCATGGATGCGTGCATCGTGGGCGAGCCCACCAACACATCCGTCCTTGGCGAAACCATCAAAATCGGTCGCCGGGGCAGCCTTAACGGTTTTATCACCCAAAACGGCACCCAAGGCCACGTCGCCTATCCTCAACACGCCGACAATCCTTTGCCCAAATTGGTGAAGCTTTTGAACAAGCTGATCTCGACGCCGTTGGATGCGGGCAACGCACATTTTCAGCCGTCTAATTTGGAAATCGTCACGATCGATACGGGCAACCCGGCCACCAACGTGATCCCCAGCACGGCAAAGGCGACCTTTAATATCCGTTTTAACGACACGTATTCCCCCGACACCATGACCAAATGGATCGAAGATCGTTTGCATGAAGCGGGTGATAATTATGATTTAGACATCAGCGTATCGGGGGACTCATTTTTGACACCGCCGGGATTGTTGTCCGATGCCATGAGTTCGGCGGTCACCAAAGTCACCGGAAAAACGCCTGAGCTCAGCACTTCGGGCGGCACTTCGGATGCGCGGTTTATCAAAAATCACTGTGCCGTTGCTGAATTTGGCCTGATGAACCAGACCGCTCACAAGGTGGATGAATGCGCGGCGGTCAAAGACATCGAAGCCCTGGCCGATATCTATCTGGACATGATCCGCAACTATTTCAAAAATGCCTAAAAAAACGGCCCGCTCTTAAAGAGCAGGCCGTTTATGATCGTGCGCGTGATGGCTAAGTAATTTTAGTTACCACCATATAGACCATCAAATTCTTCGTACAAACCGTGTTCAGCACCTTTGTGACATTGGATGCAGTTTGACCCAGCTTTATAACCAATGGCTTCTATCATGTTGAGGTAGTGGCGTTCCTTGGTGTGGTGGCGCGTCCATTCCGGCGTTTCGGTGATGCGAATAGGATCAACAACGCCTTTTTTCTTCCAGGCGGCCAAACGCATCTTGGTGCGAATGCCGATTTTTCCGTTTTTACCCGGACGATCCAAAGCATTTTTCACCAAATAATCTTGGATGTGTTTAACGCTTTCGGCGTCCAAAGTGGCATCATCACCAAAGTGATCCCCAAGGTTGGACATGATTTTCACCCAAGCATTACCGGTCAATCGGCTGGGGGGAAAGACCATATGGCAATCGCCGCATTCGGTCTGGGTCACTTTATCTTGCACGGTCTTGTCGCGCATTTTCATCTGCTCGAAAATGCTCGGATCGGTGATAACCTTTTCATTGGCTACGGCCGGAGTGGTCGCAACGGTGCCAAGCGCAATAACGCCCGCGGCTACAGTCAGTGTAATTTTCTTAAACATTAAATTTTCTCCCATATTAAATTATATGATGAGCGGAACTTAACCGATGAGAAATGAACGCAAGCTGAACTGTGATAAGGCTTACAGGCCCAGCCAAGCCAAAAACGCGCCGATGCCAAAAAGCGTCATAAATATCGGCGACGTGACAATGCCAATCACCGCCAAGCCAATGCCCGACACGCCCCACAACACTTGCCCCATAAACAGAGCAATGATGGAAAAGATCAGCGCCAATGGGGCAAAAATAGGAGCAAAGGTAAAAATACTCAGCAGGGCAAAACCCACGGAAAAAAGCCCCATCAGCGGCGCACCGCCTTCGCGGGGGGGCTGGGTAGAGGCAACCGCAGCCTTTCCACCAGCCTGAATATCTTCGACAGGGCCAAGGTCAGAAGCCTCACCGACCTTGGTTTTTAAGGTCATTAAATCATTTTCTTTGCTCATGACCAGATCATAACCTTAAAGTGTAGGCAGGTCCACATAGCCATACGCCACCGCCAACAAGCCCGCACCCAAAATCACGCGGTAGATCACAAACGGYGTAAAGSTGGCGCGTTTTARCCAMGCCATCATCAACGTAATCGCCACAAGAGCGGCTAAAAATGCCAAGCCTGCCCCGGTCAGGGCGGTGCTGATTTCAAGGCCGCTGCCACTTTTATAAAGGTCCAAGCCTTTCAGAACACCCGCGCCAACAATGGTTGGAATCGACAGCAACATGGAAAACCGCGCACAATCAATGCGTTCCATACCCAATAAACGCCCCGCCGCCATGGTGATGCCGCTGCGCGATGTGCCGGGAATTAACGCCAAACATTGCGACACACCGATGATCAAAACATCGGAAATGCCAAGGTGTTCCATACGCCTAAGCGTCACGCCCAAGCTGTCGGCCAGCCACAAGACAATGCCAAAACCCAAGGTCGCCCAGCCAATAATTTCGATGGACCGAATACCGTCCGGCATGGTGGAATGCATCCAATAGCCCGCACCAATTACAGGCAAGGTGCCCAACACCAAATAAAGCCCCAAACGCGCACTGTTGTTGATGCCTTTGCCTTTCAGCATGCGCCACAATCCGTTCAAAATGCCAGAAACATCGCGCCACAAATAGGCCATCACCGCGCCCAATGTGCCCACATGAACGGCCACATCAAGCGTTACACCTTGGTCTTCCCACCCCACCAACCACGGCACCAAAACCAAGTGTCCGGATGAACTGATGGGCAAAAATTCGGTGACGCCTTGAACCAAGGCTAAAACGGTAAGATGGAGAAATGGCAAAGTGAAAAAGCTTTCTATTAATTGAACTAATACGAATCTCTTATACCCCACACATCGGGTGTGGGCAAAGTCCTGTCTATAAAACTGCCGTTTGCTCAGGGTCAGGCCCAGCTTCTATGATGTGAAAACCCCCAAAAAGTGATGCTCTGGGGGTTTTCTTTTGTAAGGAATTCGGCTAATCTGCGTCCTCAAAAGTTTCATGAAGATGCTTTAAGAAGTTTTAGCCGTATAGGGTCGCCTGTTTAGGTCATCCTCGCGAATATGCTTTTAGCGCCTTGAAACGTGTACTTATTTCAGCGGGTTAACCTTCGCTCATAAAGATGGATGTTTAATATGAAAGCCAGCGGGCTGCCCGAAAAACAGGGCCTCTACGACCCCAGCAACGAACACGACAACTGCGGAGTCGGCTTCATTTGCCACATTAAGAATCAAAAAAGCCACGACATTATCACCAAGGGCTTGCAGATTCTGGTCAATATGGACCACCGCGGAGCCGTGGGTGCCGACCCCTTAGCCGGCGATGGCGCCGGAATCATCATGCAAATCCCGCATGATATGTTGGTCGAAGAATGTGCCAAACTTGGTTTTGAATTGCCCGAAATTGGCGAATACGCCGTGGGTCAGGTGTTTTTGCCGCGCGACGAAAATGCGCGCAAAGCCTGTTTGCAAGCGTTTGACACCGTTGTCCCCCGCGAAGGCCAAGAGCTTTTGGGCTGGCGCGATGTGCCTGTGGACAATTCCTGYTTGGGCGAAAGYGTTAARGCSGCYGAGCCTGTKATTCGTCAGGTGTTCATCAAAMRMGGYGCAAACACSGCWGAYGAAACCGCATTTGAACGYAAATTGTTCGTGATCCGCAAACAAGTKCACCACGTTGTGTGGGACAAAATCGGCGACGACAGCCATGGTGATTTTTACATYCCMACGCTTTCRACCCGCACCATTGTTTATAAAGGCATGGTRTTGTCCAGCAATTTGGGYACYTTTTAYAAAGACCTTYTGGAYGAACGCACAAMRTCSGCSATGGCTTTGGTGCATCAACGTTTTTCCACCAACACATTTCCCAGYTGGGAATTGGCSCAGCCGTTCCGTTATCTTTGCCACAATGGYGARATYAACACCGTGCGCGGCAACATCAACTGGATGGCGGCGCGCAAAGCCACCATGTCTTCGGAAGTTTTGGGTGAAGACCTGGACAAGCTTTGGCCGTTGATCGGCGATGGCTCTTCGGATTCAGCGACCTTTGATAATGCGTTGGAACTTCTGGTCGCGGGTGGATATTCACTGTCCCACGCCATGATGATGATGATCCCCGAAGCGTGGGATTCAAATCCCCTGATGGACGACGAACGCCGTGCATTTTATGAATATCACGCGGCTTTGATGGAACCTTGGGATGGCCCGGCTGCGGTTTGCTTTACCGATGGTCGGCAAATCGGCGCAACGCTGGATCGCAACGGTTTACGTCCCGCGCGTTATGTGGTGACGGATGATGATTTTGTGATCATGGGATCAGAAGTCGGCGTTATTCCCMCGGACGAAAGCAAAATCATTAAAAAATGGCGTTTACAGCCGGGTAAAATGTTCCTGATCGATATGATCGAAGGCCGTATCATCGACGATGAAGAAATTAAATCGTCCCTGACCCACGCCAAACCGTATCAAGAATGGTTGGACCGCACACAAATCAAAGTCGAAGATTTGCCCGAAGAAAATCCAGCCATGCCGCCCGACCACGAAACCATGTTGGATGCTCAACAGGCGTTTGGCTATACTCAAGAAGACAACAAACATTTCATCAAACCAATGGCGCTGACCGGGCAAGACCCCATTGGGTCCATGGGTCGCGATACACCGATTGCGGTGTTGTCAGCCCGTCCAAAAATTCTGTTTGATTATTTCACCCAGAACTTTGCACAAGTCACCAACCCACCCATTGATCCCATTCGTGAAGAATTGGTGATGAGCCTGATCAGCCTGATCGGGCCGCGTCCAAACCTGTTGAACGTCAACCGCACCGGTACACGCAAACGTTTAGAAGTACGTCAGCCGATTTTGACCAATCTGGATCTGGAAAAAATTCGCCACATTGCCAACCATGTGGACAAGGGCTTTAAGACGTACACATTGTCCATGTGCTACCCCGCCGACCAAGGTGCGGCGGGCATGGAAGCCGCGTTGGACAAAATGTTTGCCAAGGCTGTAAAAGTGGTCAACGAAGGGTCTAACATTCTGATTTTGTCAGACCGTAAGTTGGACGCCAACCACATCGCCATTCCGTCGTTGCTGGCCACTGCGGGTATTCATCATCACTTGATCCGCGCGGGGCTTAGAACCTCTGTCGGTTTGGTGATCGAAACGGGCGAAGCCCGCCGCGTGCATGATTTCTGTTTACTGGCGGGCTATGGCGCAGAAGCCATCAACCCGTATTTAGCATTCGATACCATCGTCGATTTTGCCGATGAGCTTCCCGACGACGTCACCACCGAAGAAGCCCAAAAACGTTACATCAAAGCCGTTGATAAAGGCATGTTAAAAGTCTTTTCAAAAATGGGCATTTCCACATTCCAATCGTATTGTGGTGCGCAGATTTTTGACGCCATTGGCTTGAATGATACCCTGATTGCAAAGTACTTCACCAAGACCGCATCGAAAGTCGGCGGCATTGGATTGTTGGAACTGGCCACCGAAACCGTTCGCCGTCACACGTCCGCATTTGGCAACGATCCGTTGTTGAAAAACAGCTTGGATGTGGGTGGTGAATTGGCATGGCGTCATCGTGGCGAAGACCATGCGTGGACTCCCCAAACCATTTCTTTGTTGCAGCACGCTGTCCGTAAAAGCGACCGCGACACATATCGCAAATACGAAGCGGTCATGAACGAACACGATGTGAAAGTTCAAAATCTGCGCGGCTTGTTCAAATTAAACGGCACCGGAACACCTGTGCCTTTGGACGACGTCGAAAGCGTCGCCGATATTTGCAAACGTTTTTCCACGGGCGCCATGTCGTTTGGTTCTATTTCGTGGGAAGCGCACACCAACATCGCCATCGCCATGAACCGCATCGGCGGCAAATCCAACACGGGTGAAGGCGGCGAAGAAGCCGTTCGTTTTAAGCCCATGGAAAACGGCGACAGCATGCGGTCTGCGATTAAACAAGTTGCGTCCGGTCGTTTTGGTGTCACGGCTGAATACTTGGTCAACGCCGACGAAATTCAGATCAAAATGGCGCAGGGGGCTAAACCCGGCGAGGGCGGACAATTGCCCGGTCACAAGGTCAATGAATGGATCGGTCGGGTGCGTCACTCGACACCGGGTGTGGGTTTGATTTCTCCGCCACCGCATCATGACATTTATTCTATCGAAGATTTGGCTCAGCTGATTCACGACCTGAAAAACATCAACCCCACCGCGCGTATTTCGGTGAAGTTGGTGTCCGAAGTGGGCGTTGGCACGGTGGCTGCGGGTGTATCAAAAGCGTACGCCGATCACGTTACCATTTCTGGCTTTGATGGCGGCACGGGCGCGTCACCTTTGACGTCGACACAACACGCGGGCGGACCGTGGGAAATCGGCTTGGCTGAAACCCATCAAACGCTGTTGCTGAACAAATTGCGTGGACGCATCGCCGTTCAGGTTGACGGCGGATTGCGCACCGCGCGCGACGTTGTTGTGGGCGCACTATTGGGTGCCGATGAGTTTGGCTTTGCTACGGGTGCATTGATTGCTCAGGGTTGTTTGATGATGCGTAAGTGTCACTTGAACACCTGCCCGGTTGGTATCGCCACACAAAACGAAGACCTTCGCAAACTGTTTCCGGGCGAGCCTGCTCACGTGGTTAATTTCTTCACCTTTATGGCCGAAGAAATGCGTGTGATCATGGCCGAGCTTGGCTTTAAAACCATCAACGCCATGATTGGTCGCTCTGATACTATTGAAATGAATTCCGCCATCAATCATTGGAAAGCCGAAGGCTTGGATTTCTCTGGCTTGCTGCACAGACCCGACATGGGGCCTGATGTTGCCGTCTATAATACCGAAACGCAAAACCACGGTTTGGAAAAAGCCTTGGACAACGGTTTGATTGAACAAGCCGCAGACGCGATTGAAAACGGCACCCCCGTTAAAATCAAATCCACGCTGATCAACGTCAACCGCACCTTCGGCACCATGCTTTCGGGCCGGGTTGCCATGAAATATGGCAAAGCGGGACTTCCCGAAGACACCATCTATATTGACGCCACCGGAACGGCTGGTCAGTCGTTGGGCGCTTGGTTAAGCCCCGGCATTACGATTGATCTAAAAGGTGACGCCAACGATTATGTGGGCAAAGGTTTGGCCGGGGGACGCATTGTTGTGCGCCCAGCCGACATCAGCACGCTTGTCGCCGAAGACAACATCATTGCCGGCAACACGTGCTTATACGGAGCGACAGCTGGTGAAGCGTATCTGCGCGGCATCGCGGGCGAACGCTTTGCTGTTCGGAACTCTGGTGCCACCACCGTTGTCGAAGGCGTGGGTGATCACGGTTGTGAATACATGACCGGCGGCGTCGTTTGTGTATTGGGCGGCACGGGTCGCAATTTTGCGGCGGGCATGTCCGGCGGC
>NVTL01000083.1 GCA_002401565.1 Rhodospirillaceae bacterium
CCAGGTGGCCATTTGTTCCGCGTCCCGCGCGGCTTGGAACAACACATTGCGATCTTCACGAATGGCTTTGCTCCAGCTTTCCACATAGGACGCATGACGKCCCGGATAATGACCAAGGCCAAGATCACGCGACACGATGTAACTGGTCAGYTCMGCCCGCAGTTCTTCCTTGGCGTAAACRGCACTGCCAAAGGGACCAAARTTRCGGTTSAGGCGCGARCGATGCCCGGTGGCGTGGCCCAGTTCATGAAGGGCYGTKGARTAATATTCRTAAGCCGTATCRAASGCGGCYTCTGGCGGCATATGGATTTCATCACGCGARGGYTGRTAGAACGCCCGRTCATTTTGRTCATGGTGWATGGGAACRTCACCACCTTTGAGAAGYTTTTCGGCTTCCTCRACAGGCTCAAATTCKGGTTTTGGAGCAACAAAAGGTTYMAGACCATTAATTTGYTCCGCATTGAACACRTTGGCATARAAYACCTGGGGGCGTTCCAGMCGCRCGGTTTCATATTGCATCTTGTTGTTYTYATCCAARAYKGGCACACCGNCTTTNSGWCAAKACGGGCTTTTTGGTGGTCCATTTCCAATATTCAACCTGTGTTGATTTTTCACCCGTGCGGACTTGAACATCAAGTTCWGTSGCYTGTTTGTAGGTGAGCCAKCGGGGATCTTTATASCCTTGAGATTCTAGCCACATGGCATTGATACCKCGATAGGCYCKATCACTTTTAGGATTATGCTGGTTRWASCCAAGCACACCKGCTTTCCAGGGTTTRAGCCARGGKGCTGTTCCRGMWTCWATTTGGCGGATCATTTCTTCKGCGACCTGTTCRCGCCAGTTTTGTCTTGGTTTGGTTTTYGATGAATGGCTGCTCATTGGATCACCTCRCCTTCCAAGGTGACAAGRTTGTCATCYAAAAYAATCAAGGTGTTCGGRTCCACATCAAAGCGRCTTTCATCGGCCTCAACGGCATTGATGGCGGTTTCATCAAAYGCGCCCATATGGTCTGCCATGTCGGGATCGACGGAAATCGCCARACCGAACATGGCGGCKCGGGCAATGGTTTCTGTTTCTGCGAACATTTGTTCAGCAGAGGTCATGGGGAGGTCACTCANTTTTTGTCTCCTTATCTATAGAGTGGTTTGGCGTTGCTACGCCTTTYGGAAAAACTCAAGGATTAGRTTATTTCCATTGGTGYGACATTGCATTTGCGATGCCYTGGTAAGTTTTTGAACGTAGTTTCCATCGATTAGGCCCTGGTGGTTGACGGTGAACTTTCGCCCAGCTTTTTCGTTCTTCTGRRTTGTTTGGCGGAGGCCCGACAATGTTTGTCGGTTCTAACAAGGGCAAACCCTTGAGCCACAAGCAGGTGGCTTTCATTTCTTTATGTCCAAATTGCCAAGGTTGAATGGTCTGCGACTGATTAATATYRATCAGGCTTTTTGCATGACCGTGCATGATAGGGTTTTCAATRGCAATTTTTGGTATATCGGCTTCTAAAAGTTTRCGAAACAGATCAATGCCGTTRATCATATTTCGCCATCGTGTGAAGCAGACGCCATTTTCTTTTTTCATTTTGCGATAGAGGTGCTTTGCCCCACTATTCGTCAGATATGTACAAGGCGGATGGGCGACCATCAAATCCCAACCATGATCTAAAATGTCTAACACGTTGCCTTCATAATGAGGTCCAGGCGCTTCAGTTGGGAGGAKGTCGCAACTCATGGCGTCATGGCCTTGCCCAATAAAGGCATCCCGGACGGTCCCGCTAAATTCACAAGCAACCAAAATTTTCATCGTTTGTTTCTCCAACKGGCTAAATTTMTGTGAGCAGTCGCTCAGCAGGTGAAGCCGCTCTGCTTTCGTCTATTTGATCGACTTGTTTAAGAGCCGTTACGTAATCCAAAATATTTTGTCGCAAGATTGTTTTGGGTGCGGGCAGAACAGCCCGTCTTTTAAGGGTTCTATTTTGAAAATACAGCCATTGACGGCCATAGATGACCCGTTGCCCGGCGGCAAAGATCAGCATGTCACCGGGGATAACCCGTCCAAACAAACCTTTTCGAATACCCGGCAGGCTCATGCATTCATCCGCCGTCATTAACGCGCGCGAAACTTCAGAAATTGAATCTGAAACGCTACTGCCACCCTTGCYATGGGAYCGAGACCGTTTRTTTTGCACGATGGTTGTCTTGCCCGTGAGGTCAGAAAGCARCCTTGCGGTTTCRATTTTRTTRGGKGCGTARGCAATGCGGATRTGACAATTKGAYGTGACRGATTCTTCGCGCCCATATTCTTTTTGWARYTGSGTTAARTCCTGCACGATGATGTAGGCTTTGAGRCCATAGCCCGCCATGAAGGCCAAGGCCTTTTCAAAGATTTCCAATTTTCCGATGGAGGTGAATTCATCGAGCATGAGCAATAAACGGTGCTTGTAGTGCTTTTTAGCCTTCCCATTTTCAAATTCCATATCTGCCGTRAGVCGSGTYARRAACTGGTTCATCAAGATRCGGATSARSGGTTTWARRCGTTGGATTTCWGAAGGGGGGATGATGATGTAAAGRCTGGTCGGTTGATCWCCGTTCATCAARTCCGCAATGCGAAARTCACAMGCRGAYGTATTRGCCGCRACAATGGGATCTGAATASARCGCCAATTGCACGGTTGCSGAACYRTGCACACCGCTACGCTCTGAACTGGCMCGTTTTTGCATGCGCCCGGCACTGCGCTGRATTTCKGCRTTRACGGTTTTACGKCCATGGTCAAATTTAGMCATGTCKGCGAGCAGGCGATCAAACCCGGYATCAGAATTTTCRTCTTCTGTATTKTCTTCATGMCCCACRGACATAAAGCCGTGAACRTCMGCAAGTGTTGCCGTGCGKTKTTCAAARTGTTYGAYGCGGTACAACACATGCAAAATGGCGGCTGAWAGCCAYTCCCAACCGGAYTGCATCCARAARTCTTTYARRCCYTTGCCRTCTGGATCGATGATCATGGACGCGATGTTTTGACARTCGGCAATTTCATGATCGGWGTTTAAGCGSACTTCGGCGAGCGGGTTGTAACGCACAGAGCCAGAAATCGCCGCTGGATCAAACCGAATGACCCGTTGACCAATGGACTGTCGCCAGCCTGCCGAAAGGGCATAATTTTCGCCCTTGATGTCGAGCACCAGCACGGAGTCTTGCCACGTCAGCAATGTTGGCAAAACCAAACCGACACCTTTTCCGGACCGGGTCGGGGCAAAACACAAAACATGCTCAGGGCCATCGTGGCGAAGCGGTTTTGTTCTGAAAATTCCTTTCCAGCCGCCGACCACCACGCCTTTGTTCTTTAAAAGGCCTGCTTTGCGCACATCGTGTCTTTTGGCCCACCGGGCAGAGCCGTGGGTATTGCGGGCATCGGTGTGGCCATGAACGGTTTTTGATCCGGGGCGCATATGGAAGAATGTGATGCTGGCAAGGCTCAAAAAGAGGCCAAACCCCGTGGTCCAGAGGGACAACAAAAATGAGTTTGGTAATCCGCCCGTCTTGATAATGACCTGGCCAAGCCAGACCCACCACCGAGAATCCAAAGCATTAAAACCAATGGCTAGGTTCCATTGGGCAAAAAGAATTGTGAGACCAAAAACCAGACACAGCAACAGTGAGGCACGATATAAAAACACGGCTATACCTCCTTGCCGTCTTGAAAGACAAAACGATCATTTTTAGGCTCAAAAATATCGGTGATGCGTCGCCATCCATTTGGTGCGCGTTTGATTTGCACAACAACATCTACCAGTTCACATAAAAACTCTGGCACACGGGGCATGGTTTCTCCGGCCCAGGCGATGTTTTGATCGAATTTGCGATGAATGGCTTGGTGGGGTGAACCCGCGTGGATCGTACACATAAACCCGGTCATGCCCGCATTGAGCACGGCCAAGGCGGCAAAAGCGTTGAGGGTGGAGATTTCCCCAAAAATGGGATGATCCGGTGTGGCCCGCATTAAGTGATCGTAAAGTTGGCGGTAATTTAACATGCCTGTTTGACCACTGGTTTCTCGTTCAGCCAACAAACCAACCCCATCCCAAAACTTTTCAATATGAAGTTCCGGTGTGTCTTCAATGGCAATGATGCGTCGATTGGCGGGAATTGTTGCCAACAGCATGTTGAGCAGGGTGGTTTTGCCCGTGTTGGTACCGCCAGAAATAATGATGTTTTGCTCACAATTAATGGCATCAAGCAGGTAATCTTTGATGATGCCTTCAACCCCAATCTGTTCCCAAGTGGGGGTGAAGGGATGCTTGCAACGGATCGCCAATGAAATTCCCGATTGAACAGATGATCCCAATAAGCATTCAAAACGATGCCCACCCGGCAACACACAGGACAGTTTGGGATGCGTTTCAATATCAAATTTATGACCGTGCAGGTTTGACAACGCCTTGCAAATGGTTTCGATCCTAGCGATGGACAGGTCAGGTGCATTTAGGGATTTTTTGCCCCGCCCGCGTCTGTCCATCGTTACAGCACCGGGATAAACCATACGGATTTCAACCGTATTGCTGTTTTTGTAAAAGCCGGAAAGTGGGGCCAGAACATTTTCCAATAAAGGGGAGCTGTTGATTGCAATTGTGCGTTTTGTATTTGTCATGACCCCACCCTCAATACAAAAAATTGGCACTTGATTTGAGCGCACCAATATCTGTTCCCGTTGGGGGATTTACAGAAGGGGGAGGGAAATTTGTTGAGACCCTTTGAGCATTCGCATTGAGATACGACATATTTGTGGTGCTGGTAAAATACCATGCCCCGCCGGTATAAGCACAATTTCCTCCTAAATTGGCCGCTGAGACTCGATTGTTGCCAAACAAAAACGTCGTTGGAGATATTCTCGTTTCTTCAGAAATTACGGTTCCATCTTCTCGAACCATTTGGCGCGTTGCTTTGTAACGTGCATAGCCTGTTACATATTGAAAGAATCTTGTTAGGTTGGCGGAGTTATAACAGCCTCCTCTAGCTCCCGGAGATGCTATAAAATCGCTAAAGGGAACCAAAGTCCAATCTGCAGTGGTTGTTGCACCTTGAGCCACACAGGCGTTCGTTGGGCCAACGGGCGTGCCGGGTCCAATTGATTTTTCGTATGTGGTTGCATCTGGGCGTTGCCAAAGTTCTAAATTATCCGTATCTGCAAACTTATCACAGGCAACATAAGAAACGGTGCCGTTGGCCCGTGTCGCCGCCCCGGTTAATTGATAGGGCATCTGTGTTGCACCAGACAGAACCTGGCTCACTTGCACATCATAACGACCCGGTGGTGGCGTGATATAAACGGTGTCGAGCGGATATGCAAAAAGTTGATCGTCGTGATTTTGATATCCCGTGGTTTGATACTGATGCGGATAAACGGTCTGACTGCGTTGACAATCGGTAACGTATTTAGGTAGTCCGTTTCGAAGATAAAAATAGCGTTCCTTGGCATAACTTTGCGCGGCAATAACATCGTGATCCCAAATCATGGGGTTGTCACATCCATTTGTCGTGGCGGTGATTGCCAATTGCCCCGTCGTGTCTGGTGTGCAATCGCTGATGTATTGTCCCATGCCACCAACGCTGATTTGCAAGCGGCTTTGAAGTGTGACGGTGCCGCCCGCCAGATCAATGGTCGGGGCGCAAACATCTTGACCTGACGCATCCATGTAAATCTGGTTTTGTGGATAAATGGTGCCATCATCCGTGCAGCCGCCAGCCTGATAAGATACGCCGTCAAGAAGATAGGTGAATGTACCTTGTTGGTAGGATTTTCGAGCGGTAAAATCATGGCGTATGGAACAGCCGTTAGTGGTCTGTATCATGGGCACAGAAAGCTTGGTTTCTGAAGCCTCGCAGCCCCGCACTTGAATTTCTTGATTGTTGTCGTTTAGATAAATCAAAGACGATTGAGGCACAGCCTGATTGGCCGCGTAATCTAAAAAGATCGTACACGCAGATGGCTTTTCAACAATGGGGAAGGCTTTTTCCGTATCGGTTGCACATTCGGTGACTTCCTTGCGCGCTCCGCCCGCATCCACATAATAAAGGACATATTGTGCGGTTGCTGTTCGAGCCGTCATATCAACGGCATCGCTACAAACGGTATAGCTTTTAGCCAAAGGAAAGCCATCACTGGAATCAGAACAGGCACTTTCGTTTGTTATGGCCCCGCCCAAGCTGGTGATCGTTTTGGTTTGTTGGATGGCTTTCATTTGCGCCGTGTCAATACGAACGGCGCAGCCATCAGATGAAATGGCCACAGATTCAACAGGAGCATCGGCCACTTGAACAGGGTCGGGGGATTGATAGGATGACGCCTGATCATTTTGTCGTATGGGTGATCCAGCCTCTTGTTTTTGTGACTGATTGGTCGTGTCTTGGCCAATGATTGTTTCTTTTGGTGGCGTTTGGGAATTGTCCGCTAGGCGTTTTAAGGCCGCAATCATTGCCGCACCATCACCCTCAATGACCACTTCTGTGTCAGGATCCAAATTAGGCTCGACCAATTCTAACTGGGTGCTAAAACCTTGCGAAGGCAGGGTCTCAATTTGGCCATTTTTTTCAACACCAGCCAAAACGATTTGCGCAATCTTGCGCCCTTCAAATTCCACATAGCGCGCGTAAGCTTTGAGCGTGACCCCTGACGTTAAATCTTTTGAGGCACCAGGGACAACGATGGAGCCTAAATCAATGGCACGGGGCGTGTTCAACGAAATGTTGGTCAATACTTTTACGCGCGCGCGAATGCTGGTTTTGGGCGCAATGTCAGCATTGAGGACTGGTGCCGTCGGGGTTTGTGAGTTTGGTGCGACCGTTTGGGATATTGCCGTTTGTGACAGGGCTGGATTAACAGCATGAACACCTATGACCATTAAAGATAAAAATGCTTTGATGTTGCTCATTGTTGAACTCCAATCTTTTGGATGTACCAATCTTGTGCCGGGCGGATTTGCACACGGGTGCCTTGGGCGATTGTCACGATGGGGGCCAGATTGACGGTTTGCTCAACCACGGACGCACCGATTTCGCCAAGCTTGAGGCTCAGTTCTTCCGCACCCTTGTCCGTAATGGCACCAACGGTGCTGGTTTTATTTTGATTTGTTGAAGACGTTGCCGTTGCCATGCGCACGGCGGCAGAAATTCCSGCCARAATAAAGGCGGTGCCGTAGCGTTCCCAAAAACGATTRTCSACYTCRCCCGTRATGCCSGMGCGRCCTTGAACRTCGCCCACACGCGCSGCGATYTGSARRATTTCAGCACGGTTRCCCGCCATSARRATRCGCTTGCACGACAACGCAATACGACTTTCGCCTTGTTTTCCGGGGCTGCCATATTCACAAATCATACGTGATCCTTTGGGAATCAGAATGTTGCGCCCGTGATAACCAAACACATCCCGGCTGGTCTGGATGATGACTTCCCCACCGGACGCACTATCAAGCTGGCTGTTAAAGCCAGTTTCCAAAATACCGCTGATATAGCGATCCGCAGTGAGTATCCGCGCATTGTCCACGGGCAAACCTGAAATTTGACCGTCAGACTCGTAACGGTCTTGAGATATTGGTGGTGGCAAATCCAGCGGGCTGAGGGACGGTGGTGTTAGGCTTGCAAGATCAATATTCCCATCATCAACAGTATTCACCACCGTACCAAAATCGGCGGTTACCGCCTGTTTCGATAAAGCGGTTTCCAAGGCCAAGCGGTAGGGGCTTGGCTCTTTCTTTTTGGATACGGTTTCTTTTTGCTTAGGAGGAAGTGGTGGTGATGAAATCGTTGCCACAGGTGCCACCTGTTCGTGAATAATCACGGGTGGAAAAAAGGGAGCCAAGAGGTTTGGTTTTGGGGCCGGAGCTTGGGTGGCCCACGCTTTCTTGTCATCATTTGGCAACGTCAAAGTCTTGGCGTCTTGTGTCGATTGACAAAACACACCTAAGGTTAAATTCAAGGCYAGAAGGGCATCRCARATTATGGTCATRCGTCACCTGTRTATTCGATGCAGATGAASGTCAGGCCGGATTTAAGCGTGATGAGTTTTTGCGTGCTCTCRATRATATAGGTGYGGCCYTGAATGCGRGTGTTGACCAGCTCATCWATGCCATCAATGACCACGTAGGCYGTGGGCARTTCAATRTCRTTCCACTTTTCRTCAAARCGGATRTAGGTAAAATAATCATCGCGAAAYACCGTCATGGGTTTKAGGTCATCGACATTGTCGCCRTCKCCCCAAAGTYTRTARTCGCCCCAGCCRCGAAGTTTGTCGGGATCAAAYGCCGCTTCCTGTATGAAATCYCCGGACGCWCGTTTGGGRTCKGKTTGTTCYAATCCGTTGACAGCATCRGWTTGSTCKRGTGATGGAAAAYCWKAAAGACCKTCAGGSAGMRAWGTCTYWKKKRYGYTWTTRCCAATRCCACCAACCWCAATGTCTTTYGTCGTCATRGYSCCTTCAATRCGCACCAAAAGGTCRGGAACATTGACGGAATTAAAACGCTCGGACCTCAAATAAATGGGATARATRGCWCCCGTTTTKCCGTAAACAAYCAGGTTKGTATCAACGCCATAACCCGCAGGTTGAATAGCCAAACGTGATGGGCCGCGCATGTTGACCTGAAACTCGTTTTGATCCCCAACATCGGCGCGTTCAATGATTTCGCCTTCTGGAAATTCGATAACCGTAACCATGTGTTCCCGCAGCGACACTTTGTAGGTACACATGCCACAATAGGAAAACCGGATGACCCCGGCGTTTTGATCTACGTTGTCCCAGGCTTCTTGAACCTGACCACCGACCGTTGATCGACGCATGGAGGTAAATTCACCACGGGCCTGGCGTTCGGCTTGATCAACGACGGATTTTGGAACCGGCATTGTTACGTTTGACTGTGGTGTTTGGGCGAAAGTRACGGTGGCCCCAAGAAYRARCCAYACRGCWAYAACAMAKGTRATRATSATTTTGGAAATCATGAGTTTTTCCTTTCTTTAAGCACCAGATCGAGCACGGTGATGCCAAGCGGATTTTCATATTTATCCGACTCAACGATGTCTTCTTGGGGTCTGGTGGTCATATTTAAATACGCACGAAGCTTGCGGGTCTCGATAACCTCGCCGCCCCGCACATCGGTTTGCACAAAATCCACGGCAAACTTGTAGGTGTTCTCTAATGTCTCGATCTTATTGATGCTCTCGACGGTGATGGAACGGGTGAGACCTGAATTTATGGCCTCTTGAATGGCCTTGGTCTCAATGCGTTCCTTGCGAAACTTCTCATAAAACCGTCGTTCGGTCATGCGAAACGCTTCCGAAAAGCGTTCGGTTTGCGTGACAGAATCAATTTCTAAAAGCAGACGCACATAACGYTTYGCCATGCTTTCCATGAGCARATCAAAGCCATCAACGTTTTGYGAGATGGGCTCRATCCGGTACARTCGGTCATCGGCTGAATYRAYGCGCACCAATGCAATTTGYGTTTCTTTAAGYGGCACCAAAGTTGATATGGCACTYAAYGACAGGGCRAGGGCTGATCCAATCACAAYGTTTGTGGCYGTGCTTAAACGCAGCATCCAGGCCAAGCGGCGRTGAGCCACYTGAAARCTGTACGGATCYGCTTTRGCGACATCAGCATGTGGGGCGTGATTGCCYGATGTTTKGCTCAACTGTTCCATTGGAAACCACCATTATTAAAATCCAGTTGGGTGCAGGCGCACGGGCTTGGTCGCATGAGGTCCGGGCCTTGGCCTTCGTTTGAGGGCATTTCTGTTTTGATCAAGGAACAGGCCGATAGGCCTAAGCTTAAGATCAAGATTGCGAGTGTCTGTTTCATGATGGCTCCTTATTTTTTCATCTTGGCAATGAGTTGGGCGGCTTGGTCCGTAATGTGGGCGGCGGAGGCTCCGGCGGCACCTACCGCATATCCCGCACCGTGGGCCGTGTTGTGCATGAGGTTACTGGATGCATCCAAAGCTCCCCGCCCGACCAAAGTGGTTGCCCCCCGCGTAATTGGGTTTTTTAAAAGCGTCAGCGCACTTGCCGACGCTCCCGCCGTGATGATGCCCGTGGATGTATTGCTTAATGACGATCCAGAAATGGAATTGGCCATGCCCGTGGCCTCGGTCATRAAGGCKGTRCCCAGCCAKCCCATGGCAACGGCCAGCAAGAATTTYGCATCTTGAATGGAGGCCATGGCACGTACACTTTCGCCCGTGGCGTCTCCGATATTGAGGCTTTTGACCGCATAGAGCATGACCGCCAAGGCCGCCGTTGCGCCAAACAAAACCATGAACGATGAYAATARKGTGCGMAGRCCKGACTTCATCATGTCGCGGCCCCAGCCAAAGGCAAARCCSAGCATCAGATAAGGGCTWARGGTYGCCAGCATCATGATGCGAAARATYGAGACCACCACYTGGGCAAAATAAACGATCARCACCAGAAAATAYGGCACCACCAAAACAAGCCCGTAAAGAATGGGCAGGGGATTGGTCAGCGTTGCCGATTTGGTGATCATGCTGGCGAGRCCAAARACTCCGGTGACACCTTCTTCCGCTGTTTGCACCAGCGATTGCATCCCGGCACTAAGCGTACTTGAATTCGCAGGTGAGACCGCGTCCAAACCACCCACTTGTAAGGCGATACTGGCGGCACGCCCCATCATGTTGAGCGATACGGTGTAGATGGAATTGACCAGTTCCGGCCCCTGACCTGAGAGCAATACGGCAGAGATTAAAACGAACATGAATTCCTTGCCCACATCCATGATGGTGGTCTGGATCAGGGCCAAACGCAGCCCTTGAAGGACAACCCAAAGTCCTGCMAGGGACAAAAAYAAGGTCCACATGGGAACRATCAAAGCCTGGCTTAAATCCTGGGTGAACTGGTTTGCCARWTCKACATATTCGCCAACGATGGAACAGGTGATGCAGGTKTTCATYTTGCACCTGCYTTWTTSTTMTYGTCCKSWTCRCTCATRAAACTCTCGACAGGAACGCCAGCCTTGATGGCAAAGGCTGATTGCACCCGAAGCATTTGCGCCAAGATCTGGTTTTGTTGAGCGAGGGCGCGAACCAAGATCACCTGACCCTGGGCAATGGCGGCCAATCTGTCGTTGCTTGTGGAGGCCGCATTGATGGCGGCGGCGAGCTCACTGGCCGCTTTGTTGGTCCGGTCTACGTCTTTGGCGGCAATGTCTGAATGCGCCAGACCTTTTGTAGTGGCATCAACAAGTACGTTTTCACGGCGTTGTTCGATTTTTCGGACGGCCTTTTCTTGGTCTTGCCATGTCGGTAAATCTTTGAGGCTGGACGGATCGAGCCATAATGTTTTTTGGTAGGCTGGGGCCGCTTCACATACAGAATTCCAGTCCATATCCTCAAACGTTACGTCTGGCATAAGTTTGCTGAGATCAGGCTTGAGACACTGCATGTCTTGGCGGATTTGTGAGGCCATCTTGCGGGCATTTAAAATTGGCAGGCTGATTTGGCCAACCTTGCCAACGGCATCAATTTGAGCTTGGGCTTTCTTTGAAATCTCTGTAAGCGCATCGATCTGTTTTTGCATCTTGCTCAACTGATCGGTCAGTTTGGCAATGGCAGAGGTGTCG
>NVTL01000084.1 GCA_002401565.1 Rhodospirillaceae bacterium
AAACGGCCTATAATATGAGCCCGGAAGATTATCGTGAACGTTGGGGTTTACCCGCCGATTACCCAATGGTTGCGCCAAATTATGCCCAACGCCGCAGCGCCTTGGCGAAAAAAATCGGCCTTGGGACGAAGCGGCGTAAATAATCATGGATAATTCCCAGCCGTCCAGAATTGAACAGTTGTGTAAAGACAAGGGTATGAAAATGACCGGTCAACGGCGCACCATTGCGCGCGTTCTCTCGGCCTCAAAAGACCATCCCGACGTCGAAGAATTGATGAAAAGAACCCTGCTCCAAGACGCCAATATTTCCATTGCCACCGTGTACCGGACCGTACGTTTGTTCGAAGAAGCGGGCATTTTGGAACGTCTGGATTTTGGCGATGGACGGGCGCGTTACGAAGAAGCTTCGGACGATCATCACGATCATTTGATCGATATCAATTCAGATCAAGTGATTGAATTTCACAATGAAGAGATCGAAGCCCTGCAAGAAAAAATTGCGAATGACTTGGGTTATCGACTGGTTGGCCATAAAATGGAACTTTATGGCGTACCGTTCAATTCAAAAGATACAGATAAAGGCTAAGCCAAGTGGCGAAAAAGCTATATATTAAGACCTATGGCTGTCAGATGAATGTTTATGATTCTGAACGCATCGCCGAAGTTCTGGCCCCCATTGGGTTTGCGTTGTCCGATACCGCTGATGATGCGGATATGGTGATCTTGAACACTTGTCATATTCGCGAAAAAGCGGCGGACAAGGTTTATTCCGAACTGGGCCGTCTGCGCAAATTACAAAATTCCAAAGCAGACCACGGCGGTCGCATGATTTTGGGTGTCACCGGATGCGTGGCCCAWGCCGAAGGCGATGAAGTATTGCGGCGCGCCCCTTATGTTGATTTGGTGTTTGGTCCGCAAACCTATCACCGCCTGCCCGAAATGGTGGCCCGTGCGGTGCGCGGTCAAGGGCACGTGTTGGATACCGATTTTCCCGAAGAAAGCAAATTTGACAATCTGCCGCAAAGTCGCACGGTCAAAGGCGCCTCGGCGTTTTTAAGCGTGCAAGAAGGCTGTGATAAATTTTGCACCTATTGTGTGGTGCCGTATACGCGGGGTTCTGAATATTCCAGACCTGTGGCTCAAGTTCTTGACGAAGCCCGTACTTTGGTCAAGGCCGGGGCCAGAGAAATCACCTTGTTGGGGCAAAATGTTAATGCCTATCRYGGYSYWRWKSAMGAYAACACGGAATGGAGCTTGGCCGAGCTCATCCGCGCGCTTGCAAAAATTGATGGCGTTGATCGTATCCGTTATTTCACGTCATACCCCGCCGAAATGACCGATGATTTAATTTTGGCCCATGGCGAAGTTGAACAACTGATGCCGTATTTGCATCTGCCCATTCAGGCCGGATCAGATAACATTTTGAAAGCTATGAACCGCCAGCATACGGTTGCGGACTATAAAATCATCATYGMAAAATTACGCAAAGCGGTSCCCGATATWGCYTTGTCCAGCGACTTTATCGTYGGCTTTCCCGGCGAAACMGAYGCCGATTTYGAAGAAACGMTGRAMYTGGTTAAAGACATTCAGTTYATTCAAACCTATTCRTTTAAGTATTCGGCRCGCCCMGGAACRCCSGCGGCWTTGTTGGAMACYCAAGAYGAATTTCAYGTMCCCGAAGCSGTGAAAGYCGAACGTTTGGCCCGCTTGCAGGCGCAATTGAACGCCAAYACCTTGAAYTTTAATTTRCGCGCGGTGGGCAAGACCTATCCGGTGTTGTTTGATCGTCCCGGTAAAATCTCCGGTCAATTGGTTGGCCGTGGCCCGTATATGCAAGCGGTTTGGGCCGAGGCCCCCGAACACATGATGCACACCGTACAAAATATCCTGATCACCCAAGCAGGCCCCAACAGCCTGCAAGGGGAATTGGTTGATGAAAACTTGAAAGTTTCCGCATGAGTAATAAATTATGAGTAAAAAAAATAAAGCCAAGGCCCAAAAGTATTCAGCCGTTTTAGCCTTTGACGATAATACCTTGGCGCAAAGTTTGTTTGGCGCCCACAGTGCGCATTTGGTTCAGGTGGAACAGGCTTTGGACGTGGTGATTATTGCGCGCGGAGCAGAATTAACCATCAGTTCCAATGATGCCCAAGCCCTAGACCGCGCCAGCCGCGTGCTAGAAGGCCTGTATGATCGTCTGGAACAGGGGGCTAACGTGGAAACTCAGGAAGTCGCGGCCGCGTTGCGGATGATCGACAAGCCCGGTGGCTCAGCGAAAAACTTAAACATGGAAGTGCGCACCAAAAAGCGCGTAATTTCTCCGCGGTCCAGCAATCAAGCGGCTTATTTGAACGCGATTGATAAAAGCGAGCTGGTGTTTGGCATTGGTCCGGCGGGTACCGGAAAAACGTATTTGGCGGTGGCAAAAGCCGTTGAACGGCTAATTTGCGGCGACGTGGACCGGATTATCTTGACCCGTCCGGCGGTCGAAGCCGGAGAACAGTTGGGCTTTTTACCGGGTGATTTGAAAGAAAAAATCGACCCTTATTTACGGCCTTTGTATGATGCGCTGCACGATATGATGCCCGACGAACAAGTCGCCAGGCGCTTGGAATCGGGCACGATTGAAGTGGCCCCGTTGGCGTTTATGCGCGGCCGCACGTTGGCCAACGCGTTTGTGATTTTGGACGAAGCGCAAAATACCACGGCCGTACAAATGAAGATGTTTTTGACCCGCTTGGGCGAAAATTCCCGCATGGTGGTGACAGGTGATCTTACGCAAGTTGATTTGCCGCGCGGCATTCGTTCTGGTCTGCGGGACGCGCGGGGCATTTTGCAAAACACCAAAGGCATCGAATTTATAGAATTTGACGCCACCGATGTGGTGCGTCACCCTATTGTGACGCGCATTGTCACGGCTTATGACAAAGTTGAAAAACAACGCAAAAGATCAGCGCCTTACGAGGATGATGATGCCTGACCCTGTTTTAGATTTCGTATTAGACATCAATGTCGAGGCCGAAGACTGGTCCAGCCAAGTGGCGGATGCGCGCACCCTGATCACCCCTATTTTTGAAAAAACACTGACGTTTGTTGATCTTGGCGATGTATCTGCTCTTGAAATCAGCGTCCTGTTGACCGACGATGCCCATCAACAGGTTTTAAATGCCCAGTGGCGAAACTTGGATAAAACCACCAACGTTTTGTCGTTTCCTTCCGGAGAAAGTTCCCATTCGACAGACGTCGCGTTATTCATGGGCGATATTTCACTGGCTTTTGAAACCGTTGTGAAAGAAGCTCAAAACCAACGCTTGAGCTTTTCGGACCATCTTAGCCATTTGTTGGTACATGGCTTGTTACACTTATTAGGTTTCGACCATGAGGTTGATGAAGACGCGCACGAGATGGAAACGTTAGAAATTGAAATTCTCGAAACCTTAGGCATAAAGAACCCTTATGCCCAAGCGCCTTAAATAGAAAGAGCCCCCTGTGAACGACGATATTTTGCTCCCCAAACCAGACCGCAACGGTCAAGACCAACAAGACAAATCTTTTGTCAAAATGTTGGGCGATTGGTTGCGTGCCCGCACTGGCGAAACCGCACGCGATGCGCTGGAAGATCTGATTGACGAACCGGAACACGGCGAGGCCTCGCTGGGGGTGAATGAACGCCAGCTGCTGGGCAATATTTTGGACCTACAAGGCCAAACCATTGCCGACGTGATGGTGCCGCGTGCCGATATTATCTCTATTAAAACCACCACAACGCTGCAAGGCTTGGTGAAATTAATCACGTTGGAAGCCCATTCTCGCATTCCTTTGTATAAAAAGACTTTGGACGATGCCTTTGCCATGGTTCATGTGAAAGACATTTTAACGTGGTCGGGTGCAGCTTCTGATTTTGATGTGGAATCCATCGCTCGTCCGGTGCTGTTTGTGGCTCCGTCTATGCATGTTTTGGAATTGCTTTTGGAAATGCGGGCCAAACGCGTACACATGGCGTTTGTCGTGGATGAATATGGCGGCGTGGATGGCTTGGTGACGATTGAAGACTTGGTCGAAGAAATCGTCGGCGAAATCGAAGACGAATTTGATTCCGACGAAAAACCTGAAATTCAGCAAAGTGCAGACGGCTCGTGGATCGCCGGGGCCAGAACCCCGGTCGAAGACATGACGGTGGTTTTGGGTGCCGATTATTTTGAAGCCGAAGAATTCGAAGACATCGATACCCTTGGTGGATTGGTGGTGGCGATTGCCGGACGCGTGCCCACGCGGGGCGARTTGTTAAGCCATGAGGCCGGTCTGGAATTTGAAGTTCTGGACGCCGATCCCCGCCGGGTCAAACGCTTGCGGGTTCGGGTTTTACCGAAAATTGAAACCGTGGACCCAGACGCATAATGTCCGTTGCCCAGAAATTCATGACCTTAAAAAGCCGTTTGGAGGCGTTGCCTAAGGGCCGCGCGCGGGGCTTGGCCTTTGTGCTGGGTTTTTTGGCCGCCTTTGCCATGCCGCCCTTGTATCAACTTTATCTTTTGGTTCCGGCCTTTAGCGGCCTGTTGTGGCTGGTGATGGCCAGCTCTACCCGCTGGCAAGCGTTTGTCGTGGGCTGGTGGTTTGGCGCGGGCTTTTTTGCCGCCGGACTGTATTGGGTATCGTTTGCTTTGTTGGTGGACGCGGCTAAATTTGGCTGGTTGATTCCCCTTGCGACGTTGGGCTTTGCCTTTGGTTTTGGCCTGTACAGCGCGTTTACCACGTGGGTGGTGCGCGCCGTACCGGGGCAAAACCTTGTTGGAAAAGCGTTGATTTTGGCGTCCAGCTGGACCTTTTTTGAATGGATGCGGGGTTGGTTCTTGACCGGATTTCCGTGGAATCCCTTAGGCTCCGTGTGGGCTTTTTCAGAACCCCTTTTACAAGGCGCTTCGGTGGGGGGTGTGCTGGGGCTCAGCCTGTTGGCGGCGCTCAGCGCAACTTTGCCCGGAGCTCTCGCCCAACCGGGGCGGCTGGCCAAGGCTTTAAACGTTGCCGTGTTATGTATGATTGTGATCACATGGGGGCTTGGCCAGCAACGTTTGGTGGAGGCAAGCCAAGAAACCGTTCCAAACGTCAGATTGCGGCTTGTTCAACCCAATATTTTACAGGCCAATAAGTGGAAGCCCGCATTGCGTGAGAGTCATATGTTGACCCAGTTAAAACTGGGTGCGGCTTCTCCACGAAAAAGTGAACGGGCACCGACTCACGTGATTTGGGCCGAAACTTCAGCCCCCTTTTTTCTGTCTAGGCATAAGCCGTGGTTGGATATGGTCGGAAAAATGACGCCAAAGGGTGGTCTAACGATTTTAGGCGCACCCAATATCGCCAGTTTGGGTGCCCCCCCCCAACGCCCGATGCAAGTCACCAATTCAATACTCGCCATAGACGATGCAGGTAAAATTACCGCCCAATATGACAAATTTCATCTGGTGCCTTTTGGTGAATATATGCCGTTGAAAAAATGGTTGCCCTTGGAAAAAATCACCCAAGGAGCAGGCTCTTTTTTACCGGGCTCCGGGCTTCGCACTTTGAATTTAAAAGGCCTGCCTCCGGTCAGTCCCCTGATTTGTTATGAAATTATATTTTCTGGTGAAGTCGTTGAAAAGGGTGGTCATCCTCAGTGGATATTGAATTTGACCAATGATGCTTGGTACGGAAAAACCGCAGGACCCTACCAACATTTCGTCAGCACACGTTTGCGCGCCGTAGAACAAGGCCTGCCGGTTGTCCGGGTTGCGGGGACCGGAATGTCGGGGATTATTGATGGCTATGGTCGGGTCACCGCCCAGCTCGCTTTGGGCGAACAAAATTCAGTGGACGGCGACTTGCCAAAGCCTGTTCCCGCGCAGACATTTTTTGCAAAATATGGAAACAGCACGGCTCTTATTTTGATTTTTTTGGTGGGCCTGATGGGTGTCTTTATGACAAGAATAAACGGTCATTGCCCGCCCGCCAAAAAAGCCTAACCGAGTATGTTTGAGACCTTGACGAGCACACGTCAGGGGAGTACAAATAGTACAGTTGGATTAAAACGTACAAATTCTTGGATAAACGCATACAGATCAAAAGTTTCCTTGAAAATAGGCACTTGCATACATACTTAAAAATAGTGAATATGCTCAGTATGATACGTTTGGACTAGAACATTGTGACGATAAATACGTTAATACCTACAAGCATCGTTTTTTGATGATGTTGCAACGAAAAAAAGCATATGTTAGACGAAGGCTACAACCAATACCTAAGCCAATACCTAAGCCTATATTTAAGTCTACAAAACACGCAGTAACTGCGAAAAAAGGATATTTGACCCATGCCTGCAAAATCCACTGCAAAAAGATCTGTACAGCACCCAATGCTTGGCACCCCCCGTCCCGTGGATGTTCATGTTGGCGCGCGTTTGCGTCAACGTCGGACTCTTTTGGGAATGAGCCAAGAAAAACTTGGTGAAGCTGTTGAACTGACCTTTCAGCAAATTCAAAAATATGAACGCGGTGCAAACCGCATTGGCGCGTCTCGCTTGTACCAATTGGGCCAAGTGTTGGACGTCTCTGTCAGCTATTTCTTCGAAGAAATGCCCGGTGAAGTGCAAAAAACACGTGGTGATTATGCTGCTCCGGAAAACAGTGAAAAACTTGAAAGCGTACAAACCAGCGATCCTATGGCGCGCCGGGAAACTTTGGAATTGGTGCGGGCTTATTACCGTATCGAAGACCCAAAAGTACGCAAGCGCATCTTCGAGCTGACAAAATCCATTGCGCACGCAACGGAAGGCTCTGAATAATTCTGAGTAATTTGGTTGGTTTTTCATAAAAACTATTGACCAAGCTTGCAAAGATTGTCAAAAGTGCGGGTGTCGAGCGGTAACGTTTGACACCCGCACTTTTTTTGCGGGCTTTATTATGACTGATTGTGGATGGATTTGGACTGCTTGCCACCACGTTAAAAAAGGCTAAGTGGGTGCGGTTTGGTTAAAGTACCTTCACACCCCGGGTCCATTGGATCAACCTATCTGAACGGGGAATAAAACCGTGTCAAAAAACGATTATCTATTTACTTCTGAATCTGTATCCGAAGGCCACCCAGACAAAGTCTGTGACCGTATTTCCGATGCTGTGGTCGATATCTTTCTGGCGGCCGATCCCGAAGCTCGAGTGGCTTGCGAAACCCTGACCACCACCAACCGCATTGTGTTGGCCGGTGAAGTCCGTGGTCCGGCACCGTTGGTGAATGCCGATGGTACCGTTGATAAAGACCGCATTGAACAGGCCGCTCGCGAATGCGTGAAAGACATTGGCTATGAACAAGACGGTTTCCATTGGAAACATGCCAAAGTCGAAATTCACCTGCATGCTCAATCCGTTGATATCGCCCAAGGCGTCGATGCCGGAACCGGTGTAGACACCGCAGAAGGTGCAGGCGACCAAGGCATCATGTTTGGCTATGCCTGCAATGAGACCAAAGTTTTGATGCCGGCTCCGATTTTCTTGTCTCACGAAATTTTGCGGTCCATGGCCGATGCCCGTCATTCTGGTGTGGATGTGGGTTTGGGTCCAGATTCCAA
Organism: Rhodospirillaceae bacterium; assembly: GCA_002401565.1. Classification (GTDB taxonomy): domain Bacteria; phylum Pseudomonadota; class Alphaproteobacteria; order Rhodospirillales; family Magnetovibrionaceae; genus JANLGW01. The sequence goes on from NVTL01000084.1 coordinate 7,595, forward strand.
AAGTCAGGTGACGTTACAATATATTAATGGCAAGCCCATTCGTGCAACTTCTGTGGTTGTGTCGACGCAGCACAACGAAGAGTTATCCCGTGAAGATGTTGCGGCAATTGTTATGCCCCATATCGAACATGTGTTGCCGGACGGTTGGATGCCCTCGCAAGAAGAAATCTACATCAATCCCACCGGAAAATTCGTCATTGGCGGACCGGATGGTGATGCGGGCCTGACGGGTCGTAAAATTATTGTCGATACATACGGCGGTGCGGCTCCGCACGGTGGCGGTGCTTTTTCGGGTAAAGACCCCACCAAGGTTGACCGTTCAGCGGCGTATATTACGCGTTATATGGCGAAAAACATTGTTGCGTCGGGTGTTGCTGATAAATGCACCATTCAATTGGCGTATGCGATTGGTGTGTCGAAACCGCTTTCTGTGTATGTGGATACCCACGGCACCGGACAGGTGGACGATGACAAATTGGCCGAAGTTCTGCAAAACCTTGTTGACCTTTCGCCAAAAGGCATTCGCACCCATTTGGAACTGAACCGCCCGATTTATGCGCGCACTGCGGCTTATGGCCACTTTGGTCGCACACCGGATTCAGACGGCGGCTTCTCTTGGGAAAAAACCGATATTGCGGATAAAATTAAGGCTGCTGTTTAAGCGGACTTGATTTGATGAAGTCTTCTAAAGACATCACCGTTCCGGGTTACCTGCGTTCTTTCGGGCGGCGGCAAGCTAAAAAGCTGAGCCCCGCCCGCGAACGTTTGATGAATAGTCTTTTGCCCAAAATTGCGGTCAAGACCGATACGCCAATTCGCGATCAGTTTCCATCAAATATTCGTGAACTGTGGCTGGAAATCGGCTTTGGCGGGGGCGAGCATTTGTCCACGCAAGCGCGCCAAAATCCAGATGTTGGCATTGTCGGGTGCGAGCCCTTTATCGATGGTGTGGCTAAACTGTTGGCCCAAATCCATGAGGCGGATGTGCAAAACGTGCGCGTTCACGGCGACGATGCCCGAGAAACCTTTTCGTGTATCGGTGAGGGCGATTTGGACCGGGTGTTTGTTTTGTTCCCCGATCCTTGGCGAAAATCACGCCACCACAAACGCCGCTTTATCCAAACGCAAGTGTTGGATCAATTCGCTAAGATGTTGAAAGACGGCGGCGAATTTCGTTTTGCGTCCGATCACATGGACTATGTGCGGTGGACCTTGGCGCATGTGATGCGTCACCCTGATTTTGAATGGCTGGCCGAAAGCCCCGAGGATTGGCGCGTGCCGCCCACGGACTGGGTGCGCACACGCTATGAAGAAAAAGCGCTGGGCAAAGGTGATGCCTGTGTTTACTTGCGCTTTCGCCGTAAAAATCGGGGATAATAAGTCCTTGCACGGGGCAGGCCTTAGGTGTAGAAACCTCCTTAGTTAAGTTAAAGTCTCCGTTCGACAGGATCGAACATGGGGGTGGGTCTCAAAATGAGCCCCGCCTTTTTTGTTACCTTTTGAACATCCGAACAAAATTAAGGACGCTGTTAAATATGAGTTTGGCCAAACACATTCAAAGCCTGATCACCCCCACCATCGAAGATTTGGGGTTTGATGTGGTGCGCGTGATGGTCAAAGGCAACAATGAACCGTTGTTGCAAATCATGGCGGAACGTTCTGACGGCACCGGATTTGATGTGGAAGACTGTGCGACGGTAAGCCGCGCGATCTCGGTCATTTTGGATGTCGAAGACCCGATTGAAAACGAATTTACATTGGAAGTGAGCTCTCCGGGCATTGATCGTCCGTTGACGCAGCTCAAACATTACGAAGCCTGGGCCGGGTTTGATGCTAAAATCGAACTCAACACAGGCTTGGAAGACGGACGCAAACGTTTTTCCGGGCGCCTTTTGGGCCTTGGCGAAAACGACACCGTTTTAATTGAACTAGAAGATGGCGAGAGCTATGCCTTGCCTTTTGATGACGTACATCGTGCACAATTGTTGCTGACCGACGAATTGATCGCGGCGGTAACGCAGGAGCCTACTACATGAGTAATTCATTTCAAACCACTGGCGTACATGTACGTCCTGAACTTCTTTCCGTTGCCGATACGGTTGCCCGTGATAAAGGCATCAATCGTGACGAAGTTTTGGAAGCTATGGAAGAAGCTATCCAGCGCGCGGGACGTTCAAAATACGGACAGGAACATGACATTCGGGCGCACATCGATCGCAACACCGGTGAAATTTCACTGGCGCGGTACATGGAAGTGGTTGTCGCCGAAGAACTTGAAAATGATTTTACGCAAATCACCTTAAAACGCGCGCAACGTAAAAACAAAGAAGCCCAGCTGGGTGAATTTATTGTTGATCCGTTGCCGCCTATCGATTTTGGTCGCATTGCCGCCCAAACCGCCAAGCAGGTGATTGTGCAAAAAGTACGCGACGCAGAACGCAAACGTCAGTTCGCAGAATTCAAAGATCGCATCGGCGAAGTCATCAACGGCACCGTCAAACGTATTGAATATGGCAACGTGATTGTGGATTTGGGCCGGGGTGAAGCTTTGCTGCGCCGCGATGAAACCATTCCCCGCGAACATTTCAACACAGGTGATCGTGTTCGGGCTTTGATTTTGGATGTTCGCGAAGAATCTCGCGGTCCGCAAATCTTCTTGTCCAGAACCCATCCTGACTTTATGTCCAAATTGTTTGTTCAAGAAGTTCCTGAAATTTATGACGGCATCATTGAAATCATGGCGGCGGCTCGTGATCCCGGTTCACGGGCGAAAATTGCCGTGATCAGCCATGACAGCTCAATCGATCCGGTTGGTCCGTGTATTGGTATGCGCGGGTCTCGTGTTCAGGCGGTTGTTGGTGAACTGCAGGGCGAAAAAATTGACATCATTCAACACTCCACCGACCAAGCCACGTTTATCGTGAACGCTTTGGCTCCGGCCGAAGTGATGAAGGTGATTTTGGACGAAGAAAAAAACATCATCGAAGTTGTGGTTCCTGATGATCAGTTGTCTTTGGCGATTGGTCGCCGCGGTCAAAACGTTCGTTTGGCATCWCAATTGTCGGGTTGGAACATCGATATCCTGACTGAAGCCGAAGAATCCGAACGTCGTCAGTTGGACTTTGTCACGCGCACTAAAATGTTTGTTGATGCGTTGGACGTTGATGATGTGATCGCACACCTGTTGGTCACCGAAGGTTTCACCACCATCGAAGAAGTGGCGTTTGTTCCGGTCGAAGAACTGGCCACCATCGAAGGCTTTGACGAAGACGTTGGTGCAGAACTGCGCGAACGGGCTCGCGGGTATTTGGAAAGCCGTGAAGACATCCTCAACGAAAAACGTAAAAAACTCGACGTCAAAGACGACATGTTAGAAGTCGAAGGCTTGGCTTTGGAAATGGTTGTGGCCTTGGGCGAACAAGGCATTAAAGAACGCGACGACCTTGCTGACTTAGCCGGTGATGAACTTGTTGAACTGTTGCCTGCGTTTAAACTTCCCATGGAAGAAGCGAATGCTATTATTATGGCAGCACGGGCACATTGGTTTGATGACGAAGAGGCGAGCGAAGAAAAAACGGAAGAAACCCCTGCTGAAGAAGGCACCGAATAAGGCCTACGGAACAGGGTAAAGGCATATGACAGAACGCAAATGTATCGCCTCGAATGAGGTTTATGATAAAGAACACATGTTGCGATTTGTCGTGGGTCCGGATGCAAACGTGGTGTTCGACGCCAAAGGTAATCTTCCCGGACGGGGATTATGGTTGAGCCCACGGCTGGATATGCTAGAAATTGCCACGGCGAAAAATAAATTCGCCAAGGCGGCTCGGGCCAAGGTTCGAGTACCAGACAATTTGGCGGACGAAGTGGTCCGTCAGTTGCGCGCAGG
>NVTL01000085.1 GCA_002401565.1 Rhodospirillaceae bacterium
GGGGCTGGATCATACCTGCACCATCACAGCATTACCATTGCCAAAGTGGTAACCTTTTACTCCGGAATCGTGGTCCCTTTTTACGCCGTCATTGACACTTTGCCCTTTTCAACGATTTCCTGAATGAACTGACGGTCTTCGACGAGGCTGGCCCATATTTTAATATGGCTAATGGGGTCGTCGATGTTTTGGTTTTCCATACAGAGTTATGGTGAGAGTTATGGTGACAGTGCATTGAATTAAAACACATAACTCTCAAGGAGGGTTAAAGTATGTTTTGCACAATCATAAGTCAACAGACAATCTAAACTCTAAAGTACCTACCTCCAACCTTTTTAAAATATCCTGACAAGCTTTCAGCCGGGTGGGTTTTAGTCTTTTGCCTTTTGTTTTTATCAATTCAACGGGGGCATGGCCCTTGGCCTTTGGCGATTAGGGTGAAGGTGACTTTATCGTCGTCGGTTACAAACGACTCTTTGATTTCGGGTCTGACTTTCCATTGCGACGATAGTTCAGACGCTATGCACCGTTTTAGGTATGCAACATCATTCAGCTTGCCTTCTCCTGAATAGACCATGGGCAATGTATGGCGCACGAATACGTCCGTCATTGCGGTAACGACGAGCTCGTGATTGTGGCTGTGGGCATCAAACAACACGATGCAATAAGCGATGTAGCTAAGTTCGCCAAGGGCGGTTGTGTCATCCTTGACGTAGGAAAGTTTGAAATGGTTTAAGACTTTACCCTTTTCAACGATATCCTGAATGAACTGACGGTCTTCGACGAGGCTGGCCCATAGTTTGATATGGCTTATGGGGTCGTCGATGTTTTGGTCTTCCATACAGGCAAAGAACGAGGTTCTTAAAATCGCTTCACCGCGCAAAAATGCCGATTGCAACGGCGGCGGGATAATGGCTTGCCCGGAAACATAGCTGAGTTCGTGGGATGAAATGTTACCGCCTTTAAACCGATCAAATAGATAGCTCTTAATTGGGCTGGTCATTTGTCGAATCTTGCGTGCCATTAATCACCAAAAATTGGAGCGGACGACGGGAATCGAACCCGCGCCACCCGGGTGGAAACCCGGAAATCAGGCCCTGAAAACCTGCGTGCTACCATTACACTACGTCCGCATGAAGTTTAAGTTGTATAGCATTGTTGGAAATAACTACAGTGGTTTTGGCATAACCTGACTGCAATGCGTTTCAATAATATCAATAATATTCTCATAAATTTGGGATTGTGTTTTTGAATTATTGTTTAATTCAGCCCTTAATTTCGGGGCTTCGCGTAAAGTTTTGATCACAATTTTCTCTATCTGCGCTCGAACAAAAGATGCCTTGAACCCCGTCATTTCACCTAGCCTTTCAAAATGACGAACGTATACATCTGTGAATTTATATTTATTTGCAATCTTCATCGCCATTTTGTTTTTATAGGCATCTCCGTACACACACGTACAGAGCAGGTCATAAAATGGGGTTAAGGCCTCACCTTCCCCTTCATATAATATTGAAAAGTTTTTCCCATGAGCATCGCCATTCCCAATAAGAAAATTGAAAATCACAGCTTGAAGCATAATCATTCGATTGACACCCGCCATACGTCCTTCACGAATATGCGTATCTAAAAGATCAAAGCATTGCTTAAGCGTGGGGCCTCCTTCAGACTCATATTTCTGTTCTGGTGGAATATGTAAAGCTTGGCAGATATCTTCCTGATGCAAACGTTGTATTTTGCCATTTTCTTGTTGGATACGGTCGTACCGCTCAACGAGGTAATAAGCCTCACCTTTCAGATAGAAGATTTCTACTTTTGGGACAGGAAGCCCAACCCTTTTTGCAAGCTTCATACAAAAAAGTTCATTTTGTACCGTTTGCTCCAAGTCACGGATTTTTGGCTTTAAAATATGCGTTGATGGCGTATTTCGCTTAGGGATCGCGAGCTTACCGTTTATCAATGCAACAATCAGCTTGTCCTGAGCACCAGCACCGGAGATACGAATGCCATCTTCCCCAGCCATAAGGGGGCGTTTATCTAGCTGAGAAATGATTTCGTGAGCTTCATCCTCTTCCAAAATACGGTAGTTATTTTCAGATTGAGTATCTGGGCGTATTCCTTCTGGATACACAGAAACAGCACCCGCGCATTCTCCACCTATTTCCTTTAAGAGTGCGAAGGTGTTTTTAGCAGATATACGCAAATACCGGGCGAGGCGCTCACGAATGATGCTTTCTGGGAGAAGACCTGAAAAAAACGATTCCGACAGAGCATGATCAAACGCTTCACCTTGAAGGGGTAAAGAAGCAGATAACGGTAATGGGCGCTCTTCACGCATATAGCCGTTATCATACACAAATGACAAAAGCCCATTTTGATAAGAAAGCTTACCAATAAACTCATTATGCAGAAAAACGTCTAGAACCTGCAAAGCCATTTACTATTTTTTCCATTTACTTAAAGCATAGAGGGCGATACCCAGAACGCCTAAAACCAACAACACTTTCCCAAGCTGTGCGGTTTCTTTGCCCTGCTCTAAATCGCTCACAAAACGACGTCCAACACCCGTCATTCCAGCAAGGTCTTCCTGAGTTAAGCCTTGCTCTTTGCGAACATCTCGAACGACATGGCCTAATTCTTGGGCTGTTGGGATTTGATTATCCATCTCGACCACCATTTATTTAGTTACCGTACGGGAACAATATAGGGGTGTAATATACAATTTACAACAAAATGTTCCCGTACGGTAACGCGCGAGATATTCTAACGACAGACAGCCTAGTTTGTTACCGTACGGGAACATGTAAAAACGTCACAAACTACGACCAACTTGATACACAACATTAGATCTCTTTTCTATCGACCCGCCTCAATACGAGGAAGGGCCATTTTAACCTTTGTCCGTTGTATGTTAAGGCTTGACGCAAAATCTCTGGTGCTGGTTTTCGTTTGAGCTCGTGACCATGATTTTGACAAATGCTCGCGGAGYTTTTCTTTTGGCACATTGACGTTGGTTCTGTCTGTAAGAGGCATTTGGGATTTAACGGCTTTGCCAAGGCTTTTACAATCAACATAAATATTGCAATTGTCTCTCGCCCGGCTTGCCGCCACGTAAATTTCATTACGTTTTAAATTATGATCAGCAACGACATAGGCTGCATCCACGGTCACGCCTTGAGCACTGTAGATTGTGGAACTATACCCATGGGCCAACAAGGCACGGCCTTGATCGTCGGCAACATCTTCTGCTTTAAACTCTATTTCACGCCCCTGAACGTTAACTGACATTTTAATGCCTGTTGGTTCTGTTTCTATCTGTGTGACCACACCCGTCGTTCCGTTAATCACACCCAATTCATCAATGCGTTTTTTAAACATGACCTGTTCACCAATGGCCATGGGTATTTTATGGCCTCGACCAGATGTGTCGGCAACATTAAGGATATGGTCTTTGCCATGCAATAAACTGGCATCTCGTAAGTGATCGCGCATTTCCATATTTAATGCTCGAACTTGTTTGTTGGTTTTTGCCATCACCAAAGCGGTCTTACCGGGATTTAAGGCTTTATAAGCCTTCCAATCAGAAACCGCTTTTCCAACGGCCTCTTTGCCATCCGCGCACCATTTCAATGTGCTCTTTTCCTCAAAAGCAACAATCGCTTTATCAGCTCGCCCCACTGATAAGCTTTCAACTGCTTCACGAGCCCACGCTTCACGCTGACGAATGATTGTATCAATACGGGCAACGCCAGTTTGTTCGCTGACCAATCTCAAACCGGGCCCTGCACCAATGGCTTGGAGTTGACGTTGATCGCCTGTGAGAATGACCTTTGCCTCTGCTTGTTCTGCCGCTTGCAAAACTTTTAACATCTGGCGAGAAGATAGCTGACCTGCTTCATCCACAATCAAGACGGTCTTGCCATCAAGGAATGGTTTGCCAACTTTATCCTGTGCAAGCCAAGAATCTATGGCTCTGGATTCAACATTGAGATCATCTCCAAGCTGATTTGCCATGCGCCACGCGGTGGACGTGCCAATGACACGGTAGCCGCCGTCCCGATAAGCATCAGCCACGGATCGCAATGCATGCGTTTTTCCGGCACCAGCGCTCCCTTCCATCACAGCTATATCTGCACCCATTGCCACAAATTCAACGGCTATACGTTGTTCGTTGGTGAGGTTGCTCGATTGCAGTCTGGGATTTACAACGCGTTCGGGTAGCCAGTGTCTTTTTGAAAGCGTCCCTCTTTGGGCTATGGCAACAAGATCACCCTCAACTTGAATCATTTCCTGCGTGGAATACATTGGAATGCCGAGTTCATCTGACCAGATCTCAACAACTTCAGAATTTTTCAACAATTTTGAAATTTCTCGATTAATTTCATTGACCTCTACGCCAGTTTCAAGAGCCGTCACTGCCGCTGCCCTATATAATGTTTCCAGTCGAAACACCGCATCATGCTCGGTAAGCTGTCTAGGGATTTCTCGGAATTTCTCAGTAAACTTTTCTGGCGGCAAGTCATCCACCTGCTTGTTCATACAGGCTTCAATTATCTTATCACTCAGCCCCTGCTCTTCGGCTTCAAGTTTCCAACGGACATGACGGCTTTGCGCAGTATCATCAACCGTTGATTTGGTTCGACGGCTGGCCTTTGTCACCGCAGAGGCCAAGGCCTGAGCGTCCTTAGTCTTCAATCCTCGTGCGGTTAAGTCTTGTTTGATTGCAATGCGGCGAGCACTGAAATGATCTCGAATGTCTTTAGGAATACCCGCAATTTCAAACAACCCATCATTTTTGACATCGATACTAACGCCAAGATTTGTTCGTAGTTCATGGGCAAGGTGCGTTCGATAAATCGCACCAGCGGCCATTTTCCATTTGTAAAAATGCCGACCATCCAATGAGCCCCAAGTCCCATCTGCCCTTGCGGCCATATTGAAAATTACAGAGTGGGTATGAAGTTGAGGGTCAGAGGCCACACTGCCATCAGCACGTTCAGTGGGGCGGGATTCACCATGTTGGAATGTCGCGCCGAACATTTTGACCTTTTCAATCGTTCGTCCACCTTTGCCACGGCGGGTGTAGCTGGCATGTTTTGATAAGACTTCAAGAGCCTGTCGGGAAGCCTTTTCCTGAGCCAGTTCAATGAAAATTCTCACACTTTCATCAGCGGCGGCCCACAGTACAGAAACGGAYTTAGGTGCTGAAAAGGTTAAATCGTAGCCGCCAACACGCGTGGTTTTAAGGGCTTGGYTATTTTGTGCCAATGGAACCCCATCCGGGCTCAATCCCTCATGAAGGTTACGGAAGGTTTCTGCATTGACTGAAGCTCCATCCTTTAACCCAAACGTTACTGCTAGCGTATACCAACGCCCTTTGGGCTCCTTACCGCCCGTATAGTATTCTGCTTGCTCGTTTAAATAATATTCCGCAACCGTTCCCGTACCGACTGAACACACCATTTTGAGACCTCCGTTGAAAAAGAGGCCTATTCACTTACACGACATTTCTAGAAAATCGGGAATTCAAAATTATGGGGTAATAATTAATTCATAATAATGTCTGGGCTTCTCGCACAAGGGGGTGCACAGGTGTGGATGAAACAAATAGAAACTTTTCGAAACGTTGCGATTTGTTTCGTTACATGTCAAAATTCATTTATGGATAAAAATGCAGCACAGAAAATAGCTCTGCAAATTGCTTCTGATTTAGAAGSACCGCTTGGACGCATTCCGTTTGAACGTGTCGTGGAGAAGCATATCGTTTTTTWCAGTGAACTACGGTCGGCAGGTGCAAGCTGGCCTCAGATTGCAGATCTTCTCACAGGTGCGGGAATCACCCGAAAAGACGGAAAATCAATGGCGGCGAGTCAACTACGTGCCTCCGTATCTAGAATTATGATATCTGGCCCAAAGGAAAACGTGTCCAAGCAATCAATGGCCCGGACACTGCAAAAACCTCCCGCTAACGCACCAGCAAAAACAAATAGAAAACCCAGACGCCCAAATTCTAATTTAGAGCCTGTTTCTAGAGACAAGCAAAACATCAGGCAAAAAATGCACAGAGCTTCTCAAGCCCGGAAAATTGTGGAGACGYGAATAGTGCCATTATCCATAGAAACCATTTTCCCTATTATACTTCTTGCAGGGCTGGCAATTTACGTCGGCTCTGAAAAGTTCTGGTTCATACCTCAGAAAATAAAACGCAACCTTTTAGAAATAGAAAACTTCACAGTGAATGCAAAACACATTGAGAACACCAAAGGAATCACCGTAGACTTTTCGAAGCGCCTAATGGCCTATTCCGACGCGCAAAATGTATACATTTTTCCTGCTCATGAAATCAAACATTGCCAGCACCTTTGGATTAATGTTCCGACCGACCAAGGAGCTATCAATGAGAGAGAACACCATATACTGATTAGACTCAGAAATAACATTCTTCCAGAAATCAGCCTCCCCTTCCCCACTAGAGCTTGCGCCCAAAGATGCGAAAATTCACTAGAAAAATTAATTGAGTACGAAGTAGCATACCAAACGAATATTTTAACTCAAACACCCCCAGAACCAATTCAAATAAACTCTGAAGCTACAATAGTTAACCAGCCCTCCCCGCCCTCACCTAAGACTGAAACAACATCAAACAATAAACAATTGGAAAAGAGATTCATTAATCTTCTTGAGAACAAAGGAATTCCACGAAATGATGGAATAAGCGATATCACAAGGGCTAAATTCAATAAGGCCACGGATTTAATATTTTCGGAATATAAAACCTTATTTGGCCCCAAGCTTAAACACAAAGAACAGAAAGCGGTAGAAAGAGCGCTATACCCGTTTTTTGAATACCAAGGAAATGCCCCCAAAGGCACAGGCTTTACACGAGGTTCCATAGGAAAATATCTTTCAGAAAATAAAAAGGTATGGAGTGAAAAATGCATACGATCCAGCGCCAACAGCAATTAAAAGTTATTTTTAACAATAAATAATTTCTACAACTTACAAATAATCCAAATCCCTGAGATGGTTCCTTACGCTCCACGCAATGAGGAACTAATTTTATGAAAGACCAAAATAATCTACATAACAACAATATTCTTGTCGTCGCATCTGGAAAAGGCGGCATCGGCAAGAGTCTGCTCTCGTTGGCAATAGCCGATCTCTTTGAACTGAACGACAAGTCTCTACAGCTTTACCAGCTTGACGATCAACAACGTCTAGAAAAGGCCGTTGGTCAAAATGTCATAAGCCCAGATATTAAAACTCTAAAGCTTGCCAGACGCGACCCGACAGCAATAACCAAGGTTTTTGATCCCTTATATGCTGGCATTGAAGCTTTACCTAAATCCAACAATACCCTGCTCTTGGATGTTGGTGCCACGCAGATCGGTAACTTAATTGATTACGCAGGGCTTATTGACCTTGAGGAAGACCTCCAACTTTTTGGATTAAGTGGGTTTGTTTTCATCCCCGTTGTCGCCGAACCCGAAAGCCTTCGTCAGGCTTGTCGGGCCATCCAAGAATTTCAAACGACACTGCCATCATTAGCGCCTGTGTTTGTTGAAAACCTCCGAGATGGCCCTTTAAGTGAACTCTCGTCAGCATCACAAGCAGGGCAGATATTTTCGGAAGAACTTTCCCCACTCATTCGAAATTTCGACAAAATTACCATGCCCTTAATCGAAGCTGGATCATGGCGTGCGTTTGAACAGAACCACTGCCGCCTGATTGATGTCGGCACCATGAGCATTCCTGAAGTCATGAATATGACCGGGTTATCGAGGCCTGAATCAAAGCTTTCCAGAGGAGACGTGCTCGCCTTTTTTGCTCAAATGGAAGATGAGCTGAGCAATATCCTCGCCTTTGAGGAAAGGGACTAATCATGATCGGCACATCTCCACCCCTTAGCCTTAAGATCTTGGCTCAAAAGGATCATGATTCTGGACGTGTTGAACTTCTTGATGAGCTCAAACGCATTCCAAAATCAGAACTTCATAATGTCGATCCAACATYGCTTGCCCGGCTTACACCAAGGCAAAGGGCAACGCTTTTTGCCCAAACCGATAAAAAATCTCATTTAGCAAATCAATCCGCAACAGTCGTCAAAAGACAAAAGCGAGCTTTAATATTCCGTCGCGCATGGAACGGCCTGCCATTACCAGTACGCAGCCAACTTTTAGGATTATTGATGACAGCTGTTTTATCTGGACTGACAGCTCTTAGTCTTAGGTATGAGGACAAAATTTCAGAAATTCTGTCACAGCCGACAACCTTATCCGTAAATACATCAACATGGAAATCTTGCAATCGCCTGACACCATATACAGATGGCTGTGTCTACACCGTTGCAAGCAATATTTCTTGGCACGATGCCGCCAAAAAACTTGGCTTTGACGTTACCAAGCTCATTGAAAATAACGACCATTTATCAAACCTCACAATCCTTCAACGTGGCGACAAAATGACTGTTTGGCGCAACACAATCCCCTTGGAGAMYWAAGCCATRNATRACAAACWSMMMKCYCAMCYWSMWNCGNCMARYCCACATGGCCCGTTATTTTCAATGCACTCTTCGCATCGATTATAACCGCTGGAATCATTGGCTGGACCGTGTTCTATCAATTACCCCCGATGGGCTGGTATGACGACCATGCATTTACCACATCCACACCTTGGCTTTTTGAGCTCATGAAAGCCAGTTGGGACCACGCTATTGCATCACAATCTTTCATTCAATACCTTCAAGACCCATTGAAAATCCTCCAGATATTTATTCACAACATCGACCGTTTTGACCTCGTCGCCCCAATATCTTGGCGATTGGGCTTCGTTGGGACAGGTGCTCTTATCGTTGCCCTTACCGTCAGTTTTCAAACGTACATTCGATTAGATAAAGTTGATCGGCTCAAGCACATCCGAGGTCGCCAACTCCTCAAAGGTCGCAAAGCAACGCGAAAGGCAACACAGAAACAACGCAAACTCATTCGTAATTCCGGGCGAGGAATCAACCTTGCTCCCCGAGTTCCCATAAGCCTAGAGACTGAGACAAAACATTTTCTGTTGGTTGGTGCTTCTGGCAGCGGCAAAACTCAAACACTCCGTTTTTGGATTGATCAGGTTTTACAACGCCAAGACAAACTATTAATTCATGATACGAAAGGTGACATGGCAGCTTCTCTGCCCTTGGATGATTTCATTCTTTTAGCCCCACATGACAGCCGTTCTTGGGCTTGGGATATTGCACGCGATTGCACGGGTGCGGCGGCGGCACGAGAACTTGCCTCTCGCCTCATTCCCTTAGGCAATGATCCCATGTGGGGCAATGGTGCGCGTGAAATTCTTTCTGGAATTATACGGTCTCTGCAAATCAATTACGGCAATCAATGGGATTGGAAAATGCTACACGAGGGTGCATTTACATCACCACCTGACCTTCTATCTCTTTTAAGCGAAAACCAACTCGATGGCGCAAAGTACATCGAGGTTGATGAAGATACCGGAGCTCCGACCAAAACATCGTTCAGTTTTCTGGTCACCATGTGGTCAAGCATTGGCGCAATTGTCGGTCCATTGGCTGCTGCGTGGGGTGATGTTCCAAATGATCGAAAAATTTCAATCACGGCGTGGCTTTCAGAAGACGACCTCACTCAGCGCGTACTCATTCTTCAACGTTCATCAGAATTTAGTGAATTTTCAAAAGCTTGGATTGGTGCCGCCGTGCAGCTCATGTCTAATTATGCAGCAAGCACTTCATTTGGGGATTCAACTGAAYGACGGGTTTGGTTATTTCTCGATGAATTTGCCCAGCTCGGAAAACTTAAAGGCTTTCAATAATTTTTAGAAGTAGGACGATCACGAGGAATTCGCTGTGCCATTGGTCTTCAAGACCTAGAACAGCTTTCCGATCTTTACGGCAAAGAGGCCCTAAACACATGGCTCAACACAATTGAAACAAAAATTATCTGTCGTATGAATGCAGGGCCCTCAGCAAACTTTATTGCAAAAGATCTCATTGGCGAAAGAGAAGTTTCATGGATAGAAAAGACCGTATCGAACACGTCAGGTAATCTCTTCGAAAATAGCCCTGCTTCACGTAGCGTAAACGAACAAACTAAAACCGCAATGGTTCCAGTACTTCTTCCTGATTTTTTAGAACGCCAAATTGGGCCTGTGCATATCGGTGGGGAAACCAAAATTCGCGCCCTTCTGCTGAGTGGGGGAGATTTATTTCAATTGGATTGGCCGATCACCCCTTGGCCTATTCAACGAGAAACATCTAAACCTGCGGCTTGGACTGTGGATTAAGACTGTGAAGAACACCAAACAGGATTCTAAAACACCTGTTCCTGCTTATATGCAGGAACAGGCCTGTTTGCGTAAACTCGTACAGCTTCTTGCTCGTCAAGCGGCGCGAGACATTTATGAAGCGCAAAATACTCGTCAATCCATTGACACAAGAACCATATCGGATTCTACTCAACAGGAGAATTTTAGAAAGGATTAACCATGCGCGCTGTCATTTATGCTCGGTATTCATCAAACCTGCAAACAGAAGCCTCCATTGATGATCAGGTTCTCATGTGTCGGGAACTTTGCGCGCACACAAGATGACGGTGGTCGATGTTTATACGGATTACGCCATATCCGGTGATAATTTGAATGCGCGTGCTGGCATGATGGCTTTGATGGAAGCCGCTAAACGCGGAGAGTTTGATGTGGTTGTTGCGGAAAGTCTTGATCGCATCAGCCGAGATCAAGAGAACATTGCCGGAATCAACAAACGCCTGCGCTTTGCTGAAGTCGGTATCTTTACAAAGTCCGAAGGCAACGTGAACGAACTTGAAATTGGTTTTAAGGGCACCATGAATGCCTTGTTTCTGAAAGACCTTGCCATCAAGACCCGCCGCGGTCAGCGAGGGCGGGTTGAAGCCGGAAAAATTCCCGGTGGCAATAGCTTTGGTTATGACATGGTTCGTCGCTTGCGCGATGACGGTACGGTTACAACGGGAGAACGTAGAATCAACCCGGAACAGGCTACCATCATCAATCGCATCTTTAAGGAATATACCGATGGTAAAACACCGCGCCGGATTGCGGCAGATTTAAATGCCGAGGGCATCCCGTCCCCGCGTGGCGGTCAGTGGAATGCCTCGACCATCAACGGTTCTCGACAACGGCGCAACGGTATTTTGAACAATGACCTCTATACCGGACGCATCGTTTATAATCGTCAGCGTTTTGTCAAAGACCCAGATACGGGCAAACGCACCTCTCGCCTTAACCCGGAACACGAGTGGGTGATCAAGGACGTTCCAGAACTGCGCATCATTGATGAAAAAACTTGG
>NVTL01000086.1 GCA_002401565.1 Rhodospirillaceae bacterium
TGTTCTGGCTTACGCTACGCTCCAGCCGCCACAGCAGGACGGCAATCGTGGCCGGATCCTAACATAGGAAGTGGACCACTTGGTGGGGGCAGGTCAGGACCATGCAGTCTAAAGCGAACATGTCTCTGTATTTTTAATGACGTTTTCCCGATTAGCCAAGCCAACATCCCATATGTTCTGGTATTTTCAAGAGATGTGATTCTCTTGAAAAGGGATAAAAATTACCCTTATTTATGCGTTGCTCCATCAATCATATTGCTTGCTGAGTTCTGTCTTTTTAGCAATTTTGAACTGTGTGCAATAAAAATTGTAACAAAGTTTTACAAAATGACGTCATGGCAAGGATTGTTACAATTGAGGCAATTGGAGGACACATTTTGGAAATAGTTTTGAGCTCTATTGTTATTCAACCTAATGGACGAACATGAAGAACATACAGGTGTCTCTAACACTTGCCATGAGCCCCGTTGCCATGGCTACTGAGAACGCCGTAATGAATCATAAGGATCTTGCCAAAAAAGAGGGAGGGGCTTGTCATTACTATTTTTCAAAAGAATTTCTAACAGCGTTTTCTTGGAAAATACTTATCAATAATTTAGGCGATCATTTCGGTGAAGATGCCCGTTTGGATGAGGAAACACGAAGACGTATTTTAACGTACATGGCGGCAGGACGTTCTATGAATATGCCTCTGCGCGCTACGGAATGTGGCAACTGTCATTGCGAAGAAACAACATTAAATTTAAATTGGATATCTCATAAAATGAAACTTTTACTTAAAACTTCCCTCTTTGCCGTTTTTATAATGAGTGCCGCTAATATTGCCTCTGCCGCGGAAAGAACAGATGTCAAAATGCCGAAAGAACTATCCGCTCAAGCCAAATGGGGGCGTATTGCCTTTGATCAAAACTGTGCCGCTTGCCATGGGGATAATGGTGCTGGAACTGAACAAGGACCACCGCTTATTCATGATACCTATAACCCTGGACATCACGGAGATGAATCGTTTTACAGAGCGATCAGCTCTGGCGTTCAGCAGCATCATTGGCCTTATGGCAACATGCCGGCACAATCCCAAATCGAACCAGATCTTGCCGGGATGATCATTAAATTTATTCGAGAAGTGCAATCGGAAAACGGCATCGTCTACAAGCCCCATCGGATGTAATAAACGAAGTTCGTTCAGCCTTGAAGATTTATCGTTCGGTTGGCCGGCGCACTCTGTGCTTCATAAAGTCCGGCGACATATACCGGCGAATATGAACGCCCGCTCTCTCTCAGTAAATTTAAATAGCTGGATGTATTGAGTTGAGAGGGAGGTCCCGAAAATGTCAGAGGTGCCGGATGCTGAATTTCAGGTTGTGCCTTGTTCCCAAATGAAGCGCGCGCCTTTTCGGTTTTATCTGTGAAGGGTTGCCCTTTGGGGAGATCAAAATTTGTGCGCTTGGGTGTGACGGCTTCCGTTCCCTGTGGTCTGGAATTCGGCATAACAGAATCCGCCATCGGAATCATCAGGGGACTGACAATAACCGTATACCGTTCATAGTTTAAGGGGGCAAAATCAACCATTGTTTCACCTGTGGTTAGTCCTTTCTATTATTTGACCGGGCCTTCGCGATGAGAAGTTCTAAATTGGCTTTGCTAACGGCACCTGGAATTAATTGATCGCCAATGATGAAAGCTGGTGTGCCCTTTAAGGCTAACGTTTTGGCCAAAGCTATAGTCCCTGAAATTTTTGCGTTGATATCTTCTTCATGCGCATCGATGTCATCAAGCAGGCGAATGGGGTCAAGGCCAACGTCTTTGGCAATTGCGAATATCTGATCATCGCCTAACGACTTGGCGGCCATGAGTGCATTACTGTATGCCGCATACTTGCCTTGTATCTGAGAGGCCAGAGCGGCCTGAGAGGCCAAGGTCGAAACAGGCCCTAATATTGGATACTCTTTAGCCACATATCGAATGTTTCCGTCTTCTTTTAAAAGCGTCATAACAACGGGGTGAACCAGTTTGCAATAGGTGCATCGGTAATCAAAAAACTCGACCAAGGTGACGTCACCGTTGGGATTGCCAAGAACTGGGTCATCTGACCTTTTAAATATATCCTCTTCATTTTCACGAATGATGTTTGATGTTTCCGCCTTTGAAAGTTGCGGGGGTTGATTGTTCGTGCGTTGATCAAAATAGACATAGCCTGCCATGATCATGACGGAAAATGACAAAACACCAACGATCAAAAAAATACGTCCAACGCTCAATTTCATAAGGTCCTCTTAATTATAACTGTGTTCTATAAAAACTTAGTTTTTCTTGCTACTTCGCTTGTTCTGTTGCGACGGCTTGACGGGCTCGATGTTTGTCGGGCCAACGGCTTTTGATGTACGCCAACGTGGACCATATTTCTGTATCGTTCATCATGCTTTTAAAGGGCGGCATGCCCGTTTTAAAATCCTTAAGGCCTAATGAGGCGCCTCCGCCCTTGGTATACTTAAACAAGACCTCATCTGAATGATGCCACGTGTGGCCATCTTTATCGTGGGGTGGCGCGGGCAATCTTCCATCCGCTTTTGTAACTTTCCAATTGGCTTGACCTTTAAGGTCTTCGCCATGACAGCTTGCGCAAAACTGGTTATAAAGATCTTTGCCATTTGCGATCACTTGAAGATCGGATTGATCAACACTGGCTTCGGCAGGATTTAGATCAGCTGAAAAGTATAAGGCACCGGCGATAACAGCGGCGCTTCCAAATCCGGAGATCAAAACAATGGCTTTACGCATAACATTCACTTTCATTTTATCTAATTTTGAACAACCACCATTTGATGGGCTCTATCCGATACCGGAATTTCTGTAATGATCTTGAGTGTTTTCTGATCAACGACCCAAATTTTGTTATCTTCAGCACTCGAGATATACAGCTTCCCCAACCCGTTGATCGTTGCCAAGTGATACGGTGCAGGAGATAACATCTGAGATCTCAATTGACCGGTTCTAAGATTAATGCTCACAACTTTGTTTTCTTCGCGTGCAGCGATGAACAGGGTGTTCTCATCTTGCGACAGATCAATGCCGTGGATGTTTCCACCAACAACCAAAGTATTTTCCACAGTACCGTTAGGTACAGAAACAATGGAAACCGTTCCATCACCGACATTATTTACATAAAGAGATTTACCATCTGCTGAGATGACAAGGTGTTCGGGTGTTTCCCCAACTTCAATATTGCTGCGCACAATCCAGCTCTTGGTGTCGAGTACGCTGATCGTGTTGTTTCCGGCATTGCTGACATAAACATAATTACCGTCTGGGGAGGCTATTATATAATTTGGAACAGGTCCTGTGCTGACCGTTTTCACTTCAAAGGTTTTGAGATCGACAATGCTAACGGCGCCTTCACCCTGATGGGTGGCAACCGCATACCTGTCATCCGGTGTGATCAACGTGTGATGAACAGATCCGGGGACACTGATCCGCCGCTCGACGGTATTATCTTCGGTACGAATAAGCGTCAGATAACTAACCGAACCCGTTTTTGCGACCGCGGCGGCAACCCCACTCACGTGATGGGCATCGTGTTCATCCTGTGCCATGCCTTGTGGTTTTTGAAGCGTTTCCGTTCCATCGTTATCTTCGTTAATGCTTCCGGCGATAAGATATGTTCCTTTGGAATTTCCGGACAAACCATGCGAACCCGCAACGTCTTTAATAGAACCAATAATCTTATCTTTTTCGGCATCAATGATAATGACCTCATTCGCGCCCCCCATGGGAATATAGACTTTCGTTCCCGCCAGTGCTGGATAAGACAAGGATAGAGTTGCCGTTAATAAAAGTGCTGTAAGTGTTTTCATCTGACGAATCTCCAGTTTTAGGATTAGCGAACCAATTCATTGCCCGTTGTTCCTTTATTATAGGAAATTCGTGTGTGCGAAATGTGTCTGAAAAAGTGGCTTTTGGTAACACTCTTTGCCAAAAAAGGGGGTTGGCACACTTTGTCACAGATTATTTGTGCAGATATCGTTTCAGCACTTATACTCATGGTTATGAAACCTGAACCACACATCCTTATTGTCGATGATAATCGAGAAATTCGCGATCTTGTGTCCCGCTTTTTGGTTAAAGAGGGCTATCGCACTTCAACGGCTTGCGACGGAAAATTTATGCGTAAAGTCCTCAAGGATGGAAACATTGACCTCATTATTCTTGATGTCATGTTGCCGGGGGAAGACGGGCTGGCGCTCTGTCGTGAATTGAGGGTTGAATCAAATATTCCCATCATCATGTTGACCGCCAAGGGTGAAGAAATTGACCGCATTGTTGGCCTGGAAATGGGCGCCGACGATTACGTAGCCAAGCCCTTCAGTAGCCGCGAACTGTTGGCCCGTATAAAAGCCGTTCTGCGCCGGACCCAAGCGATCACGAAAGAAAATGACCTATCAACGTATTATCATTTTTCAGGGTGGACCCTAAACACGACAAAGCGAGAATTGCTTTCGGGCGATGATGTTGTGGTGCCGTTAAGCACGGGTGAATATAATCTTCTGACGGTATTACTTGAACGTCCCAAACGTGTTTTAAACCGAAACCAGCTTTTGGATATGACCCGTGGACGATCTTATGATGCCTTTGACCGAAGCATCGATACGCAAGTGAGCAGGCTACGTCGCAAGATCGAGAATGATCCCAAAAATCCAGAATTGATTAAAACGGTTTGGGGCGGAGGMTATATATTTACACCGGATGTTACATCCACATGAAAAGRWTCYTGCCMMAAACRYTAACGAGTCAGACCATATTGGTTCTCTTTATTGGGCTTACGTTTTCACAYYTTATCAGYATGGCGATTTATTCTTCGGATCGAGCAGAAGCTTTAACCCAGATGGGCGGGCAAGACACAGCACACCATCTCTCTAGTATTGCAAGATTGGTAGACCAGACACCGATTGAAAGGCGCTCATATGTCGTTTCAACAATTAATGAGCCGGATTTTAAAGTTTGGCTGACGAATGAAAGCCCGCTCGTCCATGACCTTTCTCCGCGTTCAGATGTGCGTTATTTGAGAGACTATTTAACCAGGCATTTAAGTGCGTCTCAACAGCCGCTAATCCATATCCGTGTCAATAAGTCCATGCTTGAAAAACCAAACAAAGAGGCGCGCAGTTCACTTGCAAATTGGTTTCAGGGTGTCACAGGCGTGAGAGCCTTAAATGTTTCTTTGCGTCTTGATGATCCAAATACAGATGGGCAATGGCTCAATTTCAAAATTAAAATCCCACAAGAAAACTTCTTTTGGTCCGGAACTTCTTTACTGTCCATGCTGGCCATGAGTCTTGCCGTTGTGTTGCTTTCTATGTGGGTTGTGCATCGCCTGACCGTTCCGCTCCGCTCATTTGCACAGGCGGCAACACGGCTTGGCAAAGAYGTCAATGCYCCRCCWYTRGCKGAACAMGGYCCCTTAGAAATTCAAAAATCAGCRATYGCTTTCAACCAAATGCAAGARCGGTTGAARCGCATGATTAACAACCGAACACAAATGCTKGCKGCGATTTCTCATGACCTCAGAACRCCRATCACCCTGCTGCGGTTACGATCAGAGCTGGTGGAAGATGATGATGAACGCTACAAAATGCTCGCCACGCTTGACGATATGGAAAAAATGATTGCGTCCACCATGGACTTTGCCCGCGAAGATGCCAAAACAGAAGACTATCGAAAGGYTGATTTAACGGCCTTGGTCGCATCGATCTGTGATGACATGTCCGATTCTGGACGAGCTGTGACCTTCGAAGAGCCGGAAAAGTTTCTCTACACTTGCCGTTCTTTATCGCTGCGGCGCGCCATTATAAACCTTATCGACAATGCCCTAAAATTCGGCAATACGGCGCATGTGTCTATGTCACACGATGAGAACCTCGTCATGATTTCTGTACAAGACGAAGGCCCCGGTATTGATGAAGATAAGTTAGAAGACGTCTTCCAACCTTTTTTCAGATGTGAACGTTCACGCAACCTCGAAACGGGCGGTGCGGGCTTGGGGCTCAGCATTGTACAAAGTGTCGCCCATGCGCACGGCGGCCAAGTTATCTTATCCAACCTTGAACAACGGGGTCTTAAAGCTGAACTGCAATTACCCGCGTAAAGTTACGAAGGCACCCGGCTGACCTGACGCTCTTTCCACGTTCTTAAGGTGGCCACAAATTGAACAATTAAGACCAAAACCACAAGTCCTGCAAAGGGCCACTGGAGCACGTTGGGTTCAGGGTCSGGACGGTGRTAATGMACGAAGTGAAGRTAAAGAAAGTASCCCGTATGAACGACCACCAGARCCCACAWTGYATAMGAACCCAGCTGYACGAATTTCCACGTTGAACGCAGAACCGTYTGGCTAARRTCATTAGACGTTAGCATTAAGACCAAGCCGTAAAGCAAGGCAACGACACCTATGATATTGGCGAGACCCAGCCCATGGCGGTCAAGAACATAATCATTTAAGGCGGGGTGAACAACATACCCGACGAGCACCATAAGATCCCATTTGAACCAACCATCAAAAAGAATGATCAAGTGGACGGATGCCAAGATCACCGAATAGATGCCCAGTTCACGGCGCCAAGGTTTAGTGAATTGAAGCTTAGGCCATATTCGTGCACCGGGCCCAATGACCATTGTTAAAGCCAACAACACAACGGACGTGTCCCCAAAAACACGGTTCCAAAGATGCATCGGCACCCATGTGTTATGGATGAGCCAAAATCCGTAACCACAAACAATTGAAAAGCCAATAACCATAAGATGGCGGCCCCACCAAAGCTTGAAAACGGAGCGTATGTTTTGTGAAAAACCCATGATTACATCTTTCTTCCCGAGACAGTATTTGATCGATTCAGTATCAAAGGATTTACAGGATAATTGTTTCAAAACTTTGTCAGGTTTCTATTTTTTAGCCCGCCATTGACACAGTTTGTCACAAAACATGCCCTTATGGGCAAACTTTAGAAACAACCCGTCGCTATCATTTGCACATTAAACTCATTCAAAACGAAACACATTTGAAGGATTGTACTGATGAAGATGATATCAATTTTTAGCACAACGGCTGTATTCGTTAGCATCGCAATGGGAGCCGTCCAAGCTGCAGAAACCATGGGAATGCAAGGGAATATGCCCAACGGCATGCAGAGCGTCATGGAAACGGAAATGGAAGAAGAACTCACTTTTGGTGAGCCTGCAATGTCATCAGCGGTCGACCGGACCATCACCGTGACCTTAGAAGATATCGCCTATGATCTTAAAAATCTGGACATTAAGAATGGCGAAACAATTCGTTTCATTATCGTCAATAAAGATGAAATCGAACATGAATTCACTTTAGGGACAGCGGAAAATCAAGCGGCTGACCGCGCGAAAATGGCGCAACAAGCAGAAATGGGCATGTCCATGGAAATGAGTGAGCCTAATTCGGTATCGGTTGGCGAACTTCAAACCAAAGAACTCATTTGGACATTCAAAGGTCCAGAAAAGATCGAATTTTCTTGCAATGTTCCCGGCCATTATGAGGCTGGAATGAAGGGTGACATTATCATCAGAAACTAGGATCAGGACCTGTTAATTTGATCAGGCTTTCTCAACGTCGGCATAATATCGCCATTCTGTTGATAATGCCCACAGGGCAATGAGAACACCGATGATCGCAATGTAAATGCGCACGGGTTCATAATAGCTAAGGAGAAGTTCGCTGCCAAAGATCAGGAGCAGTATTTTGTTACAGACCGGGCAAGCAACACCGAGAAATCCAAGTACACCACCTGCGCTTACTTTTTTGTTAGAGCAGAAAGGGCGACGGATCATAACATAAAGACCACTGAGAAACGACAGCAGAGCCAACAGGCTGACTTCCCATCCTCCAATCGGAGTCATGCGCACGAAGAATGGATTATCCCACAACGCCGTGACGGAACCCAGCGCGACAAACATAACAACGGCTACGGCAACACCAGCAAGTAACCGTTTTCCACTCGTTTGCTTGAGGATATCGTTAACAGTTATGTCCCATTCCTCCGTTATTGATTTCACCTTATCGAGATTATAGGGGATAAATTACCCATAACTAGATTAACATCAATCCGCACCAATTAAAGTAAGATGGAATTGAAACAGAGATGATAAGCGATCAAGCTCCAACGCCAATTTCTTCAGGCAAAGGTCGGTGGGTACGTCTGCTCRTTTTGGTGTTGATCTATGGTGGCCTGCTCGCGGGTGGTCACTGGGGCAGCCAATGGTTAGTCGACGTTATCGGCGTTGACATCAGTCCCAACACCACCTCACACGCCCGCCATGTGGTGATGGCTGCCCTTGTCCTCTATACCGCATTGATGGCTTTGCCGTTTGTGCCGGGTATCGAAATCAGCCTCGCCCTGCTGGCGGTATTTGGCCCCGATGTTGCCATTGTGCTTTATGCGGCCACGGTGGTTGCTTTAACAATTTCGTATTTAATCGGCAAATTGCTTCCGATACGTTTCATCGCAATACTGTTCGGAACATTCGGCCTACACCGTGCAAAAAGCCTTGTTTTGCATCTCATGCCTATGAGCCAGAAACAGCGGCTTGAGACGTTAACTTCACACGCCCCGAAACGGATCGTGCCAATGCTTTTAAAACATCGTTACCTTGCCATCGCCGCTGTGCTGAATGTCCCCGGCAACGCCATCATCGGCGGCGGCGGCGGCATCGCGCTGCTCGCAGGCATCAGCGGCCTATTCACATTCCCCCGATACCTCGCCACCCTATTCCTAGCCGTGCTACCCGTGCCGCTTGCCATCTTACTTTTAGGGGGTTGATAACCGTCACCAAGCTAACATCGCAATATTTGGCCCTACATTTCCATTGTGTATATTATGCGATTACATAATATATTAAACCTCATGATTTTTTTTGGACATCTCCTCTGTCTATAATCTGGCTGATTAGCTTATTCGTCGCCTTGATCATAGACCGCTGACTGATACGTGTTAATGTGAAACGGTGCGTGCAATTTCATTTACAATTTTAATTCCTTAAGGCCGAGATTATGTCAGACCGCATTGTCCCTCGTGAACAGTTTGAAGATTTGCTGCTTAAAGCCACTCCGTTTTTGGATGTTCGGGCTGAAATTGAATTTGCCAAGGGTCGGCTTCCAACGTCGACGAACATTCCCATATTGCGGGACGATGAACGCAAATTGGTCGGCACCTGCTATAAAGAAAAAGGCCGGGAAGCAGCCATTAAATTGGGTCATTCTCTGGTCACCGGAAACAGCAAAGATCAACGTGTTCAAGCGTGGTGCGATTTTGCAGCGGCCCATGCCAACACCCACATCTATTGTTGGCGTGGCGGTATGCGGTCTAATTATGCACAGGCGTGGATGTCTGAGGCGGGTACCGATATCCCTTTAATCGACGGTGGCTTTAAGGCGCTTCGGCGGGTTATTATGGACCAAATTGAAGACGCCGCAGACCGGGTGCCGATTATACGGATCGGTGGAAAAACGGGAACCGCCAAGACGCCGCTGGTGAAGGCGATCGCGTTCAGTACAGATTTAGAAGGTCATGCCAATCACCGGGGGTCAAGTTTCGGCGGGCGCGTATCTGCGGTTCCGTCACAAATTGATTTTGAACACGCTTTAGGCATAGATTTATTGCGCAAACGCCACGCACATCCAGAGCGTACATTGATTGTCGAAGATGAAGGTCGGCGCATTGGCACAAGTGCGATTCCGCAATCCTTTTATGACAAAATGCAACAGGGAAGCGTTGCTTTGGTACAAATGCCTTTAGAATTTCGCGTCCAGCGCATTATCCAAGAATACGTGATTGAGATGACGCAGGAATTACAAGATGCCCACCCAATGGACGGCTGGGAATTGTTTGTGAATTATTTGACGCAAAGCTTGGCGCGCGTCCAAAAACGCTTAGGGCTGGAAAACTATAAGCGGATTTCTGCGTTAATGGAGGACGCCCTGCGCGACCAAGGTGAACGCGGCGACACCAGCGGACATGAAGCCTGGGTTACGGCCATGTTGAAGGATTATTACGATCCAATGTATGACTATCAGCTTAAGAAAAAAACCAATGAAATTGCCTTTCAGGGGAACTATGACGAGGTTCTTGGGTGGGCACATGAAAAAAGCCAATCAATCATATGAAAACCAGCCAAACCCCCATCCTCAAAGATCTTGTTCTCATCGGTGGCGGGCACAGCCATGTAACCGTCCTTAAAAAATTTGGCATGAAGCCCCTGCCCGGCGTTCGCCTGACGGTCATCGCGCGCGATGTCCACACGCCCTATTCCGGCATGCTGCCGGGCTATGTGGCCGGCCATTATGAATTCGATGATGTGCATATCGACCTGCGTCCGCTCTGCCAATTTGCCGGAGCACGCCTGTACCACGATGAAGCACAATTGATTGATCTGAAGGCCAAACAGATCATTTGCAAAGGCCGGCCGGCTGTTCCCTACGATGTCCTTTCGATCAATATAGGATCGACACCAAGCTTCAAAGGTGTGGCGGGAGCCGATAATTTTACGACACCTGTAAAGCCCATAAATACCTTTATAGAGCGCTGGCATTTACTGGTTGAGCGCGTGACCAGCCATCCGGGACTGCACCGAATCGGTGTTGTCGGGGCTGGGGCGGGCGGCACCGAATTGTTATTGGCCATGCAGCACCGCTTGAACAACCTTCTGTCCAGCCAAGGCCAGCACGACAGCAAAGTCGAATTTCACCTGATCTCAAATTCAGAAACGATCCTGCCCGGTTTTGCTTCTGGGTTAAGGGGGCATCTGGAAAAGATCCTGAGCGCGCGCGGCGTACACGTTCACACCAACGCACAGGCAAAAAGCGTGACGAAAGGTTCGGTTTCTTTAGCCAACGGAAAAACCATAGAACTTGATGAAATTCTTTGGGTGACCGTCGCGGGTGCGCCAGCGTGGCCTGGCACCTCCGGTCTTGATGTTGATGAGGACGGGTTCATTCAGGTTCTCGATACCCTGCAATCTAAATCTCACCCGGACGTGTTTGCCGCTGGCGATATTGCCGCCGTGGTGAACCACCCTCGGCCCAAGGCTGGCGTTTTCGCCGTGCGGCAAGGCCCCCCGCTAACCGAAAACCTCCGCCGCGTTCTGGTCGGTCAAGTGCCTAAGCCTTTTTCACCGCAGAACAACTTTCTGGTCTTAATCAGCACCGGAGATAAATATGGCGTTGCCTCAAAATGGGGGAAGTCCGTTGGCGGAAAATGGGTCTGGAAATGGAAAGACCAGATTGACCGAAGTT
>NVTL01000087.1 GCA_002401565.1 Rhodospirillaceae bacterium
TCAAAACGAAAGGCTCTACAGTGGCGACATTTTACGCCGCTACAATCAGAAAATCTGACCGCTTCTGTGGGGTACTATTGCTCCGGAATTTACAGATTAGTTATCAAAACCTCTGGAAATTGCGTATTACAGAATTAATGGATGAAGACGAGGGCATTTATTTTGACTTTTTCCCAAGTAAAGCGGAGAAGAAGGATTTTTTCTGGTATGGAAAAGTCAGTCCTAAAACGGTTCTTTTGTTTCCGGGAATACTTTTTGTATTCTTTTGGACGTACACATTTTTGACAAGTGTTTTTTTTCCAGACTTTCAGGCTGATATGGAAAATGGTTGGGCAATTCTAAAGTTTATGATTGCTATGAAACTGTCTTAATTGCATGACATTGGCGCGGCGCGCACAATAAAAGTTGTTTTATCTAAAGATGCTTAGATTGATTTACTCTGTTCCATTGATTTTACAAAGAGTGCAGGTGTCGATTAAATGCACTGTCACCGCAATTGCACCGTAATTGTAATTACAAAATACCTGTACGGCGCTCTGCTATATCTTCATTGAGTTGCTTCAAATCTCCTGGCCAAATGTTTTTCCATGGTGGTTGTTGTTCAAAGTAAGCAATTTCAAACAATTCTTTGAAACGTTCTCCATCAACTAATTGTAATTCGGCATGGTCTTCGAAATTTGTAATAGCTTGTGCTTCATTCTGAGCAAATTGTGTGAATCGATTTGCAGTTGTTACAAAAACACCTTTGGGAATATTTTGGACAACCATGGCACCTATAAACTCTCGAACTTGTTTAACACCTTGCGAAGGTTTAGCTGTTCTTTTGATTTGAAAGGCCCAGGGCTGATTGTTTTTCACTGCATACATGTCAATCCCTTTATCATTTGAATAAGCCGTTAACTCAACCTTACAACCAAGATGATTTTGAAACACCTCAGATGCCAACTGTTCAACCTTTCTTGGATGGAGGTCCAATACGNTATCCCAATTTCTTGCTAATTCAGAAGTTAATTCCTCCAGTGGAGCAGAATCTAATGGGGGCAGGAATTGTTTTAACGATGAAATCAAATAGTGTTCGTCTAAGATGGAGATGGATTTCCCAAGCAAGTCATCTGGGTCTTTATCATGTTGGTCTGATTCTGTTTTTATCCACCAACCGCATATACAGCAAACCGCAAGATCATGTAATTTGGAATATGTTGGGCGAATTTTATAGAATTTTTGTTTATCATGTATACTTTCAATTTCGTCAGTCTCCAAAAAACGAGCCGTCTTTAATGAAGTTCCGATTTTTCCTCCCTGACTACAAAATGGGCATGGGTCACCCATGAAATGCCACTTGTAGGGATGCGCATCATGTTTATTTTTTCGTTTTGTTTTTATGAAATCTGAATATGAAAGCATGTTCAGTCAAGCCTCAGAATCTGCAATGTTTCATTTTCTTTTAATTACTGTGCATTTCTATTAAGTGCACTGTTACGGTAATCTGATGGTCTAAAACGTGGCTATAAACTTTTAAAGAAAGATTTGAAGAAGAAAAAAATAAGAGCTATTTTATCTAAAGGTGCTTAGATCAATTTACTCAATTGCCATTGATTAACAACTTAACTCCTTTGGGCAAGTTTGTTAGAAAAAATTGAAATTAATCCGCCAAGCATGACATACCCAATGATAACTTCAAGTGTGACCCATATTTCACCAGCCAAGTTCTGAGGTGTGACATCCCCAAAACCTAAAGTCGTAAAAGTTACAATACTAAAATAATATGGCGTAAAACCACCTCTACCTGATAAGTTTAGATCTGGAGAAATGCACGAAAACAAACCCAAAATAGGATAATTAGAATATATAACACCAAATAATATAGCTATTACAAATGACCACAAAACCCACGCGCCCATTGACCTTCCGCACATCGAAGAATAATACCAAAGATTGAATAACCATGGGGACTTATCACAATATTCACAGAGAAAATCTTGGTCTTGAGAAAATCGCTTGAAAACGGGGCTTCCGTAACTGTTCTCTATTCTTATTCCTTTAAATTTAACATATTCTGATTTACGAAAAGAACCATTGTATTTTACTCCTGAAATGTAAGAGCTATCAAAATTAGCCTTTCCAATATCTGCATCACTTAGGTCTGCGCCACCCATGTTTGCTTTACCGAAATCAACATTCCGTAGTATTGCGTGGCTGAAGTCGACATCGAATAGAATTGCCTTATTTAAATCGACATTGGTAAGATTAGCATGGGAAAAGTTTGCCTTCGAACAATCAGATATTTTGCAAAAGCCTTTGTCATTTCGGGGGCCTTGCAATATCTGTGACTCCCTAAGGTCGGCACGACTAAAGTTGGCACCACTCAGGTTAACCCCCTTCCAGTCGACTTCCACAATATCAGAATCGCTTAAATCAGCACCCGCTAAATTCACATTTTCAAGTACAGAAAAACTTAAGTCTACATTATGGAGGTTGGCACCCTTTAAATTGACATTAGAAATCACCTTGTCTTGAAGGTTCGTCTCACTAAGGTCTGCTTTCATTCCTTGCTTTTTATCTTTAAGCCACAAGCTGTGATTTTTTATCACCTCTTCAAGGTTTTCGTCTGAAATTGCTTTTCGATTTATCATAAAACTAAATCCATTATTTTAGGAATGCCCACAACAAGTATTATACGTCATTGATACTATCTAATGGTGTATTCTGCAACCCTTAACGCTTGTTTATCTGGAATATGACCCCATCATCCCAACAAAAAGAGATCCGTTTTATGTGATGGTAATGATATCTGTTTTAAGGGTGATTATGCTTGGGTTTGAATAAACGTCTGCACGGACTAATTGAGAACACGCCATGCCGTATCATGAGTCACTTGGTTACCCGCACAATCGCTGACCGTTATGCGGATTTTAACGGGGCTAACGTTTGGTAATGTCACATTAAGGTTTACGGTTACCCCTGATAGGGATGTGCTAATCGTTCCACCCGCTGAGTTACCACCTAAATTAAGAATCTCAACATAATCGACGGACTTAACCGTCTCGCTAAACGTGATGCTGGCGGTTGTCGTTTGGCCAAAGGTTATTATATTCGCCAAATTTTCCGCAGTCTGGCTAGGCGAACCCGCCGTATCCACACAGGCGACCAAGGCACTGGCACTGGCGACATCGGCAACGGTGCTTATCATGCGTTCCGTGTTGCTGAAATCAATATTCGATAAATTAATACGCGCCATGTTGATATTCGCAGGAGTATTTTGAGCGGTTTGTGTCGATGTATCGCCTTGGCGAGCATTCAGCACATTTGCCATTCCCCGCATACCCGACATGTTCATAGCCGTTTCAGCATTCGGAACATTTGGGTTTGGCGTATCGAATGTAAAATTATATCCAAACGTCACGGACCAATCGTGGGTTTGATTATTACGTGCGGATACTGACCATTTATCGTAAGTATGGGATAGGCTGGCATCCCATTCTGAATTGGTATTACGTTCACCCTTGAACCGGGTTGTACCAAAATTATTATCCGTCCCCATGACCGTATTCCACGTCACAGCCGTTTCCAAGCCCGTCAAAGTTTTATTGCGGGTGGTCGTTGTATTATCAACGTGGCTGGTGCGGGTACGTTCCATGCCCACAAACGGCGTTAGTTCAACACCATTGGCGGGGCGTGTGGCAACGCCGAACTCCCCACGATACTCGACCATATCTGGGTATCCCGCATCGGAACCCGACACGATAAAGGATGGACCATTCATATTCACATATGACGTTTCACCATACGCCCGTGACCAAATGGAATTGGAATTAGCATTGTCGTGGGTATAGCGAAGCGATGCCAAGTATGCATCCAGCGTATCGCTTTTAACCTCACCATTAAAAGTATCGGTGCGGTCGAACTGTTGATAGCCCAACGTCATGGCAACCGAACCATTTTCATCCAACGACTTTGGCAGTGCGCGAAGATATTGCCCAAACAGGGCACGGGTGTCTTGACCCCATTTAATCTTTCCACCCACACCCTGATTTTCATCAATCAGGGTTTTGTAGGTGACAGCCCCCGACACACCATTTTTCAAATGACGTTCAAACTGGATTCCAAACTGGTCCGTGTTATCGGCATTGGTGGCGTTGAGTTCGGCTTGCCAATCGCCAGAGTTTGTATCGTTGGCTTGGGTTTGAGGATTATCGGTTTGAGCAAGGCTGGGGTGAGAAAAACTAAACTGATAATTTCCAGCAGATTGCCCATCCACGTTCATATTCAAACGACCGTCTGGGGAAAGCGATAATGCAGGGCTTTGAGTTTGGGCAAGACGTGGTTGAGCAGACAGGTCCAGTGACAATAAATCACCAGATACATCCCCCGCATAAACCACAACAGGCACAGCAAATAACGGCAAAGCCACACCTGATAAAAACCGAATCTTCATAGAACCCCAAACCTTAATATTTCTGGTGGGGAATATAACAACCGCAGGGCGTTTTGCCTATATCAATTTCAAGTTTCTAATATTCTGACCATAAAACCCAAAAAAAATACTGTGTCAGAAGCCAACCAGAACCAGTCTGCGTCAATATAATGGCTTTGTTGTCAACATCTTAACTCTTGATTCCCTGAATAATTGGGGCACACTAATATTTGAGGCTAACAAAAAAAGAGCCAGACGTATATTCATGCCTACATGAACATAACTGGTAACCTATTCCATGACTGTGGAATAGTGGAAACAAGGCGTGATCTGGTCTCATGACCTTCACGAGCATGAATGCGTTCAATAAATGGACTTCAACCCTTTTCCTCAGGGTTCTACATCATTGATTGAGTTTCTTATGATATCGGGCATAATGCAATTTGTATGGTGACTGCCGTTCTTCGCATTAAAGCGAACAGAAATGATGAAATTGGGGAGAAAATGATTAAAATCTTTTTTGCAACAATCTCTGTTTTGTTTTCAACTCAGGCTGTTGCTGATAATTCACTTCGTATTATGACGGAAGAGTTTCCACCCTATCAATTCTACGAAGATAAAAATGATCATAAGTCAATCACGGGGATTTCGATTGAAATTGTTCAGGCCATTCAAAAGAAAGTTGGCAATACGGATGAAATTCAGGTTCTGCCTTGGAACCGGGCCTTGAAACTTTTGGCGAAACACCCAAACAGTGCTCTTTTTTCAACGGCCCGCACACCTGCTCGGGAAGACAAATACAAATGGGTTGGTCCACTTTCTAAATTGGAAATGGTTTTTTTCAAAAAAAAGGGGAGCAATATTCATTTCACGTCCATGGACGAAGCCAAAAAAGTTAAACAAATTGGGGTGACAAAAAATGTTGCCACCTATGAAATTTTGAAAAATATAGGTTTTAAAAACCTTGATGTTATGAAGAGCGGAAGTGATGACAAAAACCTAAAACGCTTGATCAAAGGCCGCATTGATGTTTGGCCAACCGCATATTATGCCGGATTATACAGTGCCAAAAGGATGGGTGTTGCAGACCAGATTGAAGCGATTCCCAATGTGACAATCATGTCAGGCCATCTCTATCTGGCTTTTCATAAAGAGACCGACAATCAAATTATTCACCAATGGCAAGCGGCATTGGATCAATTGAAAAGCGATGGTGTCGTTAAAGCCATTCATGATAAATACGAAAAATAATGATGAACCGTTTTTTATCACTTTTTGTGTTCGTTCTCTTCGCATTCGCGGGTGTCATTCAGTCATCTGCCGCGCATGCCGATAATGGACAAAAAATCGTTGATAAAATCGCAGGGTTTGCCCACAGGGCGATCTATAACCTTGATGAAGAACAGCTCGAACATGTGCTGGAAAGTTACCTTGATGAACACCTCAATGTTAAAGCACTCACCGTTACAGAATCCATTGATCAAGACGTTATCCTCACCTATTTTCGCAAGGATGGTCAGGCTGTTTTCAACCAACCGATTCCGGATGAATTACTAAACATCAAATCCTTTTCCGCGAAGGCAATGTTTAACGGGACACAAATCGGTACAATCTTGATTTATTACCTAGATACCGTTGCCATTGACTTGACCCCAGAAGAACAAGCTTGGATTACAGATCATCCCATCATTCGTATTGGTGTAGATACGGCCTATCCTCCGTTTGAATTTGTTGACGGTCAAGGACACCATCAAGGCATTGCGCCTGAATACTTAAAACTGATGGAAAAACGCCTAGGCCTTGAATTCAAGGTCGTGCCGGGCTTAACCTGGCAACAGGTTCTTGACGGTGTAAAAAATCAGACCGTGGATATGGTACCCGTCGTTACGGATATGACAGAGCGCCGTGAATATTTGAATTTCACACCTGCATACCTGCCCACATCCATGGTTATTTTTACACGAACCGACTTTCCTGCGATCCGTAATCTTGCGGATTTGGCGGGGAAAAGACTCGCATACCCAGCCGGGTATTCTGAGATTTCAAGTATCCGAAAAAATCATCCGACAATCGAAATTATCGAAGTTCAAAGTTTACTTGAAGCGATTAAAGCTGTTGCGAGTGGCAGGGCTGATGCGACCCAAGGCAATTTGATGGTTATAGGGTATCTTCTTCAGGAAAACAATATCGACAACCTGAAGGTTGTGGCCCCCTCGGAAACTAAAGATTTAGGATTGAGTATGGGGGTGCGCAAGGACTGGCCACAATTTATCCCCATTCTTGAAAAAGCACTGGCCTCGATCACGCGTGAGGAACGTCAAGCCATTCGCAACAATTGGGTATCTACGAGCCTCTTGGTACCGGACACACCCCTTGTCGATTTGTCCCCCGAAGAACGGCAATGGCTGGACAAACAAGGTGGATTTGACCTTGGTATTGATTTAAATTGGGCACCCTTTGAATTTGTCGATGAGGACGGTGTCTATAGCGGCATCGGTTCCAGTTATGTTGACTTGGTCCGTTCCCGCTTGGGGGTGACCATGACGCCGCGAACGGACCTCACTTGGTCCGAAGCCCTTGAAAATATTAAATTGGGTAAAATTGATATCATTCCAACCCTTTCGCGAACGCCGGAACGTGAAAAGTTTCTCAATTTTTCAAAACCCTACATCTCTTTTCCCATGGTGATTGCAACCCGGAAAGATTTTCCGTTTATTGATGGACTGGATGGATTGGATGGGAAAAAAGTTGGCGTTGTTAAAGACTATGTGACGCAGGAACTTATCCAAACTAACCATAAAAATGTTCAGGCCGTTCTGGTTAAAAGTCTTGCTGATGGCCTCAGACAGCTTAACGAAGGCACGATTGACGCCTTTGTCGATAATTTGTTGACGATCACCCACGAAATTGATCAATCTCAACTCTATGACTTAAAAATTGCTTCCCCAACACAATACAAATTTGAATTGTCCATGGGTGTACGTAAAGACCTGCCCGAGCTTATCCCGTTGATCAACAAGGCCCTTGATTCAATCGACAAGCAAAAACGAGCCTCCATTGTAAACAGCTGGACCTCTATTCAGGTGAATTTTGGCATCGATTTAAAAACGATTTTGATGTGGGTCGTGCCGGCTGGAAGTGTAATTCTTTTCATTATTATATTTGTTGTTCGTACAAACCGCCGAATTGAAAAACAATCCCAACTTTTAGAAGCCGTTCTGGGCAGCATTAACCAAGGCCTTGTTGCTTATGATAACGATTTAAAATTGATCATTTCCAACAAACAGTTCCAAGATATTCGAGGCGTGCCGGAATATCTRACCCGACCCGGCGCGTCCTTTGATGATTGGGTCAAATTTGATGCTGCACGAGGGGAGTTCGATGACGATGGTCAAGAAGCATCGATAAATGATTTGATCTCTCGCGCCAAACAATTTGATGAGCATAGCTTTGAGAGAACACGTCCTAACGGAACGATCATTGATGTGAACGGAGGCCCATTGCCCATGGGGGGATTTGTCAGTACATTCACCGATATTACAGAACGAAAACTGGCCGAAAATAAACTGCAGGATGCTTTTGAAGTGATTTCCAGTAGTATTCAGTACGCCAGCCGTATCCAACGTTCTATTCTTCCAAAAAAAGAAATTTTAGAAAATAACTTTTTAGAATATTTTACCCTTTGGGAACCTCGCGATATCGTTGGTGGAGATATCTATTGGTGCCGATCATGGGGTAAAGGCACTTTGCTGATTTTAGGAGACTGTACAGGCCATGGTGTTCCCGGTGCCTTTATGACATTGATTTCAAACGGGGCCTTAGACGAAGCGTCATTGGAAGTACAACCCGGCAATGTTGCCGCGTTGTTGCAACGTATGCATCAGCTTATTCAATCTTCTTTGGACCAAGATCAAGAAC
Source organism: Rhodospirillaceae bacterium (assembly GCA_002401565.1). GTDB lineage: Bacteria > Pseudomonadota > Alphaproteobacteria > Rhodospirillales > Magnetovibrionaceae > JANLGW01. The sequence continues at coordinate 8,333 of NVTL01000087.1, forward strand.
AGGATGGTAAAGGGTCCGATGATGGCATTGAACTGGGTGCCTGTTTCATCAGCGATGATAATCGAACCATTACATTTAGTGGTGCACGATTTGATTTGTTTGTTTTAGAAGATGGCGACGTAAGCCTTATTAAAGGCGTGAAGTCAGGTTTAGGCTATCGCGGCATTGCGCGAGACGTTGAATTTATCAATCACCAAATTAACGTTACGGAACACCAGACATTTTACATAACGACAGATGGTTTGATCGATCAAGTTGGCGGAGAAAGAAAACGTGGATTTGGCAAACGTCGGTTCAAATCTTTGATCATTTCACATGCTGACTTATCATTAGCGGATCAAAAAAATAAATTTAGACAAGCTTTATACGATTATCAAGGCGATGAAAAACGCAGAGACGATGTTTCCGTCATTGGGTTTAAATGTAACCCTGTGATCCATGACACAATTGAAARAATTGAAGTTGAGATGAACGAGGACTGGTTCRTTAATTTCAAAGCCATGGATGACGACCACAAAATGTTGTTCGGAGCCATTCATCGATTGGAAACCGCTGTTGATGGAAAAGAACCGAAAGAGATTGTCGTTAAAATTTTTGATGAATTGGTTGAATACACAGAATGGCATTTCCGTCATGAAGAACGGTTAATGCAAGACAATCATTTTGATGGATTTGAAAAACATCAAAAAATTCATCGCTCTCTTGCGCGACAAGTTAAAAGAACACAGCAAGATATTATGGAAAATAAGATCTGTATTTCCGATGATCTGTACATATTTATGTGGGATTGGTGGTACGGACATATTCAAAATGTCGATAAAGAACTCGCAGAGTTTTTAAACAATCTTAATCAGGTAGAGACCTCACAAAAAGATAAGCATGATCTCTTTGTGCTTGATGAAACTTTGCTGGTTGGTTTCAAAGAAATTGATGATGACCATAAAATCTTGGTAGATCTGATTAACAAACTCCACGTATCGGCAAATGGCCCTTTTGCAAATGCAGAGGTTCTGAAAAATTTAGATGAATTGGTCGAATATACATCTTGGCACTTCCGTCACGAAGAACGCTTGATGAGAGCTCATAACTATCCAGATATGACAAGCCATATGGCTCAGCATGAAGCTTTGATCTTAAAAGCAACCCAGACCCGAGAGCAATTCATAAACTTAGATGATAACGTCCTTAATGATTTGAATGCACTCTTGAAAAACTGGTTGATTCATCACATTCAAAATGTAGACAAAAAGCTCGCGAACTTCTTAAAGACTGTATAGGTGTTTTTGCGATACAGTTTTTAACATATTAAGTATAATATTCTGGATATCTGTTCTTAGTTTATTGGGTGCAAAATGACAGAATTGATCAAAAGCCTAAAGGCAGAACATGCCAATATCGTAAAAACTTTGCTTGATGTTAAGGAGCTTGGTATTGCGACGAATGAAGGCCATAAAAAGCTTCTTGCGGCAAAGGCCGGGCTGTTGGCACATCTTGAAAAAGAAGATCAACAGCTTTATCCAGAACTTTTAAAACTTGCCGAAGAAGATGAGATTGTTCGGGATGCTCTTGAATTTTTTCAAGAAGACATGGTTGACGTTTCCAAGCTGGCCTTAAATTTTTTTACCAAATACCAAGATGATTCATCAAATCAAGGTTTCTCAGATGATTTTGCGAATTTGACCCATTTATTATTGCAACGTATTCAGAAAGAAGAATCTGTTATTTATAAAATGTATGAACAGATTTAAAGGAAGACTATTAGTTTTCTTTATTGCGAATATTTTTTGATTTTAAATATCTGTTCTGGGTCTATTCCGTTGAAAAACTATTTTGGGGCCTGAAAATCAAGTGTTTCGCAAACTCTGAAAAAATAAAACTCTGTAATTTCAATGAGACAGATTTTTGCATTTTGGAACCGTTAGCCAAAATTGTTTGAAAATGGGCCATTCGGAGTGTTTTTCAACGGAATAGGTCAGGAGCAGACCTAAACTCCAACATAAAATGATTTCCGCTTACCGATCTAAAATCGGACGCAATCTAGCCGTACTTAGTTGCTTGCAATATGCACTTAATAAATCTCGAAATTGGTGAGTGCAGGTTGTAGTGATGCCATGATACGGGTATCTGTTAACGGCAGTGAATTCACGGCCCGGATCGTTCGCGAATGGCTGGATCGTCTCGGCGCAAAAACGCTTTTCATTGAACCGGGTTCGCCATGGGAGAATGGCTATAATGAAAGTTTTAACGGCAAGCTGAGGGATACGCTTTTAAACATGGAAATATTTTATAATTTGAAGGAGCTAGCCGTGTTGATCTAACGCTGGCGGCAACATTACACGCCTTAGCGCGCCTTCGAAAGCAACGCTTCAGGGGGGGGCCTACACGATCAGACCGCACAGCTCTCTGGGCTACAACCACCAGCACCAAAACGATCTTGCCCCGTCCTGCTGTTCTGACCTACGCTACGCTCCAGCCGCCACAGCAGGACGGCAATCGTGGACGGATCCTAACATAGGAAGTGGACCACTTGGTGGGAACAGGTCACTATACTACATTGTATAACTTACGAATCTTCGAAATGTAATTCAATTCACAGCACATTGTAGCAAATAGTGCAATTCCACCACATGGTGGTGTTGACCATGTGTTGACTTTTGCATTTACAGGACGGGATGTCCAAACAACAAAAACCCGCCAACTCATTGAGTTCACGGGTTTTTATTTGGTTGCGGGAGTAGGATTTGGTCAAGCTCCTGACCTGCCCCCACCAAGTGGTCCACTTCCTATGTTAGGATCCGGCCACGATTGCCGTCCTGCTGTGGCGGCTGGAGCGTAGCGTAAGCCAGAACA
>NVTL01000005.1 GCA_002401565.1 Rhodospirillaceae bacterium
AATTTTACGTTTAGTCATTTTTGGTCTCTTGTAAATTGAGACCAGAAAACACGAAATAGTAGCTTACGTCACTGTCCGATTTCCGGGGAGTAGCTCAGTATTTTCTGCCGCCAAAGTTGCGGGTGTCTTTGGCGGCATTGTGGATATACACAGCCATAGTGTCTGCGTTTTTATTTCCTCAAGACCAAAGTTTTGACTTGCTGAGTTCCGTGGGCATTCAAGGTGCCTTCGCCCCTTTGTTTCTGTATGGGGTGGCGTTGGTGGATTTGTTGCTGGGGGTGGCTTTGTTGGCATAATTTCACATGGGCAAAGTGGCGGCCGTGCAAATTTTGATGATGGGGACTTACACCTTGATCATCACCGTCGCCTTACCGGAATTATGGCTTCACCCTTACGGCCCGGTCAGCAAAAATGTGCTGTTGATTATCGCCACCTTAATCATGATGCAAATGGAGAAACGATAATGGATTATTTTTCCCTGAAAAGCCTGCATATTTTAAGTTCGATCTTGCTGTTTGGCACCGGGCTGGGCAGCGCCTTTTATAAATATTTCAGCGCCCGCATTGGAAATCTTGCCGCCATTGCCGTCACCAATCGATTGGTGGTTGCGGCCGATTGGGTGTTCACGGCGCCGACCGTGATCATCCAACCCATCACGGGTATCTTGTTGCTGCAAAAAATGGGTATAGCGTGGCAAACGCCGTGGGTGTTGTTGAGCTTGGTTTTGTACGTCCTCGCGGGAAGCTGTTGGCTGCCCGTGGTGTGTTTGCAAATCCGTATGCGTGATTTAAGTGCCCAAGCCGACGAAAACAATGAAAACCTTTCCGAAGCTTATCACCGTTACAAACGCATTTGGTTTTGGCTGGGCGTGCCAGCCTTTGTTTGCATGGTTAGCATCGTTGGCCTTATGGTGTTTAAGCCTGATTTTTGAGGAGATTTAAAATGGAACATTCAAACGTATCTCTGTTCGCTCAGGTTTTAGGGGCTGAATGGCAAAAATTGCACCCCGCTGTACGGCGACATTATGACCTTTGCCCCAAAGATGAATTGATTTTGCAAGGCGAGATGAGGGAGGTCTATCACAGCCTGTAGGTTAAACCTTTTGTTTTTTTGGCCGCATGTTTGGCGCGTTGGTGCCTTACCGGGGAACCAATGTTCCGGTCCACGTGCGAAATTATTGTGAGGCTGAAAACAACCATGTTCAGTTTCGACGCTTGTTTTCGTTTTCAGGGCGCAAGCCGTATGCATTTAATTCCCATATGGAACACTTGGACGGTGATGAGATCGTCGAATTTGTGCGTTTCGGATTGGGAATTCGCATGAAGCTTTCTGTTGAAGACGCTGCATTGTGTTACAGCACGCGGGGCTATCTGTGGCGGATGGGCGCCGTTCGCCTAGCCCTGCCGGACAGGTTGTTCTTTGGACGTGGAAAAATTATAGAACGTGGTATTGATGAAGATCAGGTGGACATGGATTTCACAATGGTCCACCCCTTGTTCGGAACCAGCTTTCGGTATGGTGGTGGATTTCATATTTTGGGCAACGCGGTTATAAATCGGCAAGAGGCATGATTTTTTTAAATGAATCCACAAGCGCACTTACTTCTTGAATGTTGCGTGAAAATACCGCATTAAGGTTGTGCTTGACGTTGACGCGATAAACTTATGGTTTTTTGTGAAGGTGTCGTATAACTTTGTTTGCAGCTTTAGATACTTAACAAACCTCCATACGGAGACTTTAATGACCGTTTTTGATCGTATTGAATCCGAAGTTTGCAGTTACGCACGGTGCTTTCCTGTTGTGTTTGACCGTGCCGAAGGATCTTATATTTATGACCAACAAGGCACGGCCTATATCGACTTTTTGTCGGGGGCTGGCAGCTTAAATTATGGTCATAACAATCCGTTGCTCCGGGAACATTTACTTAAATATATAACGTCCAATGGTATTGCCCACAGTTTGGATATGCAGACAGGAGCAAAGGCTGACTTTCTGACAGCCTTTGAAAAAAACATCTTAAAACCCCGAGGACTGGATTATGTGGTTCAGTTTACGGGACCGACCGGAACCAACGCGATTGAGGCCGCTTTAAAAATTGCGCGTCGCGTTAAAGGCCGAAGCAAGGTTGTGGCTTTTACCAATGGTTTTCATGGCGTCACTTTGGGGGCATTGGCCTTAACGGGAAATCGCTATCACCGTGATGCTGCCGGCGTAAGCACTTCGGATGTTATCCATATGCCATATGAAGGGTACATGGGGGACGATGTTGATACATGTGCCTATTTGGACAAGATGCTGAGCGATGAAAGTTCTGGTGTATCTATTCCAGCCGCTGTATTTGTCGAATGTATTCAGGGCGAAGGCGGTATAAATGTCGCCTCTGTAACGTGGTTGCGAAACCTTGAAAAAATCTGTCGAAAGCATGATGTTTTGCTGGTCGTTGATGATATTCAAGCCGGGAATGGACGGTCCGGAGATTTCTTTAGTTTTGAGCTGTCTGGCATTAAGCCCGACTTGGTGACCTTGTCAAAATCGATTTCAGGGTACGGTCTGCCCATGGCTTTAACATTGATTAAACCAGAGCTTGATATTTGGAAACCCGGTGAACACAGCGGAACATTTCGGGGCAACAATCACGCGTTTGTTACGGCGGCGGCAGCCCTGAATGAGTATTGGAAAGACGATACATTCATCAAAGAAGTTCGCAAAAAAGGCGACCTTATGCGCCAGTCATTACAGGCTATTGCGGCGCGCAATCCAGCCGTGGTTTCACAAATACGAGGGCGCGGCATGATGTGCGGGATTGTCTTTAAACATGCTCCCGACGCCGCAGATATCTGTCGTGAAGCTTTTAAGAATGGTTTGATTATTGAAACAAGTGGACCCGATGACGAGGTCGTTAAAATTCTCAGCCCGCTTACCATTTCTCAAGAAGACTTGATGCGAGGCATCGGCATCCTAGAAACGGCGATTGAAGCTAAGCAGGCTTAACTTCTGACCTCAATTTTGTTGCACGCAATACTCAAATAAAAACGGCACCGGGCTAATTGTTTTAGCCGGGTGCCGTTTTGCATTATTCAGGTTGCCAGATTGTTATTTTGGGCTTTTTGAATTGGCTGGAGCAGATTTAAATTCTTTTTTGAAATGCTTGCGGACGGATGCCGGATCAAAATCAAGGAATGTGCCGCCAGATTCCAAATGTTGAATCATCACTTTACCCAAAGCATAAGTGCTGGCCCCAGACAAGGCGGGCATGGTGATGATGCTGATCACGGGGATTGCCCTGATGAGGACACTGCCTACGCCCACGGGGGCAACACTGCCCACCAAAGACGAAATTATGTTCTTAGCAATATCATCTTTGAAGGCAACGTTATACAACGCAGAGATGTTGCGGATCATGCACATCTGCACACCAGATAACGCCATAAGGTCAATCAGCGGGACCGGAATTACACCAACACCTGCTGAAATATAAGTGTATTTGCGGACAATGGCATTTGCTGCGAGAATTCGGTCATCAAAATTTTCGATATAATCCGTTGTTGCTTTTTCTGCTGCAGACTGTGTCATTATGATAATCCTCCATTTTTATCTCGTGTTGGTTGTTTGGTGGTCTGTCGACTTTTATATGCCTATTATAATTAATATAGCAAAATTTAACAGCATTATAAAACAACTTATTGTAATAATATAGTCAGTTATGCAATGTAAGTTTATGGGCTATGGTAAGATTTAGCAAATGACTTCAAAGAGTTACTTCTGGAATGGTCTGTGTTTATTTTTAGGTGTATTCACAAACAGTTGTTGCAGTTGTGTGCCTTGGACGCTATTTTGGCGGAGTAGAGTAGAGCGTACTTAATACTTAAGCGGGTTGGGGGCTCCTAAGGGGCGACGCAATATCATGAAAATACTGAACAATTTTGTTGGAAGATTTCTTCAACGTCATGTGGTGTCACTGTCTGTGACCCTGTTGCTGTCACTGTTTTTGGTTGTTTCTTTGGCTGATAAAATATTTATTAACATCCCTGCGGGGCATGCGGGCGTGTTGTGGGAACGGTTCAGGGGCGGTACCAACGTCGAAAAAGTATACGCCGAAGGCCTTCGGGTGATCAGCCCTTGGAACCGCATGTCCATTTACAATACCCGGCTGAGAGAAGCGACGAACAGCATTTCCGTTCTCGCCAAAGACGGCCTAGAGCTTCACGTTGAATTTCTTGTTCGTTACCGTCCTGTATTCGAAAGCCTTGGTATCTTGCATAAGTATATGGGGGAGAATTATCTTAAGGTTTTGATTATGCCTGAAGTCAATTCGCGCGGGCGCGCAATCATGTCTAAGTATTCTCCCGAAGAAATTTACAGCTCGAAACGTCAAATAATCCAAGAACAAATTCAGCTTGAGGTTTCCGAGGAGCTGATGGTTGATTTGGTAAGAGTGAAAGAAGACAAGGGACCGATTATGAAAAACAAGTCCTTGGGCAAACAAGACAAGCGCTTGGTCTTCATTGAAGACATTCTCTTAAAAACCATCACTTTGCCAGCAACAGTTAAGGCCGCGATTGAAGCCAAGGTTGAACACAGGCACCGCATGCTTCAATACGAATATATTTTGGCTCGCGAAGGCAAAGAGAGCCAGCGTAAGGTCATCGAAGCGTTGGGTATCAGCGAATTTCAGAAAATTGTAAAAAATGGCATTTCGGATCGCTATCTCAGGTGGAAAGGGATTGACGCAACCTTGGCCTTGGCGAAGTCTAATAATGCTAAAGTTGTGATTATCGGGGCCGGAAAAGAAGGCATGCCTTTGATCCTTGGGAATATGGGCGCGCAATCGAACAGCTCGGATGCATCAGGTGACGTTAAAATCGATGCAACGACGGATAAGGCGCCAGCCATAGATCTTACAAGTGAACCCTCAAAATCTGAAGAACCCACGATGGTTAAACCTGAGCCACGAAAGAAGATTTCTTTTAAGGATAAAGCTCTGGAATTGTTGTCCTTTGGCAAGGAAGACGTTGGGCAAAATGGTAACGTGAAACCATAGCTTTCGGCGGCAACCTAAAAATCAAACTCATCATCATCGTCCTTTGTTTTTGAACGATTGTCTGCGGTGAGCAAAATATCAACAACCCGTTCATCGGGGGTGGTTGTTACGTTGCTTAAAATTTGCAGGAAGTGTTCGGCCATTTTTTCAATTTCTTCAGCCGAAAAAAGACGGCTGTCATATTCAAAAACGCCATGCAATTGGCCACCTTCTTCTGTCATTGAAAGTATCAAATCAAACTTAGCAGGGCCGCTGGGGGCGGGCATTAACGACATTTGGATGCCGTGAGCATCGTCGTCGGCCGCGGGAGCATTTTGCAGGGCAAAAATCACCTGCACCAAAGGCATGCGGCTGTTCCCATGGTCCGGACAGACGGCTTGTACAATGCGTTCAAACGGCAAATCTTGATGTGCAAAAGCTTCCAGAGCTACTGTGCGGACCTGACGCAAAAGTGCGCGGTAACTCGGTTCGTTCGCGAGACTTACGCGCAACGGCAAAGTATTCACAAAAAAGCCAATCAGCGGTTCAATTTCTTTGTAATTTCGATTGGCAATGGGCGAACCAATTAAGATGTCTTCACGCCCAGTGTATCTGAAAAGCAACGCAGCATAGGCCGCTAAAAGCCCCATATAAAGACTGACGCCTTCATTCAGACAGAGCTTTTTCACCTGCGCGGTTAAATCGGGACTTAACGAAAATGATTTTATCTGGCACGGAGCGGGGTTTTGAGTATCAGATGAACGGGGGGAAATCTGAAGAACCGGGGGAACACCGCTCAGTTGAGTGCGCCAATAGGACAGCTGCGTATCGAGAGCGTCCCCGGTCAACCAATTGCGTTGCCAGTGAGCAAAATCAAGATATTGAATTTCAAGATCATTAAACGGCGAAATAAAAGGTGTGTCTGAACCTTGGTCAGCCTGATTRAAGGCGTCGTACAAGAGGGTCAGTTCATGTGTAAAAACACCAGAAGACCAATTATCCGCGACGATATGGTGCATGGATAGAATTAAAATATGTAAACGATCTTGTGCAGCGGTGGCGGGAACGTTCAGCAGTGTGGTCTTTAAAAGAGAATCTTTTTCAAGATCAAAACAAGCCAAAGTTTCTTCGCCAATGATACGTTGAATTTCCGTGCCCCGGTTTTTTTCAAGTGTGGCGCCAAGGTCAATCACCGGTAGTCCCACCTGTTCATAAGGCGTGATGATCGCATGGGGCTGGCCATCAGTTTCTTTGAAATTGGTGCGCAAAACTTCATGACGGCGAATAATTTCAGAAAGGCTCTGGCTTAAGGCTTTGACGTTTAAGTCTCCCGTAATTTTGATGACCGCAGACATGTTGTAATTCGCATTGTTGCCTTCAAGACGGTTTAAAAACCACAGCCTTTCTTGAGCAAAAGAAAGTGGGTGAATACCCGTCCGCTCGACGGGGACAATTGGCGGAATATTAGAGGACTCGTCCTTGCCCATTGTTTCAATGTGTTGGGCAAGGTCTGCAAGAGTGGGGGTTTCAAAAATTTTGCGCACTTGAATATCTATTGAAAAGGCTTCGCGGATGCGAGAAATCATCTGGGTTGCCAAAAGAGAATGCCCCCCGGATTCAAAAAAGTTATCTTGCACGCCCACGTTATCGATTTTCAAAACTTCCGTCCAAATCGCCGCAAGGACTTGTTCAACAGGCGAAGATGGTGGAGCCGAAATTGTGGCGCTTAGGTTTTGCGCCTGTATGGGGGGAAGTTTGTTGCGGTCTATTTTTCCGCTTGATGTCAAAGGCAGAGCTTCAACAACGACCAAAGCCGAAGGCACCATATATTCAGGAAGTTTGCTTTTAAGGTGTTGGCGAAGCTTTACACAGTCGAGGGTGTGCGTGGATTTTGCCGTGACATAAGCCGCAAGTCTTCGGTCATCGGGGCCGAATTCAATGTCGATGACAACGCTATCATCAACGTCGGGGTGCGCGTTGATAAGGGCTTCAATCTCACCGGGCTCAATGCGAAAACCTCTGATTTTAACTTGGTTATCGGCGCGACCCAAAAACTTGATATTTCCATCCGCTTGCCAAAGCGCTAAATCCCCGGTGCGATACAGGCATGCGCCGGATCTTTCTTGAAAGACATGAGGGATAAATCTCTCGGCGGTCATTTTGGCTTGGCCCAAATATCCTCGCGCCAGGGCAATGCCGCCGATAAACAGTTCTCCGGGCACCCCCATCGGTACGGGGCGTTTTAAAGCATCAAGAATGTAGATTTCTGTGTTCGCAATAGGTTGGCCAATCGACGGTAAAAGCGGCCAGTTGTCCGCCGTGCCTTCAAGGGTAAATGTTGTGACAACATGGCTTTCGCAAGGGCCGTAATGATTATGCAGGCGGCATGTTTTAAGGGCCGTAAACAGTTGCGTGATCGCCGGAGAAATACGCAACTGTTCCCCCGCTGTGATGATGTCTTTTAGGGGTGATGGAAATAAATTTCGTTCAACGGAAATGGTGGCCAATTGCTGCAAAGCCACATAGGGCAGGAAAACACGTTGGATGTTTTCATCATTGATATAGTTTAACAAGGCCACACCATCTTGGCGCATCTCATTTGACGCAATATGCAAAATTCCGCCGGAACACAACGTGGAAAAAACTTCCTGAAACGCAACATCAAACGTAAATGGTGCAAATTGCAACACCGGGCAAGGGGGCGACAAAACATCATGGTCAAGGTGCCAATGAATTAGGTTCGAAACGGCTGCACGACCCATTTCAACACCCTTGGGTGTTCCTGTTGATCCAGATGTATATAACACGTACGCAAGCCCATCGCTTGGCTGGTATGTGCGCACTGGGTTTGTTTCGTCAAAGGTCTCAAGCGCGGTTTTAATATCATTTATATCGATGACTTCAAGGCCATCAATCAACAGGCTGGTGTCGCCTTGATCGGTCAAAACCAAGGTGGCTTTGCTGTCTTTGACCATCGTCCGTGTTCGATCTTCGGGGTAATTTGGGTCCAAGGGCAGATAGGCTCCCCCGGCTTTTATAATGGCCAAAAGCGTCACGATAAGCGCTGGACTGCGTTCCATCATCAACCCGACAATGACATCCGTTTGTACCCCCTTGGATTTCAGGAAATGGGCAAGACGATTGGATTGAGCATTCAGTTCACCATACGTCAGGGTCGAGCCTTCAAATACAAGAGCCACATCTTCAGCCGTTTTGGCCGCTTGCTGTTCAAATAGTTCCTCAAGGCCAATTTGTTGGGGAACGATCTTTGGCTTAGGGACAACCAGATCAACAGCAAGAGGATACGTTGAAAGAGCAAGGTCCGGAGCATCAGCAATGGCCCCTAAAAGGGTCTGAAAGCTTTGAATGAAGTTTTCAATAACGTCTTCGTCAAAAAGATCAGAGGCATACTCAAGCATGCCCAAATACCCACCATCGCGTTCGTTTAGATACAAAATCATATCAAAATGAGAAACACTCGTGTCCACGGCCACGGTATCAATCACCAAGTTCGGGTTGTCTTGATCATTGCCCAGCGGTTCATTTTGCACCACCAGCATCACCTGAAACACGGGGGCATAGCTTAAGTTTCGTTGCGGAGCTAAGGCCTTGATTAATTTTTCAAAGGGTAAATCCTGATGGGTGTAAGCGTCCAGAGCTTGATTTTTCACCTGACCTAATAGGGTCCTGAACGTTGGATCGTCTGAAAGGTCTATGCGAAAGACCAAGGTGTTTACAAAAAATCCGATGAGCTGTTCTAAATCACGATTGCCTCGGTTTGAAATGGGCGATCCAATAATAATGTCGTCGCCGGCTCCATACCGCGAAAGCAAAAGACTGAAGGCGGATAAAATCGTCATGAAAGGCGTGGCGCCTAAGCCCTGACCAAGCTTTTCAAGCTTTAGCCGCGTTGTTGGGGTAATGTCAAAAGACGCAATTTTGCCTTGATACGTTTGTTGGGGTGGCCGTGGATTTCGACACGGAAGGTCCAATACGGGGGGCGCGCCTTCTAGCCGGGTTGTCCAATATTTTATTTGTTCTTTAAGCAGGCTACCGTCGGCGAAACGGTCACGTTGCCAAGCCGAAAAATCAGCATATTGAACAGCCAAGTCGGGCAACCGTGCGGCGGCACCTTGAGAAAATTCGTCATAATATTTAGAGGTTTCTTCGGCGATAATACCCGTGGACCAGCCGTCTGATATAATGTGATGCATCGACACCAACAAAATGTGCTCGCCATTTTCAAGCCGCAGAAGTTTCCAGCGTACCAACGGCCCGTTTGTTAAATCAAATTTTTCCTGAGCATGTGCAGCGGCAAGGCTATGGACGTTTTGATCTTCATCTTGGGGTGTCGCAAATACAGGTAAGTTTGTGACCGTCAGGGGGATAAAGAGGTGCTCTTGGATACGTTGAAAAGGCTTGCCGTGTTGTTCGAAAAAAGTTGTGCGCAGGACTTCGTGACGTTCAATGATTTTGTTCAAAGCCTGTTCAAGGGCTTGTGTGTTTAAGGTTCCCCGCAAACGATAAGCGGCCGGAATATTGTATACAGACTCGGCCAGTTCGCCTTCAAGCTCTTGGATAAACCAAAGCCGTTCTTGGGCAAACGAAAGGGGAATGTCGACCGTTCTGTCGGCCACTGGAATTTTAAGTTCTTGGGTATGGCCTTGGCCATCAATCAAGACAGCCAACCCTGAAATGGTTGGGTTTTCAAAAAAGGCCCGCAATATTAAGGGGGTGGATAATTGTTCGCGAATTCTGGTAACCACTTGCGTCGCCAACAGCGAATGGCCGCCGCGTTCAAAAAAATTATCATGGATACCGATTTCATCCACGCCCATAACGTCACACCATATTGTTGCAATGGTGATTTCTGTGGTTGTGGTTGGCCGGGCCGTGGCGATAGACGGAGCCTCTTGTTTAAGTTTGAGAAGAGCCTTTTGATCTATTTTTCCGTGGGTCGTAAGCGGCATTTCACGAAGAATAAAAATATCGCCCGGACACATATAGTTGGGCAGTTTTTCTTTAAGATGCGTGCGCACGTCTTGCAGGGGAAAGGTGCCCTGGGCGGTGTTCGCCACCACATAAGCCGCGAGGTCACCGCCATTTTCTTGGGTTCGGTACAACACTTTGACATCTTGGATTGCGGGCAAGCTTGTCAGAACTGTTTCGATTTCACCAAGTTCAACACGAAATCCTCGGATTTGAATTTGGTCGTCCATGCGTCCACAATATTCAAGATTTCCATCGGCTAACCAACGCCCCAAATCTCCACTTTTATACAAGCGGTCTTGACCTGTGCCAAAAGGGTCCGTGACAAAACGTTGTTTTGTTAGATCGGATCGATTCAGATAACCGCGCGCTAAACCGTGTCCCCCCACATAAATTTCGCCCTTGATTCCCGTTGGCACCGGATGGCCGTGATCGTCTAGGATATAGAATTTAAGATCAGGTAAGGGACACCCAATCAGGCTGCTGTGTTGAATAACGTCAGATGCGGACAGTCGATAATAACTGGCATGGACCGTCGTTTCCGTAATACCGAACATGTTGATTAGGTTCGGTTGATTGTCTTTGTGCAGGGCAAACCACGGGGCGATTTTTTGAAAATCAAGGGCTTCTCCGCCAAAAATAACGGTTCGTAAAGCTAGCGGTTTAGCTGAGTTTAATCGTTCATCAAGGCCAATCAGTGGATAAAATGCGGATGGAGTCTGGTTCAGGATGGTTACGGATTCTTTGTGCAACAGGTCATAAAAATCATCCGGTGACCGCGATGTCCAATAGGGAACAATCACCAGTTTTCCACCATGCAACAAAGCCCCCCAGATTTCCCAAACTGAAAAATCAAACGCGTAGGAATGAAACAGTGTCCAGACGTCATTTTCATCAAATTTGAAAAGTTCGCGGGTTGATGAAAACAAACGCGTGACATTGTTGTGGGTGATCTCAACACCCTTAGGCGTGCCCGTCGAACCAGAAGTGTAAATTACATAGGCCAAGCTATTCGGTTTTTTTGAAGATTGAATGGCGGAGGTTTTTTTGGCCTCAACTTTGTCGATGCACAACAGATTAAGTTCGGTATCGGCGATCAACGCTTGCACGTCTTGAAGCAATGAGCTGTGGGTGAGTACGGCCGAAATTTTGGCGTCCTTAATCATAAAGGCCAAACGGTCATTTTGATAGGCGGGGTCAAGGGGCAGGTAACCCGCCCCAGCTTTTAAAATAGCCAAAATGCCAACTACCGTGTCCAGTGATCGTTCAACATAAAGCCCGACTAGGGATTCGGTTTTGATATCCTGGTCGAGCAGGTTTTGCGCAACACCATTCGATTTTTCATCCAATTGTTGGTACGTCATCTGATGATGTTCAAAACACAATGCGATCCGGTCGGGATGTTTTTTGGCGATATCTGAAAATTGAATGTGCAGGGGCGGCTGTTCAGGAAACTCTTGAAATTTATGGCTTCCCAAATCCAAAAGTTCTTTACGTTCTGCATCTTTCAAAATCAATAGGTCAGCGAGTTTGGCCTCTGGGGTCTGGATCACGGCATCCAGTAACGTTTGTAGGTGTTGGCCCATGCGGTCGATGGTTTTGGCATCGAAGATGTCTTTTTTGAATACGATGGACCCGTGCAGTGCTTCGTCTTCCCAAAACGCAAATTCTAAATCAAAGCGGCTCATACCTGTTTTAACACTTGTAAACGGCTGCACAGAAAGACCTTCAAGTTCAAGGTCCTCACCGGGAGCATTTTGCATCGTAAAAGACACTTGAAACAGCGGGTTAATATTTAAATGACGCTCTGGTTTTAAGGCTTCGACTAAGTGTTCGAACGGAATGTCCTGATGATCAAAGGCACCGAGCGCGGTTTTTTTGACACGGTCCAACAGATCGACAAACGTAAGTTCGCCAGAAAGATCAATCCGCAAGACCAAGGTGTTTACAAAAAAACCAATTAAGTTTTCCAGCTCACTTTGATTGCGGCCCGCAACGGGCGAACCGATGACGATGTCGTCTTGTCTTGAATATTTGGACAGCAATAAGGTCACTACGCCCAGAAGCGTCATGAACATGGTCGCGCCCGATGTTTGGCAAAGTTGCTTAATTTGTGCGGACTGTTTTTCGGTTAAGGTGAAAGACAAGCTTCCCCCTTCCACATCGCGCAATTTTGGACGGGGCCGATCAAGGGGCAGGTCTAAAATTGGCGKGGCATCGGCCAATGTATGTTGCCAATATTTAAGCTGCTGATCCAAGGCTTCACCGGACAACCAGTCTTGCTGCCATTCCGAAAAATCAGCGTACTGGATGGTGAGCTCTGGCAAAACACAGGGAATGCCTGTGACATGCTGTTTGTAAAAAGCCGCAATTTCGCGAATGAAAATTCCCATGGACCATGCATCTGAAATGATGTGATGCATGGTGGTCAGTAAAATGTGTTCTTGGTTGCTGATCTTCAACAACCGAAAACGCAGCAATGGCCCCGCAGACAAATCAAAAGGAAGCCGAAGTTCGGCTTGTGTCTGAGCGTGCATCCAGGCTTCTAAATCCAGAGGGGTATCTGCACCGGGTTCAAGGATGGGGATTGAAACAGAACACGGTGATCCAACATTTTGCACCGGTTTGTTGTTTTGTGTGGTGAAGGTGGTGAACAGAATTTCATGTCGGCTGACGATATTGTCAATACTGGATTTTAAGGCCTTAATATCAAGGTCACCCCGTATTTTGATGTTGGCCGGAATATTATAATGAGGCGTTCCCGGTTCAAGTTCGTTCAAAAACCAGAGCCGTCTTTGGGCAAAAGACATGGGAAAAGACATGGGAAAGGATAAGGGAAGGGGCTGGGGCAAATCAGGTTCAGGAAACAGAACAGTTTTCTGATCGTTGTTCATTGCGGTTCAGTCCATATTTGCAAAAGGAGCCTGAAATATCTGAAAGGCCCACAGCACGTTGTTTTTTTTGGTGGTCATGCGACAAAGGCAAACCCCCACATGTGATCTATGCGATCCTGCGGGGCTTTGCCTTTGTATTTTAGCGCAATAACTTAAGCAGCCTTGGTTTCTGCTTTCGTTTCCGTTTTTGTGTCTGTTTCGGCTTTATCTTTGTCTTTTGACCAAAGCCCAGTGACAAGCTTTTTACCCTTAGCAAAAAGATCCTGAGAATATTGTTTTACCTTCGATGTATCAAAGTCGAAGAAATTTCCATCTGATTCAAAGTGCAAAATAAAGATATGGCCGATGGCGTAAGTTGTCGCCCCCGCCGTGACCGGAAGAGCAACCGTGCTTGCCGCGGTGCCAATTCCGGGGATCAGTTTGACGATGCTGGATGATAATCCCTTGGACAATTCAATGGGAGCAATGCCGCCGATCAATGTCATTACGGATGTGGCCGCGATGTTGTTAGAAAAAGGAACACCATACAGTTCAGACAATTCTCTGATCATTTTGACCTGCAAGGCGGCAATCGCAACCATATCAAGCAAGGGAAGGGGGATTACGCCCAAACCCATAGCCCAATAAATATTACGGGTGACAATCGCATTGGCTTCTTTCAAACGATCTTCATCCGTCATCTTGGGGGTTTTCTTATCCGATGTCTTGGATGTTTCATTTGTTACTGTGGTTTTTTCTGCTTTTGCAGATGAGGCCTCTTGTTCTGGAGCACCTTGATCCGGCGTCTCTTTATTTACAGATGAGGTTTCTTTTGGAGTGGATTTTTTAGCGGTTGGTTTTTTTACGGTATCTGACACGACATGTTCTCCATAACTTATGAATGAATTATTCTATTTCTTTTGAATGAGCGTAATTTTTTTTTGAAGTCACCAAGATAAACAAACCAACAACGGGTGACAAAAGCAGGGAGCCTAAAAAGACGCCCCAAAACCCAAATCTTGTTCGCCGTCCAAAAACGCCGAGGACAAAACTTGCGACAAACCAAATGGCAAACGGTTGGACGATATCAATCTCCTCGTATCGTTTAGGKGTTATTGTCTAGGCCATATTAGCTAGGCCGCATGATTTTATCTTGTGTTGCATAGGTTGCAAAAAGATACTTAACGAAGTGACGGTCTAAGGTGTTTAGCGCTATGGTGCTGAAAAATAAACATAACATGTTGATAATAAGGGTAAAAATTATTACCAGCCTCTTAGGTTGTTCATTTATTTTGCTTGATTGGCCCCCTCATGCGCGCATTACCTTAAATAATACTTTATTTTTTCAATTCTATATTTAATATGGCGTTAAATACAAGTGTTTGTTTCATTTTATTTTTTACATAATATGATCAGAAAAGTACGTTTTGTGGCTTTTGAATAAAATCGTATGCAACGGAAGAAAGATAAATTTCTGAAACATAATTCTGAAACATGTACGATTTAAAGTTGTGTTTTTTGTTGAGGTGGAGCCGGGGGGTTAGGGGTGTCTTGAAATAAGGTGACTTTCAAAAATTAATGAAAAAGTTTAAAAATAACATTTCTAATATTTATCCCCTTGCCCCGATGCAGGCGGGCATGCTTTTTCATTTTTTAAAGGATGAAACGTCACAGGCTTACGTGCAGCAAATATCTTGGTTGATTGAAGGGCACTTGGATTTTTCGCGGTTTGAGGGCTCTTGGAATGAACTTATCCGGCGCCACGACATTTTGCGGACCCTGTTTGTTTATCAGAATGTAGACACGCCCTTGCAAGTGGTTCTCGAAGAGCAACAACTGTGTGTCGAGGTCGTGGATATCGGTAAGCTGGACGTCATAAAACAACAAGATTTTCGGGAAGATTTTAAAACACAACAACGTTCACATCCGTTTGCCTTAGATAAAGAAATATTGTTGAGGGTACAAATATTAGTCCTTGGCAAGGCCCGTTGCGAAGTGGTGTTAACGCATCATCACATCATCATGGATGGCTGGTCCCTTGGCACTTTGGTTAAGGAATCTCTGGATATATATTGTGGTTTGTTGAAAAATCAACAGCCTCAGCTAACAACCGCCCAACCGTTTCGCAATTATATTGGGTGGCTGGGTCGGCAAAATGATGAAGCCTCAAAAGCTTTTTGGCAGAACTATCTCACAGATTATGACATTCAGGCTCTGCCCCCACAGATACAATTTACCCAATCAGATAAAATACCGTTGGGTAAATCTGAGCAGAGTGCTGTGCATTTGGAAATGGGCGAAGACCTTGTCGAAAAGCTTTCCCTGTTGGCTCAAACCCATAAGGTAACGTTGAATACGGTTTTACAATCGATTTGGGGGCTGTTGCTGTGTCGGTATACAAACATGTCCGACGTTGTCTTTGGGTCCGTGGTTTCTGGCCGCCCGCATGATATTGCTAATATTGAATCTATGGTTGGCATTTT
Organism: Rhodospirillaceae bacterium; assembly: GCA_002401565.1. Taxonomy (GTDB): domain Bacteria; phylum Pseudomonadota; class Alphaproteobacteria; order Rhodospirillales; family Magnetovibrionaceae; genus JANLGW01. Next base: position 15,366 of record NVTL01000005.1, read on the forward strand.
CATCAATACCATTGCAGTGCGCGTGCGTCTTCACGATCAAATGACGGTCGGTGAACTGTTGCAGGCGTTACAACAAGACGCGCTAGATTGCGAACCTCATCACCATTTCCCGCTTGCTCAAGTTCAGGCTCAAACGGCATTGCGTGATCGATTGTTGGGTTCTTTATTTGTCATGGAAAATTACCCCCTTGATGACTTGTTCGAAGAGGGGTCGGAAATTTTGGGCACTGATTTTTGTGTGGCAAGCATGGAAACTTGGGAAGACACCCATTTTGATTTTGGTATCCGGTTTTTGCCAGATACCCTCCTGAAAATTAAAATTGGCTATAACGCGGCTCTGTATGGCGAAGGCCAAATGCATCGTGTGGGCGAACACCTATTGCAAACAGCTACGAAGTTTGCGGACTTGGGCGGATCAGCGCTGTTAACCGATATTGATATCCTGACGGCCCAAGAACGCCAAACCATAACAAAAACCTTTAATGATACTTTTAACGATGCTCCTCAAGAAAAGGTCTTAATTGAACTGTTCGAAGACCAAGTACGGCGCGACCCCAACGTAACCGCAGTCGTGTTTCAAGGTATTCGTTTAAGTTATGGTGAACTGAATCAAAAAGTTGAAGCGTTGGCTTTGCAGCTGCGTCACAATTTTGATATCCAACCTGATGATCGGATTGGCTTGTTGTTGGGCCGTTCACAATGGACGATCGTGGGCATTTTGGCCGTTCTTAAGGCGGGTGGGGCGTATGTGCCCATGGACACCTCTTTCCCCGAAGAACGTCTTCGTTTTATCCTTAAAGACAGCGGTTGCCGGGTTTTGTTGTGCGATGACGAAACAATGCCTCAGGCTGAAATCCTTGATTTTTTACCCGCAGTTAATATCACAAACGATGTTGAAAAATGCGCACCATTGCCCCCCGTTTGCGTGCGCCCCGATCATCTTGCTTATATTATCTACACGTCCGGTTCGACCGGAAAACCCAAAGGCGTGATGGTCGAACAGCATTCGGTTGCGAACTTGGTCTTTGCCATGAACCAAGAACTGTATTCAAGATATGATCAGCGACTGAACACAATGCTGATCACGACCTATGTTTTTGATGGTTCTGTACAACAGATTTTTTCGGCCCTGCTTTTGGGGCATGCGCTGTTTATTATGGACGATGAAATTAAGCGCGATACACGCCGTTTCACAAAATTCTGCATTGAAAACAAACTTGATGTTGCAGGCTGTATTCCTAACTTTTTGGCCTTGCTTCATGAAGCCGGTGAATTGCCAGCCTTGGCGGGCCGTTTAAAGCATATGGTTTTTGGTGGAGAACCTTTGCCGCGCCATCTGTTGGCTGAGGTCTTAAAAGCGAACCCTGATTTGACGGTTTCTAATCTTTACGGACCAACGGAATGCTGTGTGGATGCGACCACCTATACGGTGTCTAAGATGCCCGACAATCTGCCGCCAATTGTCCCCATTGGAAAACCTTTGGCGAACGTCGAAGCTTTGATTCTAAGCCCTCACAACGCTCTTGCTCCTCTTGGTGTTGTTGGTGAATTGTGTATCGCAGGGGCCGGAGTTGCACGGGGATATTTAAATCACGAAGCCCTTTCTCAAGAGAAATTTGTTAGCCACCCCTTTGATCAAACAAAGCGCATGTTCCGCACCGGAGACATGGCGCGTTGGTTGGATGACGGCAACATCGAATTTTTGGGCCGTAATGATCAACAAGTCAAAATCATGGGCTATCGGATCGAACCCGGCGAGATCGAAGAAAAGCTTAAAGATCATGACTTGGTTCGTGAAGTGGCTGTGGTGCCCATCCAAGATGATGAAGGTCGCACGTATCTGCGAGCTTGTGTCAGTCAACACCAAGACATAACGAGCGCCACATTACGGGAATATTTGTTAACGGTATTGCCGCAGCACATGGTGCCGGCTCGCTTTATGTTTTTAGAAAATTTACCGACCCTGGTGTCTGGGAAAATAGACAGAAAAAGTCTGATGGCGATGCAAGACGTCCGTGAACCAGAAAATAAAAATGCTCTGGGGCGCGCGCCAAAATCACAAATTGAACAAAGCCTACTTGAGGTTTGGCGAGCTGTGTTTGGACGCCAAGATATTGGTGTTGAAGACGATTATTTTTCCTTGGGCGGAGATTCTATTCGCGCCATTCAAATCCTTYCGCGTCTGTACCGTGAAGATTTAAAAATTAAGATCAAAGACCTGTTCAATCATCCAACGGTCGAACAATTGGCTCCGTTTGTCGAAAAATCCGCGCAAAGGGAAGATGAGGTCGTGACCGGAAATGTCCCGTTAACGCCTGTTCAAAAACGTTTTTTCGCCGAATGTACTGTGACACCAGAATGGTTTAACCATGCGATTGTTTTGCGGGCAAATCATGGTTTTAAAGAACTCAGCGCACAACAGGCTTTAAAGATCACTTGTGAACATCATGATGCTTTTCGCATGCGGTTTTATAGCAATGATCACGGAGAATGGAGCCAAGAGGTTCGAAAATCAGGCCCAAGCTTGAATTTTGAAATCCAAGATTTTCGCGGTCGTGATAAGGCACAAGACGACCTTATCCAGTACGCCAATAAAATCCATAAAAGTTTTGATTTAAGCACAGGCCCCTTAATCAAAGCGGTTCTTTTTCGCACAGATGATGGCGATCAGATGTTGATCGTGGTGCACCATTTGGTGATTGACGGTGTATCGTGGCGCATTCTGTTAGAAGACTTCACGGCGGCATACCAAGATCATATCAACGGTAAGGAAATTGTGCTTCCGGCCAAAAGTGAGTCTATAAAACGCTGGGGCACACACCTAATCGAATATGCCCAAAGTGATGCAGTACAGAAAGAACTTGTCTATTGGCGGGCCTTAGAAAAAATTAAACTTCCTTCTTTTCCTGTTGAAATTAATTCACCGCTCAATATAAATCGTGATCTGCAGACACAAACAGCAACACTGTCAGATGCAGATACCCAATCATTGTTGAACGATGTGCATCTAGCCTACGGAACTTCGACAGAAGAAATCCTGTTGGTGGCTCTAGCTCGGGCCTTACGTGCCTGGAAAGACATCAATCAAACGGTGGTCTTGTTAGAAGGCCACGGCCGCGAAGAGGTGATGAAAGACATAAACATTAACCGTACAATTGGTWGGTTTACGTCTTTGTACCCGGCCATGCTTGAATTGCCTTTGGGGGACGATATTGGCCACCACATTAAGAGCCTTAAAGAGTCTCTGCGGTCTATTCCAAATAAGGGAATAGGCTACGGCGTTTTGAAATACCTTGATCCAAACCAATCTGGTAACGGCCTGACGTTTGCAAATGAGGCCAAGGTTATCTTTAATTATATGGGGCAATTTGAAACAAGTTCCGGTTCGGATCTGTTCACGGTGTCCACAGACGATACGGGCGACGCCATTAATCCAGATGGGCAACGTTCTGTTGAACTTAACATTAGCGCCATGGTTCTTGAAAGCAAACTGGACCTGTCCATCAGCTATAGCCAGTACCGTTATGGCGACACGTCTATAAAACAACTTTTGCAATTGATGACGAGCGAAATTTTGATCCTTAGTTTCCATTGTCAGGACCAAACCACAACCGAGCTGACGCCTTCGGATTTGACCAGCTCAGATATCAGCCTTGATGAACTAGAAGATATATTCACATGATGAAAAAAGAGAACCTTAAGGATATTTATCCATTATCTCCGTTGCAACAAGGCATGCTGTATCACGCCTTGTTTGATGAAGATGTGACCGCTTATGTGGAACAATTTTCCTATCATATTGCCGGGGATTTTGATGTCGATTTATTTCAGTCCAGTTGGCAATATTTGGTGACCAGACACGACATTTTAAAAACAGCCTTTATATATGAAAAAACCGCCCGTCCGCGACAGGTGGTCTTAAAAGAAGTTGATGCTGAATTTTCATTTATCGACATCAGTGACCAGAACGCGGATGAACAAGAAATATTTTTGAAGAATTTCCGCGAACAAGACCGTTTGCGGCCCTTTGATCCGCAGGCTGGGCATTTGGCGCGCATGGCGGTTGTCCGCCTAAATCCTGAACGCCATGAAGTCTTGCGTACCCATCATCACATTTTGATGGATGGGTGGAGCAGCGGAATCCTTTTAAAGGAATTGATGGAAATTTATCATTCCAAAGTCAATGCAAAGGATCTTGACCTTGCTCCGGCGATTTCGATTGCCGAATATGTTCGTTGGGTCGAAGCCAAAGATACTTCAGAGTCTATCGCGTATTGGAAACAACATTTAAAAGGCGCTGCTTCAATCTGCCTGCCGTTTGCCAATCGAGTGGCGGACAAAAGTAAAGCCAACTTCAAAGATGTCTCGTTTGCCTTAACAGCCCAAGAAACCAGTGAATTAGGGGCCTTAGCGTTAAAAAATCGGGTGACGCTGGGCACCGTTTGCAGAGCCATTTGGGGCATTCTTGTCAGTCGTTATGTGGACAGTGCAGATGTTTTATTCGGGGCCGTGGTAACAGGCCGCCCTGCCGAAGTGCGAAATGTTGACGCAATGGTGGGCCTTTTTATCAATGCTATTCCTGTGCGGATTAGTCTTGAAAAAGACGAAACATTTACGGCGCTTTTGCAGCGGGTGCAAACAGATTCCCTTGACGGCAGCGAACGCCAATATTTGCCGCTCAGCGATATCTTAGAAACCCAACAAAGCTTTGATCATCTGTTTGCCTTTGAAAATTTTCCCGTGGATGTGAACTTTGAAAGTGCCATGGATGAAGGCCATTATGGATTGAAAATCGATGGCGTGGAACGGTTTGAACATACCCATTACGACTTAAGCGTCGCCGTGAATCCAGGACCATGCCTTGATGTTTCCTTTTCGTTTAATTCAGCAGTCTATGCCAAGGCTCAAATCGAACGCATGGGGGAACACTTTTGTGAAGTGATCCGCGCTGTACTGAACAATACAGATATTGTCGTTGATGAAATCAATATTTTACCGCCACACGAAATAAATAAAGTTGTTGAGCAATTCAACGCGACAGCCGTAGAATTTCCCAAAAACAAAACGTTGGATGAATTGTTCACTCAACAGGTGGATCAAGCGCCTGAAAATCAAGCAATTTGCTGGGATGATCAAAGCCTTTCTTATGGCGAACTTAACGCTCAGGCCAATGCCTTGGCGGGTGTGTTGAAAGACGATTATGGGGTCGCCCACGGGGATCGTATCGCCGTCTTTTTAGGACGTTCGAAAACGTTGGTTTTAAGCTTTTTGGCAATTTTAAAATGTGGCGCGGTTTATGTTCCCCTAGACCCCAACACTCCCCCCCAACGCACAGGTTTCATCCTAGACGACAGCCAAGCAAAGGCCGTTTTGACCGATGCGACGGGAGCTCAGGATTTAACGATCAGCACACCGATTGTTAACCTTGATAATCTTGGTGAAGAGCTTGAACGGGATGCTCCGGCTTTGCCTTTACGCGCAAAACCCAACAGCCTTGCCTATATTATTTATACATCTGGGTCCACCGGAACGCCAAAGGGCGTGATGATTGAACACGCAAGTGCCGTAAATATGGTGGCGTGGCATCAACGGCACTATAAGACCGATAGCCAAAGCCGGGCGACCCTTTATGCATCCCCTGCCTTTGACGCGTCGATTTGGGAAATCTTGCCTTACCTGTTGGCGGGGGCATGTTTGTATCCATTATCCGATTTTGAACGTACCGATACGCAAAAATTAATCGCGTTTTATGTGGACCATAACATCACCCACAGCTTTGTTCCGCCGGGCCTGTGTGAAGACATCTGTGAACATCATAACGGTCGTCTTTCGGGCAAAATTAAGTTGCTGACGGGGGGCGATGTTCTGAAGGGAATTGGCAAGGGTGATCTATCCGTTTTCAATAACTATGGTCCAACCGAAGCCACGGTGGTGACAACATCAGGACCCGTCAGTCATAAACAAGAGCTCGGTACAATTTCCATCGGAAAACCCATAGATAACGTAAATGTATTTATCTTGGACAAGGCCCAGCGCCCGATGCCAATGGGGGCCGTCGGAGAAATATATATCGGCGGAGCCGCTCTTTCGCGGGGGTATCTGAACCGTGCTGATCTGACCGAACAAAGTTTTGTTCCTCATCCTTTTGCAACCGGGCAACGTCTGTATAAAACCGGCGATCTGGGAAGATGGGCTGACGATGGCGTGATCTATTTTCATGGGCGCAATGATGATCAAATTCAGCTCAGGGGATACCGGGTTGAACGGGGTGAAGTTGAAATGTGCCTGCAACAACATCCAGCAATTTCAGCGGCTGTTGTTGTGCCCTTTGTTGCGGCCTCTCAAGATACGGAACTGGTTGGTTATTATGTCCTTTCTAAACCTATATCTGAAGCGGATTTACGGGCTCAGCTTGGTGAATTCTTGCCCGCTTATATGATGCCAAGGTCTCTGATTGTTTTGGATAAAATGCCCTTAACGGAACGGGGCAAAATTGATAAAGCGGCTTTGTTAACACTAGGGGCAAGGGCACAAGGTCATGCCCCTGATTTTGTCGCCCCCCAAGATGAATGCCAACAGGGGTTAAGTGAAATTTGGCAAGATATTCTGGGTTTGAAGAGCATAAGCATTCACGATGATTTTTTTGCGATCGGCGGGCATTCGTTGTCTGCAACACGGATAATGTCGCGCATTCGCGGACGGTTTCAGGTTGAAATTCCCTTTGGCACACTTTTCGAAAACCCAACCCTTGCCAAATTGGCCGCAAGGATTAAAGACGCTGAACAAAAGCCATCACAACAACCGATCCGCCCAGCAATTACCCGATCGGCCAGAAGAGAGCGCCCACCTATTGTTTAGGGGCAGATGAATTTTATGAGTAGGGAAGACGCGCTATGACGACGGATTGTCTCATTATTGGATTTAACGAGTTTGATTTTCAAAAAACTGTGGAGCTCATTCGCGGCAATGATGAAAGCTCGGGCGGATACCGAGATGCGAACCTTGCCTTCGTCACCGTTGATGGCAAAGAACAACGGGCCATGGATGTTTTGAACGCGGCAAATGGCTGGCCTGAAAATACCTATCACAATGCGGATTTCATGTGGCCCGTGGTTATGTACCTGGGCAGTTATCTCGCCAATCACGGTTTCAGTTTTGATTACATCAATCTTTTCCAACAGGGAAAAGACAAACTCCGCCAAAAACTGGTGCAAGGAGATCTGCGCACCGTGGTCATCACCACCACACTTTACGTGGTGCCCCAGCCGATTGTGGAAATGATCAGCTTTATTCGAAAATATAATCAGGACGTTAAAATCATCATTGGTGGCCCGTATATATCCGGTCAGGCCACAATGTTGGATGATGACGCCTTATGCCAACTTTTCAGCTATCTTGACGGTGACTTTTATGTGATCAGCGCCGAAGGCGAAGGAGCTTTGGGTAACCTTTTACAGGCTCTTAAAAATGACGATGACTTTGCTTGTATAGACAACATTGCGTATCGGAAAAAAGGCGAATTTGTACTGACACAGCGCAACACGGAATCGAATTCTTTGGAAGAAAATAGCGTTGATTATAGCCTTTTTGATGCGGCAGAAATTGGCGAATTTTTATCCATTCGTACGGCAAAATCCTGCCCATTTTCGTGCGCATTTTGTGGATTTCCGGACCGGGCCGGAAAATACACATACCTAGATCTAAAGTCAGTTGAAAAAGAGCTGGACGCAATTGCTGATATTGGGTCTGTGACCACGTTGACGATTTTGGACGATACATTCAATGTACCCAAAAAACGTTTTCGCGAAATTATGCGTTTGATGATTGATAAAAAATACGGGTTTAAATGGAATTCTTTTTATCGGTCTGATCATGGCGACGCCGAAACCATAGCGCTTATGAAACAAGCGGGCTGTGAGGGTGTGTTTTTGGGTGTTGAGTCTGGCAGTGATGCGATGTTGGAACGCATGAACAAAAAATCACGCCGCAAAGATTATGTTGAGGCCATCGCTCAGTTTCGAAAACACAAAATTATTACCCACGCGAACCTTTTGATCGGATTTCCCGGAGAAACAGAAGAAACGGTTAAGGAAACAATTTCGTTTATCGAAGAAACCAAACCCGACTTCTTTCGCGCACAGCTGTGGTATTGCGATCCAATCACACCGATCTGGCAGCGCAAAGATGAGCTTGGCATTCAAGATTTTGGCTTTAACTGGACCCACAATACGATGGATTACAAGGCCGCATCCAAATGGGTGGAACATATGTTTTTGTCGGTGCAAAATTCGATTTGGTTGCCGCAGCAGGGCTTTGAATTGTGGAGCCTTTTTTATCTTCAACGCAAAGGGCTTTCGTTGCCACAAATCAAGGGTTTTGTCGGGGCTTTTAATGATGCTGTACGTGAAAAATTATTATTTCCATATGAACGAGAAGCCTCGCCAGAGTTGATTGAAAACTTGCACCGTTGGGGCAAAATTCAAAATGAGTCTGAGCTTCCCAAACAGGGTGAATTTAGCCCCCTTTATGATCCTGATGTTTTGGAACAAAAAAGATTGGCAACAGTTCCGCGCAATGATGATGAACATGAAGAATTTGCGTTTTAAGGCCTTTTTACACATATGACAAAGATGAATGAAAAAAAATGAGCATCCTAATTTTCGATAAACAGCTTCTGGAAGAAAAGCAATACTGGTTGGATCGGCTGGCGTCTGGATTAGAACCTTCTGGGCCACGCTTAGATGAATTGCGCCCGAACGTTTATGGCGGAAAACGCGGTAAAGTTTCTATTGATGTGTCTGATGATATCTTTCAAAAATTAAGCCAAATGACCAAAAACGGATCGTTTCTCACGGCAACGGTTTTGATGGCATCCTTGATGATTTGTTTGCAAAAATACAATAACAGCCCGGCTGTTGTTGTGGGGACGCCTTCACGCAAACCTGAAACGGGCCGTGTCGATAATGTTTTGGCGATTATTGAACAGATAGACGAACAAGATTCATTTCGTGACTTGTTGATGAAATTGCGAAAAACCCTTTTGGCGGCGTACGATCATCAACGTTATCCTAACGATCGCTTGATGAATGATCTGGGGTTAGAGGACGCTGTAAACCGTCACCCCCTTTTTGATGTTGCGTTTGTTTTTGATGGTATTCATGACCCCTTGGCGGACCTTTGCAATGACATTACATTTTCATTTTCCTCCACAGAAAATGGCTTGGCTGGGGTGATGGAATTCAACACTGATCTTTATCATCAAAGCTCTATGGAATTGTTAGCCGCATATTTTTTAAATATATTGGACGAAGGCCTAGAAGAGTCTCAGACGCGCATTGGTGATTTATCGCTTTGCCCAAAAAATTCTTTATCTGAAACATTAAGGCAATTCAACGATACGGATAGAGCATTCCCAGATCAAGTGTCCGTCCTGCATTTGATTGAAGACCGGGCGAAACAATTTCCGCATGATCCTGCTTTGGTTTTTGGGGATCAAACGTTTTCGTATGACCAGATGCTCAATCGCATTGGTGCTATCGCACACAACCTCAAAGGCTTGGACGTTGGGCCAGAAGTTTTGGTCGGGGTTTGCTTAAATGATCCGTTGGAAAACATTCTTGCTGTTCTTGGCATCTTAAAAGCCGGAGGAGCTTTTTTGTTGTTGGATATGGATTACCCAGATGAGCGCCTGTCCTTTACGTTAGAAAATTCTGGTGCACCCTTGCTCATTTCGGACCCAGAGCTCCGAACCCGAATTTCATGTGACACCGTAAAGATTGTTGATGCGGCGGATGTCTTGGCTGTTTTGGATGCACCTCGGCGTGAAAAAGATGACGCCCCAGCCAATGGGGACCATATGGCCTATGTTATTTATACATCAGGTTCGACGGGAAAACCAAAAGGTACGATCTTGCAACATCGTGGGCTTTGTAATTTAGCCTGTGCCCAAGGCCACACTTTTTCCATTGAACGCCACAGTCGTGTTTTGCAATTTTCTTCCTTCAGCTTTGATGCGTCGGTTTCAGAAATTTTTATGACCTTGTGTCAGGGCGGAGCCTTACATCTTGCCCGCAAAGAAGACATATTGCCGGGTGATGCGTTGTTTGCGGTGTTGCGGGATCAAAAAATTACGCACATTACGGTTCCACCATCGCTTCTTTCTGTTCTGCCTTATGAACCGCTGCCTGACCTTGATTGTTTGATTGTCGCGGGAGAAATGTGTTCGACAAATGTTGCCGAAAAATGGTCCAAGGGGCGTAATTTCTTTAATGCCTATGGCCCCACGGAAAGCACCGTTTGCGCCACCATCAGCAAGTATAGTGGACAAGGGCGTCCGCTGATCGGCCAACCCATTGATAACACAAAAATCCATATCTTAGATTCCAACCTTGAACCTGTTGCGATAGGTGTGGTGGGTGAACTGCATATTGAAAGTGTCGGTTTAGCGCGCGAATATATTCAACTGGACCGTTTGACCGCAGAGAAATTTATTCAGCATCCCTTTGACCAAAGAGCAGATCAGCGCGTCTATAAAAGTGGCGATTTTGCCCGCTGGCGGGCCAATGGGGAAATTGAGTTTTTAGGACGAATTGATCATCAGGTTAAAATTCGCGGCTTTCGTATTGAACCCGATGAAATTGCTGCCAATCTTTTGGAACATCCCCAGATCAAAAGTGCCGTGGTGATTGTGCGCGAAGACGACGGCGCGGACCCCTGTGTGGTTGCCTATATTGTGTTGGCCGATGAAAATACAGAGCTGAACGCGTTTCGTGAGTTTCTGCGCAGCAAATTGCCAGAATATATGCATCCGTCTCATATCATTGCATTGCCCACGTTTCCCAAATTGGCCAATGGGAAAATTGATAGGAAGGCGCTTCCAGCTCCCGGTGCGGGTGGAGCGGACGAAAAAAACATGGCGGGGCTGGCCAGAGATAATATTGAGCTTACCCTAGTTCAGATTTGGGAAGAGCTTTTAAACCTGCGTCCGGTGAGTGTAACCGAAGACTTTTTTGCCATGGGCGGGCATTCCTTATTGGCGGTCAAGTTGGTGAGCCGTATTCAACAGGCTTTTGAACAAAAATTGCCCTTGGACGTCTTGTTCAGTCATTCAACAATTGAATCGTTAGCGCGGGTGATCCGCGAAAATGGAACAAACGGAACGGAGTGGTCACCCTTGGTCGTGCTGCAAGCGCAAAATGATTCTGACAAAATACCGTTATTCTGTGTCCATCCTGCGGGGGGGAAGGTGCTGAGTTACATCCATTTGGCCCGTGCCTTGGGGGATCAATACCCCTTGTATGGGTTGCAGGCGCGTGGCTTTGAAAGCGATCAGGTTCCGTTCGCTGATATCGAAGAAATGGCAGCGGCGTATTGCGCAGCCCTAAAACAACAACAACCCCAAGGCCCATATCAAATACTTGGATGGTCGGGCGGGGGCATTGTGGCTTTTGAAATTTGCCGCCAGCTCGAAGCAGCCGGAGACCAAGTGTCGCGGCTGGTTCTTTTGGATGCCTATGCGCCAAGCACTTTACCAGAACATCTGAAAAACTATGATGATGCTCAGCTAATGATGGCTTTGCTGAGCGACGATATGTCGACGACCTCGTTAGCCGCATTAAGAAAATTAACAGATGAACAGCGCTTGGCTTACCTGACGAAAGTCCTGTTAGCAGCAGGCATTATTCCCCCCGATTACGGAGCCTCAGAGGTCGCTCGTTTTTTTGCCGTCTACAAAGTAAATTGCAGGCTTGCGCACAGCCCGATAGTTGCGCCTATTAAGGGTGAAACAGTCGTCATTCGAGCAGCTGATGAAGGCGTTTTGAGAGAACTTTACGCACCGAACTCAGAAAGCCTCGGTTGGGAAAAACATGTGGAAAATGACTTGCAAGTGCACACAGTTGCGGGCGGACACAATTCAATGGTTGAGTTTCCATATGTAAATGCCCTAGTCGATGTTTTGCGAGGGCTGTTAAGGTGAGGGGTTGCACAATAGCAACAATCTAACTGTGTAATAATTTCGTCGTATATGCTATTAGTTGTTTTAGTGTAGAGTTACTAGCCATTAAAAGCATATCAATTTTTATAATAAAGCATGAATTTCAAGGTTTATTTAAGGTAATATGGAAGCTCGTTATAAAAAATTAATGGCAAATGCCCTGCATCGTATTGGTGAGCTTCAAGAACAACTTGAAGTTTCACAGCGCGATGCGAAGGATGACTATGAGCCCATAGCTATTATCGGCCTTGGGTGTCGTTTCCCCGGTGGTGCGGACAGGCCGGAAACGTTCTGGCAAAATTTGTGCGCGGGAACAGATACGGTCAGTGACGTTCCCAAAGATCGCTGGGATGTGGATGCTTATTTTGATCCAGCCCGTGAGGCAAAGGGGAAAACCTATTGCCGACAAGCAAGCTTCATTGACGATGTTTATGATTTTGATCCTCAGTTTTTTGGTATTTCACCCCGTGAAGCCTTGATGATGGACCCGCAACAACGCTTGCTTCTTGAAATTACGTGGCAGACATTTGAAAATGCCAAAATTCCCCCACAACAATTGCGGGGCAGCAATACGGGTGTTTTTGTCGGCACCATGAGTTACGATTTTTTGCAAACGTTGACCCGTCCTTCTCATCTTGACCTGCACAGCGCAACGGGCGTGGCTTTAAGTGTGGCGTCTGGGCGCCTGTCTTATTTTCTAGATTTCCAAGGACCCACGTTAACGTTGGATACGGCGTGTTCGTCATCGCTGGTTGCGGTTGATTTGGCCTGTCAAAGTTTGCGGTCTAAAGAATGCGATCTGTCGTTGGCGGGCGGGGTGAACGTCATGACATCGCCGCTGATGGGCGTGTCTGAGGCGGCCGCCAACATGTTGGCCCCAGATGGTCGGTGCAAGACTTTTGATGCGTCGGCTGATGGTTATGGACGCGGCGAAGGTTGCGGTATGATTTTGCTGAAACGGCTTTCGGATGCGGTGGCAGACAAGGATTCAATCGTTGCTGTTATTCGGGGCTCTGCGGTTAATCATGATGGCCAAAGCAGCGGCCTTACGGTGCCAAACCCTCAGGCTCAGATGAGTGTGATCAAAACTGCTCTGCACCGCGCCAAAGTTAAACCACAACAGGTGTCTTACGTCGAAGCTCACGGCACAGGAACACCTTTGGGTGATCCCATTGAAATTGGCGGATTAGACAGTGTTTATTGCCGTGATCGAAAGCCAGATTCTCCGCTGGTTGTGGGGTCCGTAAAAGCAAACATTGGCCACTTAGAAGGTGCCGCCGGCATTGCGGCTTTGATTAAAACAGCCCTTGTCGTACAGCACGGAAAAATTCCACCTCATCAACATTTCAATGAACCTAATCCGCATGTTGATTGGGAAAATATTGCGATTGAAATTCCAAAGACTAAAATGTCTTGGCCAAATACAGAGGCTCCCCGGTTGGCGGGCGTAAGCTCCTTTGGCTTTAGCGGCACCAATGCGCATATTATTTTAGAACAAGCCCCAAACCCGACAGAGGTTTCAGACCCTGCACTCACGGCTACATCGTCTGATTATCTTTTAACGGTGTCGGCAAAAACCAAAGCCGCGCTTAAACAAGCGGTGCGCGATCACTTGAATTTTATTGAGTCCCACACAGATATCTCGATCAAAGATATTTGCTTCAGCACCAATACCACGCGCAACCATTTTGAACATCGTTTTGCCGCATCTGTTTGCACGGGCGAAGATGCTTTGGAAAAACTTAAAGCCTTTGATCCGTCTTCGGCTGATGCTTCGCTTGGCCAAAAACAGCGGGGGGCGGTATTTGTTTTTCCCAAATGTGACCACATCGATGATGTCAACAAACTCATGGCCCAGGCCCGCGAACTTTATGACAGGGAATCTGTTTTTAAGGCCAGCTTTGATGCGGTGGCTAAACAGGCTGTACCGCAATTTGAACGCCCTTTGCAGGACGCTTTTGAAGGTCTGAAAGATAAACAACAGTCCACAGCCTTTGGCCGCGCGGCACGCTTTGCAGCTCAGTATGGCTTGGCCGAACTCTGGAAATCTTGGGGTATACAGGCTGTTTCGACCCTTGGTGAACAAGATGGTCGGTACGTGGCTGCGTGCATCGCGGGCGTGTTTGGGATTGGGCAAGTCCTTGCCTTGATTTCAGGCGATAACGTTCAAGATTTCAATGAGCCAGAAATACCCTGTGGGTCCGACCACGTTACACAGCACTCTTATTGGAAAAATCTTCAGGACCAACCGGACACTTTTTCAGCAGACCTAAAATCGCTAAGCCAATCTGGGGATGCGTTGGTGTTGACCGTTGGCGCGCGGTCGTTGCGGGATGATTTGGGCAAAATGTATGTGGCCGGCCTTAATCCTGACTGGGTGGTGATGCATCAAAATACGACGGGCAACCGGGTTGCCTTGCCGAATTACCCGTTTCGGCGAAAAACGTATCGCGTACCTGTTGAAGCAACGCACTTTTTGGGCCGAGAGAATGCTGAAAAAACGCATCCGTTGTTGGGCGCCCATCAGTCGGATCATCCACATGTGTGGCAAGGGAAAATTGAGACAAGCCAAACCGCATGGCTGAAAGATCACCGCATTGGTCAACAGAGCATTTTTCCGGGAGTAGCTTATGTCGACATGGTCATCTGTGCTTTTCGGTCCTTGCACGCAGACCATGTGGCAAAAATTTCCAGCATAGATTTTGAACAACCGTTGTTCCTTGATGGCGATCTTAAATGTGATCTGAAAACTGAACTAACAAAGGCCGCAGATGGGGGATATGCCTTTGTCATTTCCAGCCGCACCCAAAACCAGCCTTGGACACGTCATGTGGTTGGCGAGATTGGCCAAGCCGCAAAACCAAAAAAATCCATCGCCCTAGACACTCTTTTAGACGGCTTCGCAGAAGAACGAGAGGGTCAGGAGTTTTACCAAGCTTGGGCCGAACGGGGCAACCGTTGGCAAGGCGTATTTCAGGGCATCGATAAGGTCTGGAAAAAAGACAAACACCGCATCGCCCGCATTTCAGTGCCAAGCTCGCTTAAAGACCAAGACCTCTATTTTGCCCATCCGGCGATCATGGATGCCTGTGGGCATGTGTTGGCCGATTTTGCCCTTGAAGGGGAACAGTCCGGCCAGTTCATGGTCAAAAAAGTCGGGGAGGCTTCTTTTTACGGCCCTTTAGCGGGCAAAATTTTGTGGAGCCATGTAACACTTCATGAAGATCAAAGTGATTTACACACACTTTCGGGAAGCCTGACTATTTTAGATCAACACGGGACGGTCTTGGTCGATGTCAAAGACTGCTCGTTCACTTTTGTTGAAGGTAAAAAAGAACGGGACGAGAAAATCCAAAACAACCTGTATGTGGTGGATTGGACAGACATCAAGCTTACGAACACTCACCAGATCCCACCCAAAAATTGGCTTATTCTATCGGACAAAACGGGTTTTGCCGAACAGCTTGAAAAGGCCTTAACGGCAAAACATTATAAAGTTTACAAAGATGACTTTGATGGTTTAAGCGGTTCTGAACATCCTGTGCACGTGGTTGATTTGCGGGGGCTTGATCTTTGTGAAATGCACGAAGGCTCTGTCCTTGAAGGGGCCGATGCGGCCGCAGCCCTTTCACAAACGGTTGCTGATCTGCGTGGTTTGACCTCGGCCAAGATTTTTTTGGTGACACAGGGGGCTTGGGGCCGTGCACCGCAACAAGCTATATTTTGGGGACTGGGGCGCACCTTGGCCTTGGAACAAAGTTCAGTATGGGGCGGGCTTGTGGACATCGATTCAGATGTTGGTTTTGAAACCTCAGCCAAACAATTGGTGGGTTTGTTAGACCAAGATACCGGTGAAGATCAAATCCGTCTGCACGGTGGAAAAGCATTAGCTGCGCGGCTGAACAAAAGGCCTGGCGAACAGGTTTTCTCCCCCCCGGCGGTATTGGATAAAAAAGCCAGTTACTTGATCACCGGGGGGCTGGGGGCCATTGGTTTGCAAATGGCCCGCTCCTTGGCGGAACGCGGTGCGGGCACCTTAATTTTGATGGCCAGAACACGTTTGCCGTCACGATCTGAATGGGCTCAGGTGGACCTGAAAACCGATCTGGGCGAAAAAATCAAAGCCATTCAGGTCCTCGAAAGTCTAGGCGCAACGGTTGTTACCGCTGGTGTAGATGTCTCGGATGCTCAAGCCGTTGATGATTGGTACACGGCCTTTAAAGCTGACAAAAAAGGCAACATCAAAGGCGTTGTGCATGCTGCTGGATTTGCCGATCATACGCCCTTTTTAGATCTTGATGCAGCCGCGATGACTGCACATTTGGCACCCAAAATGGGCGGAGCGATTGTCTTGGATCGTTGCCTTGAAAATGAACCCCTGGACTTTTTTGTGATGCTGTCTTCGGCTTCGGCCTTGTTAAGTTCACCACTTTTGGCGGCGTATGCCGCTGCGAATGCTTTTTTGGATGCCTTTGTGTTACAGCGTCGCCAACAGGGCAAACCGGGTTTAAGTGTGGCCTGGGGACCGTGGCAAGACGCGGGCATGGCCGATGACGGCTTTGCCCAATCTTTTAAGGCGATCCGTGCCGTATCCCCCTCTGATGCTTTGGAGTTGATGGACAATCTGTGGAATAGCTCAGCAGAATATMTTGCCGTTTTGCCCATCGATTGGCAGGTCTGGCTTCGTCATTATCCATCGGCGGCCAACGTGCCGCTTTTGGCGGACGTCCTGCAGGGGCTAGGGCAAGAAATAGATTTACCTGCGTTGAGTGATTTTCAAGAAAATTTGTTGGAAGGATCGCTTGCTCAACGGACCGAACGGTTGCTTGCGTGGTTGAGCGAAAAAGTGGCCGAAATTTTTGCCACCGCGCATGAAGACCTTTCTCTTGATGAGCCGTTAAATGTTCAAGGCATGGACTCTTTAATGGCTCTGGAAATTCGCAATGTTGTTGATCAGGGGCTGAACCTTGATCTGGACATCATGGATTTGATGCAGGGCATTTCAATACGGGAATTGGCTGCACTTTTGGCACAACGTGTAAATGTTGATGTTGAGGTTGAGCGGCCACTGGTTGTTGAAAATACAAATCAACCTGTGCAATTTCCGGTCACCCATGGTCAGCAAGCGTTGTGGTTAATCCATGAATTGGCCCCTGAAAGTTCAGCCTATAACGTGGCCTTTGCTTTAAGCCTTAAATCCCCAATAGAAACTTCGGACTTAAAGAATAAATTTAGCATTCTGGTCAATCGTCATTCGGCCCTGCGGTCCGTCATGATTAAATCAGATGAACAAGTGGTGCAGCGGGTTCTAGCCGATACCCATTTTGGGTTTGAAGTTATTGATGCTGCGGGTTGGGACGAACAACGTTTGAAAGACGAAGTGGCTTTGGCCTACGCGCGGCCCTTTGATCTTGGCGATGGTCCGGTGTTTCGCGTCCACCTGTTTTCCCAAGGCCCCAAAGATCACGTCTTGTTGTTGGTGGCCCATCATATGGTTTGTGATGGTTGGTCCTTGTGGATATTGATTGAAGAATTTGAAAAACTTTGTAAAAGCGATAACGTGCTTTCAACAGTGGCGTCTCAATACAGCGATTATGTTCAACGCCAAGGACAGCTTTTAAAAGGCCCTAATGGGGATCGATTGCGGACCTTTTGGAAAGACACCTTAAAGGGTGAATTGCCCGTTCTGAATTTACCGACCGATCGTCCGCGCCCTTTGGTGCAAAGTTATCAGGGGGCCACGTGCAGCTTCTTACTGCCTAAGGACCTGACCAACGGCTTGCGAGCCTTGGCGCGAAAATCAGGTGTTACCGATTATATGGTTTTGCTGGCAGCCTACAATGTTCTGTTGCATCGCTACACTGGACAATCTGAACTTTTGGTCGGCTGTCCGACTTCGGGGCGTGGCCGTGCTGATCTTTTTGGAGTGGTCGGCCACTTTGTCAATCCAGTCGTTATGCGCAGCAGGCTTTCAGGCGATCTTGCCTTTGATGACTTTCTGTTGCAAACCCGCGATGTGGTGATGAACGCGCTGGCTCATCAAGATTATCCATTTTCGCTGATTGTTGAAAACATTCAAGCGTGCCGTAATCCCGGACATTCTCCGATTTTTCAAACGGATTTCACGTTGCAGCGCCCTCAACAGTCTCAAGAAATCATCGATATGATGATGCCCGAAGGTCCGCAAGAGGCCCCTTTGTCATGGGGCGACTTGGATTTAATGCCTTATGAAGTTGCTCAACAAGAAGGACAGTTTGACCTTTCATTAGAAGTCATTGAAACCCAAAATCGTTATTTCTGTTCTTTGAAATACAATACCGACCTTTTCGATGCCACAACCATGGACCGCATGGCAAAACATTTTGAGCTGTTGATGGGCGAGATCGTCAAAACGCCACAGCAAAATATTGCGGCCTTAAATATGGTCACACAAGATGAACGCAAGATGCTTTTGCATCAATTTAATGATAGCAAAGCCGATTACCCGACCAATACAACCCTGCAAGAATTGTTCGAGCAACAGGTTAAAAAGACTCCGAAGAAAATTGCGATTGTTTGTGGTGATGGGCAGCTGACGTATGGTGAAGTTAATAAAAAAGCCAACCAAATCGCCGCTTTGTTGAAAGCTTTGGATATAAAAACAGGCGATTTTGTTGGTGTTTTAGAACCGCGCGGCACAGATTTTTTGGTGTCTATTCTTGGTGTGTTGAAAGCGGGTGGGGCTTATGTCCCCATTGATCCAGATTATCCCACTGGACGTATTCATCACATGATCGAAGATAGTCAGGTCAAGGTTCTGATCAGCCGCACCGAATGCGTTGCATCTTCCTTTCCTTCATCCGCCTTGCAGCATGTTATTTTGTTAGATGGTGAACTTAAAGATACGCCGTCTTTAAAATTTCACGGTGCCAAGGCCATTGCCGAACAAAGCGAACGAAATCGCAAAGCGGTCTGTGGTGCAACGGACCGGGCGTATATGATTTATACATCGGGCAGCACGGGGGCGCCAAAGGGCGCGATCATTCGTCATGATGGGGCGTTGAATCACATCTTTGCCCAGTTCGAGGCCATGTCCTTTCATTCTGGTAGCGTATTTTTGCAAAGCGCGCCGTCTTCTTCGGACATTTCGGTCTGGCAATTTTTAGCTCCACTGTTGATTGGCGGGCGCACGGTCGTCGCCGATTTTGCCACCGTGTGCAGTGCGCAGAACCTGTTCGCCTTGATTCAAAATGAACAGGTGACGGTTATCGAACTGGTGCCCGCTGTGCTTGAGGCTTTGGTCGATTATATGAGCCATGGGTCTGATCGGAACTTAGAAGCCCTTGAATGGGCGATGGTTACGGGCGAGGCGGTGTCGGTTGATTTGGTTAATCGATGGTTTGAAACCTGCCGGAATATTCCCTTGGTCAATGCTTACGGCCCAACAGAGGCCGCCGATGATATTTGCCAGCACATCTTGCGCGCACCGCTTGCACCATCAACCCATAATGTACCCATTGGCGCTCCGCTTGGTAATCTCAGCTTATATGTTTTGGATGAAAACTTACAATTGGTGCCGCTGGGTGTGTCGGGGGAAATTTGCGTTTCGGGCATTGGCGTTGGTGAAGGCTATTGGCAAAACCCTGAAAAAACGGCAGAAAGTTTTGTCGCTAATCCCTATTTTTCGGATGGTAAAGGCGATGTGCTTTACCGGACGGGGGATCAGGGCCGTTGGTTAGCTGATGGCAATCTTGAATTTTTGGGCCGCGATGACGAACAGGTGAAAATCCGGGGCTATCGCATCGAATTGGGTGAAATTGAATCTGTACTGGTGCAACACCCAGATGTTCGCCAAGCGTTGGCGATGGTTTGGGAAGAACCCACCGGGCAAAAACGTTTGGTGGCTTATATCCTGTCAAACGGTTCTCTCGAATTATCGCAGAGCACATTGCACAATTTTGCGGGTGATTTTTTGCCCGATCATATGGTGCCAACGTCTTGTGTGTTTTTGGACGCCTTCCCGTTGTTGCCCAATGGAAAGGTGGATAAAAAATCCTTGCCGGCACCCGAACGTATAGAGGCCGGACCGCAAGCCCCGCTGAGTTCATCGCAAAGCCGCATCATGTCCATTTGGAAAGATGTTCTGGACAGAGATGCCATCGGCGTTCACAGCAATTTCTTTGAATTGGGTGGGCATTCTTTATTGATGTCGACGTTGCACAGTCGGATCGAAAAAGAATTTGATGTTCAGTTTCCTCTGGTCACGATGTGGCAATACCCAACGGTTGGCGCGTTGGCGAAATTCATTGATCCTGGTGAGGCCGTTAAACCGATGCCCCTCGACAACCCAGATTGCAAAGTTCATGACGTGCAAGGGTCCAACGACATTGCGATTGTTGGTATGAGCTGTCGATTTGCGGGAGCCGAAAATATCGAAGCCTATTGGCAAAATTTAAGAGACAAAGTTGAATCTGTTTCTTTCTTTGAGGATGCAGAACTTTTGGACCGGGGGGCCGATGCCGACCTTATAAAACATCCTGATTTTGTCAAAGGCTGTGCCACCTTGGACGGGATGGATATGTTTGATGCTCGGTTCTTTGGCTTTAATGCACGAGAAGCGGAAATCATGGACCCGCAACAACGCCTGTTCCTTGAATGCGCTTGGGAATCTTTGGAACATGCGGGTTATCATCCCGACAATACACYCGATATGTTGGTGGGCTGTTTTGCAGGACAGGGCGCTACGGCTTATCTGACCAACAATGTTCATCCTAATTTGGACAGCATAGATTCTTCTTATTTGTATCAAGTGGAAATCAGCAACGACAAAGATTATTTAGCCACCAACGCTGGCTATAAACTAAATTTAAAAGGCCCCTGTGTAACGGTTCAATCGGCCTGTTCAACGTCTTTGGTCGCGGTACATATGGCGTGCAAGAGTCTCTTGGATGGGGAATGTGATATGGCCTTGGCGGGCAGTGTTACCGCCAATGTTTTGCATCAATCGGGTTATCTTTATCAAGAAGACATGATTCTTTCCCCCGATGGGCATTGTCGACCGTTTGACAAAGATAGCCAAGGCACCATACCGGGCAGCGGTTTGGGCGTGGTGACGTTAAAAAGATTAGATCAGGCCCTTGCGGATGGCGATACCATTCACGCCGTTATTAAAGGGTCAGCGGTCAATAATGATGGCTCTTTAAAAGCAGGCTACACCGCACCGTCTGTTGAGGGTCAGGTCAATGTCCTCACCAAAGCTTATGCATCGGCGGGCATCGATCCGCAAACCATAACCTATTTGGCCGCCCATGGTACGGCGACGGCCATGGGCGATTCCATCGAAATCGCCGCGTTGAGCCAAGTGTTTAAGGCAAACCCTAAAACCTGTGCCTTGGGGTCCGTCAAGGCCAACATCGGACACACCGATACGGCCGCCGGCGTTGCCAGCCTGATCGCCGCCGTGATGGCCATGAAAAACAAACAAATTCCGCCCCTTGCAAATTTCAACGAAGCCAATCCTTCCCTTGATTTTTCCCAGACACCATTTTACGTGAATTCGAAAGTGGTGGCGTGGGAACCCAAAAATATGGTGCGCCGGGCAGGGGTAAGCTCGTTGGGTATCGGCGGCACAAATGTGCATTTGATTTTAGAAGAAGCCCCCGTTCAGGCCGTGCTAAAACCGGATGACAAAAATCGTCCTATGGAAATGCTGGTGCTTTCCGCTGAAACACCAACGGCGCTTGCGGCCGGTGCGAAAAATCTTGCAGATTTCCTTGAAAATACAGACGATGTTTCTTTGCGTGATGTGGCGTATACCTTGGCCGTGGGCCGAAAACCGTTTGCCCATCGTCAGGTGGTTTTGTGTCAGGATAAAAAAGACGCCATCTTGAAATTGTCGTCTAAACATTCCTTTGCAGGACATGGTGAACAAACAGATCGACCCGTAACGTTTATGTTTTCCGGGCAAGGCGCTCAGTATGTGAACATGGGCCGTGAACTATATGACACCGAACCCGTCTTTAAGCAGACTGTCGATGCGGTGTTAGAACAATTTGAAGGCCATTTAGATTTAGACATCCGGTCCATTGTGTTTCCTAAAAACTCACAAGCCGAAGACGATAAAATCAACCAAACCCTTATTGCCCAGCCGTTGCTCTTTACCTTTGAATATGCCACGACGAAACTTTTAAGCTCTTGGGGATTGCAGCCGGACTCGATGATTGGTCACAGTATTGGCGAATATGTGGCGGCTTGTGTTGCGGGCGTATTTTCACTTGAAGATGCCATTTTGTTGGTGTCAAAACGGGCTCGGCTTATGCAGGATTTACCTGCGGGCAGCATGACGGCGGTACAGATGACCGTGCAACAAATTACACCTTATCTCAGCCCTGATCTATCTTTGGCCGCCGTGAACAGTTCACGTCTTTTGGTGGTTTCTGGCGAAGAGGACGCGATTGAACGGTTTGAACATAAATTACAAGGCGAAGCTAAAGTCTTCACCAGACTGCACACATCTCACGCGTTTCATTGTGCCACTATGGATTTGGTTCAGGCTCCGTTTATTAAAGCGGTGAAAAGCATCCGCCTGAAGGCGCCCCGTGTTCCTTTTGTGTCAAATTTAAGCGGAACATGGATTACGGACGAACAAGCCACGGACCCTAACTATTGGTTCCAACATTTGCGCCAAACGGTGAAGTTTGCAGATGGCCTGAACAATTTGCTGAACGATACAGCTGGCATTTTTCTTGAACTTGGTCCGGGCAGCACCTTGTGTACGTTTGCTTTGCAGCATGAATTAAAACGCAAAGAACATATGGTTCTGGGCTGTCATCCACCGATTAGAGAAAAGGCCTCTGGCGCAAAAACGTTATATAAAACCATAGCAAAACTTTGGGTCGAAGGCGTTGATGTTGATTGGAATGGTTTTTATCAAGGCCGCAATCGCCGCCGCGTGGCCTTGCCAACTTATGCCTTTGATCGCCAGCGGTATTGGGTTGATGCCTCTAAGGCTCCGCAAAAAAAGCAAAGCAAAGATTTGGGATCAAGCCGACTATCCGATGTGGGGGAATGGACTTCGGTTCCATCTTGGCAACGTTGTCGAGCTGAGGGGCCTATGGTTGCGGACGATTTTGGCCCATGGCTTATTTTTGCCGACACCGTCGGATTTGCCGATCAGTTGATCGAACATTTTCACCAGCAAGGCCGTACGACAATTATGGTTCGCCAAGGGGACCGCTTTGCGGGGGATTTGAACGAGGGATATACGGTTAATCCAAATACGACAGACCATTATGGGCTGCTTTTTGATGCCCTCGCTGCGGATGGGTTTATGCCCAAAGGCGTTGTTCATTTTTGGGGTTACGCCAAACCTTGCAAAGACTGGAACGATGATGTTGATGGCGGTCTGACGACAGGTTTTTCAAGCCTGTTTCATATCTCAAAAGAATTGGGACGTCGTTACAATGGCGATAAAACTCTTTTAAAAGTCGTTTTTTCCGATACCCAAGACGTCAACGGTGRAGAATTTATCGACCCAATCAAGGCCTCTGTTGTGGGGTTGATGAAAGTGATCGGGCAGGAATATCCGGGCGTATTGTGCCAAAGCTTAGATTTTGCCTTTAGCGAAAAAATAACAGCGCAACGCGTTGATCAGTTGCTTGGGGATTTAAACGTAATTTCGAAAGAGCCCTTGATTGCCTTTCGCGGAAAATTCCGGTGGGCGCAGCGATTTGAACCTCTGTACCTGCCCTTGGCACAAGATCAAAAAACGGCGCTGAAAAAAGGCGGCGTATATTTGATTACGGGTGGATTTGGAACCTTAGGATTTATGTTCGCAAAACATCTTGCAAAGACAGCTCAGGCGAAGCTTGTGTTGATTGGGCGCACGCCACTTTTTGAACGTGAACACTGGGATGCTTGGCTGGACGATGGTGATCAGACCGATCGGACCAGCCAAAACATCTTGAAAATACGCGAATTAGAAGACCTTGGTGCAGAGGTTCTTGCCGTGTCTTGTGATGTTGCTGATGCAGGAGCATTGCAAAATTTAGTCAAAGCCGCCGTCAAATATTTTGGGCGTATTGATGGGGTTATTCATGCTGCCGGCGTGACCGACCAAGATTTCCCAATCGAAGACATGGACGAAAAAATCTATGCGCCGCATTTTGATCCTAAAATAAAAGGGGTCTTGTCTTTAGACCGCGCGTTAGACGGCCTTGAGCTTGATTTTTGTGTGCTGTTTTCGTCGTTGTCAGCTGTTTTGGGGGGGCTAAGATTTGCCCCTTATGCATCGGCAAATGCCTTCATAGATAGCTATATCCAGTTGCGAAATCGCACGGCCGATGTTGCGTGGACCAGTATCGGTTGGGATGGTTGGCAAGGCGATCCGTCAAAAGCAGCCCAACTCGATGCGGTGGCGGTTGAGCGTGATAAAAATACCATTCGCCAAAATGAAGGCCTTGATCTTTTCCAGAGAATTTTAAACATGGTCGACCGTCCAGATCATTTGATCGTTTCCGTGACGCCGCTTTGTGAACGTATTGAAAAGTGGATTTTGCTTAAAGAACCAGAACAGTATTTAGCAGACACAGGTGCACCACAAAGCCTGTACCAACGTCCCGACATCGCCACGCCGTTTGTGGCGCCACAATCTGAAAAAGAAAAAGACATTGGCAAAATTTGGCAAAGTCTTCTGGGTATCGATGAAATCGGCATTCACGACAATTTCTTTGAATTGGGCGGACATTCTTTGTTGGGAACCCAGCTTATTTCCAGATTGCGTCAACGTTACCAGGTCGAGATGAATATCGGTGCTCTTTTTGATAACCCGACCATTGACGGACTCGCGCAGTTTGTGGAAACCCAAGGCGCTCCTGACGATGACGAGCGCGAGGAGTTCTTGATATGAAAACCATCGACGCCTGGCTTGATGACCTAAATACTCAAGATATCTTGATCTCTCTTGAGGGGGAACAATTGCGTGTTAGTGCTCCGAAGGGGGCAATGACCAAAGCATTGAGCGCCCAACTTTCAAACCGCAAAACGGAAATCATAAAGTATTTAAGCGAAAAAGATGTGATTTCGAAAGCCCCGAGTGAGGACGTGAAAGCGTTGTCGTATGCCCAACAAGGTCTGTGGTTTATGGATCAGTTGGAACAAGACAGTGCGACCTATAACATGCCCTCGGCCTTACGGCTGACGGGGGATTTGAACGAACAGGCCCTGCAGCGCAGCCTGACGGAAATATGTCAGCGTCATGAAATTTTAAGATCCACGTATCCGTTGAAAGATGGCTCACCGATCCACCACACCTATACCGCGTTTGATATGGATTTGAACCGCATTGATTTGCAAGATATTTCGGGTTCTGCACAAACAGAAAAAATTCGTCAGCTTGCCGAAAAAGAAGCTCTGCGCCCGTTCGATTTGCAAACGGGTCCCTTGATCCGTGGTACGCTTTTGATTTTATCTGCCAACGCCCACGTCTTGTTGTTATCCATGCACCACATCGTTTCGGATGGCTGGTCTATTGGTTTGATTGGTCGGGAACTGTCGGTTCTTTATGCGGCCTTTTCTCAAGGCGAAACATCTCCCCTTGAACCTTTGCACATTCAATATTCAGATTTTGCGGCTTGGCAATTAAAGTGGTTGGACAGTGCAGATTATCAAGATCAGCTGAAATATTGGACAGACCATTTGCAAAATGTGCCGAGCGTTTTGGAATTGCCCGTAGACCGAACGCGGCCACCGCAACAAAGCTATAGTGGCAAAACGGAAGTGGTGCGTTTGAATAATCAAGCACGCAATACAATTCTTGATTTAGGGCGTGCATCCGGCGGGACTTTGTTTATGACCCTGATGGCGGCTTTTGCTGTTTTGGTGCAACGTTATACGGACCAAGATGATTTGGTCATTGGCACACCAATTGCCAACAGAAACCGTCCTGAAGTCGAAAGTTTGATCGGTTTTTTTGCCAATACTTTGCCGATGCGCATGGATTTGTCGGGTGACCCTGATTTTCGTACATTACTGAGCAGGGTCCGCGACGTGACCATTGATGTCTTTGAAAACCAAGATGTCCCCTTTGAAAAAATTGTTGAAGCCTTGCACATTGACCGAGACCTCAGCCGCAATCCTTTGGTTCAAATTGTTTTTGTTTTGCAAAATGCACCCTTGCATGCTTCGGGCTCTTCGTCCGCAGGTCTTAAAGGACTTGAAATCGAACCGGTGGCTTTTGAAACGGGAACGGTCCGGTTGGATATGGAAGTTCATGTTTGGGAAGAACTTGATGGGCTGAAAATAGAATTTATTTATAATACCGATCTGTTTGATCAAGATACGGTTGCACGCCTTGGGGCGAACTTTGTGACGCTGTTGACGTCGATTTCTGAACAGCCTGATCAGCCAATTTCAAAACTTGAAATTTTAGCGCCGTTGGAACGCAAAACAGTTCTTGCGACGTGGAATGATACAGCCAAAGATTATGTCCGTGATCGTTGTGTTCACCATCGCTTTGCAGATTATGTTGCCCATACCCCCGATGCCATTGCCGTGCGATGCGATGGTCAGGGTTTGACCTATTTGCAACTGGACAAAAAATCAAACCAGTTGGCCCATCGTTTAAGGCGCGACGGCGTTAAGGCTGATGTGCCTGTTGCGATCTGTGTTGAACGTTCGTTGGATATGATTGTTGGATTGTTGGGCATTCTTAAAGCCGGCGGAGCGTACGTTCCCATTGACCCAGCCTATCCCCGTGATCGATTGATGTTTTTATTGGACGATTCAAAGGCAGCGGTGTTGATCACGCAGGCCTGTATTTTCAACGAAGAAGCCATGGCCGCGATGGCTGTGCCGGCGCCAATTTTGTTCATAGATACAGAGGCACCAGACCTTGAAACGGAATCCACCGAGGCGCCCGTGGTGGATGTCTCGGCCGAAAATCTCGCTTATATTATTTATACGTCCGGTTCAACGGGCAAGCCTAAGGGCGTTAAAATTTGTCACCGCACGGTCCTCAATTTGATGCAGGGCGTGCATCCACGTTTGGATGTTGGGGAACACGWTGTGTGGACGGTGTTTCATTCGTTTGCCTTTGATCTTTCGGTTTGGGAAATTTGGAGCCCCCTGTGCAGTGGGGGGACATTGGTTGTTGTGCCCTTTGCCGCCACCCAAGATTCAACCATATTTCATCAACTTTTACATCAAGAACAGGTGACGGTGTTAAACCAGACGCCTTCGTTTATGCGACAATTGTTGTTGCATGATGACTTTACAAAACAAACGGCACCGCCCAGTTTGCGTCTGATCATCTGTGGTGGCGAAGTTCTGCCCCAAGAACTCGCCGTACAATTGTTGGACCGTGATTTTAAAGTGTGGAATTTTTACGGACCAACCGAAGCCACCGTTTGGTCAGTCATTAAAGACGTCGACAGAGCCTCATGTTCAACCGGAACCGTGCCCATTGGAAAGCCAATATCAAATGCAAAAACGTATGTCTTAGATCGTTTTTTACAGCCCGTGCCAATTGGCGTTGTCGGGCAATTGCACATCGGTGGCGAAGGTCTTGCCCTTGGCTATTACAATCGGCCTGATTTGAACCAAGATAAATTTATCCCTGATCCCTTTGCAACAGCTGAAAGTGCCCGGCTCTATAAAACAGGGGACATGGTGCGTTGGACATCTTTGGGTGAACTTCAATACAGCGCGCGCCAAGATACCCAAGTTAAAGTGCGCGGGTTCAGAATTGAATTAGAAGAAATTGAAGCGGTTCTTTCACAAGTCGAAGGCGTGGGGGAAGCCGTTGTTTTGGTGCGTGAAGATATCCCTGATGATAAACGCATCACGGCCTATGTGGTTGGCAAAACTTTGCCGACCTCTGATCACATGCGCCAATATCTAAAGGAAAAACTTCCGGCTTATATGGTGCCATTGGCCTTTGTTGAATTAGCTGCTTTTCCGTTGACGCCCAACGGCAAGATTGACAGGAAAGCCTTGCCCAAACCACAGGGCGGCGGTGAACATTCTGTCCCGACAACGTTTTGTGACGCCCGGACTCAAACTGAACAAAAAATTCGCGACGTCTGGCTAAACGCTTTGGCCTTAAAACAAGTGGGTGTTCATGACAATTTTTTTGATGTCGGCGGCTATTCCTTTTTGTTGGTCAAAGTTTGCAATCGTTTGGGGGAAGTCTTTGCACAAGAGTTCAAAGTGGTTGATTTTTTCCAATATCCAACAATCGCCGCTTTTGCTGCTTTCATCGAAGGCGATGACAAAAACAGCGGCACCAATTTTCAAGACCTTGATGAACGTGCTGCAAAACGCAAACAAGGTTTAGCCACGCGTCAACGCCGTAATAAACGTCATAAAACAATACCAAAACATATAAGCGACAATGCCAATGGGACACGATTATGAATACACCCGAAGAAAATTATGAAGATGACGCCATTGCGATTATCGGTGAATTTTGCCGTTTTCCCGGTGCGGATAACGTCGAACAATTTTGGCAAAATCTTGTGCAGGGTGTGGAATCTATCCGTTTTTTCAGTGATGAAGACTTAAGTTCCGCAGGTGTTCCTTCTGAATTATTTAACGATCCTGATTATGTGAAGGCCCAAGGTGTTCTGGACGATATTGCGGGTTTTGATGCATCGTTTTTTGGCCTGTCGCCCAGCGAAGCCGAAATGATGGACCCGCAACATCGTATTTTCCTAGAAGGTGCGTGGACGGTTTTGGAACGGGCCGGATATGACCCCGAACAGTTCGATGGTCGTATTGGTGTCTTTGCAGGTTCTGGATTAAACAATTACCTGTTGCGCAGCCTTATGACCGATTCCAATGCGGTGATGTCCAAGGGGGAATATCTGGTTTTAATGTCCAGCGATAAGGATTTCATGCCGACCCGTGTATCTTATAAATTGAACCTAAAAGGCCCCAGCATCAGCGTGTCTACGGCGTGTTCCACATCGTTGGTTGCGGTTGATTTAGCCTGTCAAAGCTTGCTTTCTTTTCAAACGGACATGGCCTTGGCCGGGGGCATATCGTTACAAGTTCCGAATATTTCTGGATATCTATATGAAGAAGGCGGCACACAATCGCCAGATGGTCATTGCCGTGCGTTTGATGAAAAATCAGGCGGATTGGTGGGGGGCAGCGGTGCGGGCATTGTTGTCTTAAAACGATTAGAAGACGCGATTGCCGACGGGGATTCTATTTCGGCGATCATCAAAGGATCGGCGGTTAATAATGATGGCTCGTTGAAAGCGGGCTATAGTTCCCCAAGCATCGAAGGCCAAGCCGCAGTGATCGCCGAAGCTCAGGCCAATGCAGGCGTAAATCCCGACACGATTAGCTATATCGAAGCCCACGGCACGGGCACCAAGCTTGGTGATCCGATTGAAATTGCGGCTCTTACACAGGCTTTTCGTGGAAAAACGGATAAGAAAAACTACTGTCGATTGGGCTCGGTAAAAACCAATATCGGTCACCTTGATACGGCGGCCGGTATGGCGGGGCTTATCAAAGTTGCTTTGTCTTTGAAAAACCAAAAAATCCCCAAAAGCCTGCATTTTGAAACGCCAAACCCTGATATTGATTTTGCCAACAGTCCTTTTGTCGTGAACAGCGAACTTAGCGATTGGACTTTGGGAAATACCCCCCGCCGTGCGGGTGTCAGCTCTTTTGGTATCGGCGGCACAAACGCTCATGTGGTCTTGCAAGAAGCCCCCGCGCGGGCGGATGAAAACGCTCCTTTGCGAAACGCGGAACTTTTAGTGCTGTCGGCCAAAAGCGAAGCCGCACTGGACCAAGCCAGTCAAAATCTATCGACCTTTTTGCAAAACAATGCGGATGTAAATATTGCCGATGTGGCCTTTACCTTAGCCCAAGGCCGCCGTGGATTTGCGTATCGAAAAAGCGTTGTGTGTTCGAAGGCCAGTGTTGGCGCTGAAATACTGAAGACCTCAAACCCGCAAACGGCCAAGCGTTCGCAAAGCCCATCGGTTGCCTTTATGTTTTCAGGCCAAGGTGCCCAGCATGTGAAAATGGGGCAAGACCTTTATCAAAGTGAACCTGTTTTTAAAGCCGTGGTTGATCAGTGCGC
Organism: Rhodospirillaceae bacterium; assembly: GCA_002401565.1. GTDB lineage: Bacteria > Pseudomonadota > Alphaproteobacteria > Rhodospirillales > Magnetovibrionaceae > JANLGW01. The sequence continues at coordinate 45,440 of NVTL01000005.1, forward strand.
TGAACTTTTAGAACCTCATTTGGGGTGCGATGTCCGCACCTTTATCAATCCGCAGGATGGCGTGGATGGCGTGGATGGGCTAGAGGTCACACAAACCAATATCGCTCAACCGCTTTTGTTTACGGTTGAATATGCGTTGACAAAATTGTGGGCGTCTTGGGGGGTCGAACCCGTTGAAATGATTGGACACAGTGTTGGAGAATATGTAGCGGCTTGCGTTGCGGGTGTGTTTTCCTTAGAGGACGCTTTGCAGGTTGTCGCCAAAAGAGGAGCCCTGATGCAAAGTATGGCCGCCGGCGATATGTTGGGGGTATCCCTTTCAAAATCAGAACTGGTTTCCTTTTTGACGGATGACTTAACCATTGCCGCCATCAATTCACCCACGCGGTGCGTTGTATCGGGGGCAAAGGATGCGGTTGATGATTTGCGAAAAGTATTGGCCGAAAAAGATATAGATTGTCGAGATCTGCACACCTCACATGCTTTTCATTCGCCCGCGATGGACGGTATGCTTGACGATTTTGCCCGTGAAATGGAAGGTATTTCCTTGCACGCCCCGCAAATTCCATTTGTGTCAAATTTGACGGGAAAACACATTACGGATGAGGAAACAACGGACCCAAAATATTGGGTTCAGCATTTGCGAAACTGTGTGCTTTTTTCAGATGGTTTAACAACACTGCTTAATCCACGAAAACATATTCTTTTGGAAATTGGTCCCGGCCGAACGCTGTGTAATTTTGCAAGGATGACCACCGAAAACGCGGGCTCAGTCCTGGCCTATCCATCTTTGCGTCATCCTCAAGAACACCATTCGGATGTTGAGTTTATTTTGCAAACTCTTGGTAAACTCTGGGTCGCCGGAGTTGATGTAAACTGGGCTGAAATTCAAGGCGACGGTCGTCGCCGTATTGCTTTGCCAACGTATCCGTTTGAACACAAACGGTATTGGCTGGATACTTCAATACGTTCTCAAGAAAATCCACAGGCGATGCCGGATAACACCCAAAGACAAAATTTAGACGATTGGTTTTACGTGCCATCATGGCGGCGGCTTGCGCCCTTATCACAGGATAATTTGGGCCTTTCAGAAGGTCCCGTTTTAATCTTTATGGATGATTGCGGGCTGGGCCTAAAACTTTTAGAGCACCTAAAAGCAACAGGACAAAAAACGGTCGTGGTACACAAAGGAAAAGCGTTCGAACAACAATCTGACCACAATTACACGGTTGAGCCCAGCACGCCCGAAAATTATGTGGCGTTGGTGAGTGCACTGACAAAACAAGCCTTGTTTCCGTCCTCAATATTCCATCTTTGGACGGTGGGAACTGAACAAGGAAACCCCGTTGAACAGGCCGAGTCCGTATTGGACAAAGGGTTTTACAGTCTTGTCTATTTGGCTCAATCCATTGAGGCGGCCGACAAGAACGTAAACATTTTCGTCGTCACGAATAACCTATGCGACGTGACGGGCGAAGAACAAATTTGCCCGGAAAAATCAACCCTATTGGGTCCTCTGCGGRTGATCCCTTTGGAACATCCAAAACTGCAGTGCAAAGGGATCGATATCCTTTTGGATGAACATCAACAGACGGTATCAGATGCCTGTGCAGAACAAGTTTGGGCAGAAATGAGCAGTCAAACCAAGACGACTGAAAACGAGGTCGTCGTGGCGCTGCGCGGATGGCATCGTTGGATGCAAAGATTTGAACGCAATAGCATTTCTAAAATTAACGAGGCTCATCCCCCACGTTTGCGCAAACAGGGTGTATGCATGATCGCGGGCGGACTTTCGGGCATTGGTCTTGAACTGGCTAAATCTTTAGCCGTGACATCACAAGCCAAATTGGCTCTGGTCGGTGCAACAGAATTACCGCCGCGCCAAGATTGGCCCGCTTATCTTGCCCGTATCGCCAAGACCAAAAAATCAAATGATATTGAAGCTATAGTCGGCATGAATATCGAACAGTGGGAAGAACAAATTGACCAGAGTTTAGGTATTCGCCCCATTGAAAGTTATGGTGATTTTGTTGAACAAATAAACCAGCTGTGCACTTTGTATGTGTATCGTTATTTTCGCAACAGTGGCTTGAATATGGAAAAAGGTCAGCGGTATACAACGACGGACCTAAGTACGCATTTTGCGGTTCTTCCAAAGTTTTTAAAACTGTTTACCTATCTTGTGAAAATCCTTGATCAAGACGCTGTGATTGCGATCGATGGCGATGTGATTGAGTTTTTAGTGTCGCCGAAAGACATGGAGGAACCCGATGGCCTTCGCTTGAAAATGCAAGCCGATTTCCCGGCGTTTAAATCGATGTTCGCTGTTTTTGAACATTGCATGAGCGATTATCAAAGAGCCCTAAATGGCGAAATAGAAGCCGTAAACGTGCTGTTTCCTGACGGGACAAGTCTTTGGGAAAAAAGCACAAAGGATATTCCAGAACACACCCGGCACCGGGTTTATACACAATTGGCCCGTGACGTCATCTTAGAGCTTTTGGCGAAAAACCCTGATCGCACATTGAAGATTCTTGAAATTGGTGCGGGAGCAGGGGTGTTTACGAATGTTCTGTTGGCGGACTTAAAAGGTAAAAATGTCGAATATACGTTCACCGATATTGGGAAATCGTTTGTTTTGGACGCCGAACGTAAAGCAAAATCCAATGGTCATGACTTTATGAAATTTGGTCTTTTGGATGCTTCCAAAGACCCCGCTGAACAAGGCTATGAAAGCCAAGGTTACGATGTCGTCATTGAACTGGATGCCGTGCATGCAACGCCCGTGATGGCCGAAACCATGACACAAATCAAAAAGCTTTTATGCCCCGGCGGTATTTTGCTGTTTGTTGAATCCGTGGCGACCCGGCGATGGATGAACCTTCCTTTGGGATTGTTAGAAGGGTGGTGGTATTTCGAAGATAAAGATTTAAGACAAGATTCTCCGTTGCTGAGTTTGGATACATGGGAAACTTTGCTTTGCACTGAAGGTTTTGCGGCGAAGGCTTATCCGCGTAACCCAGAAAAGCGGCGAACGGCGGATTGTGGATTAATCATTGCCGAACGGCCTATGCAAGAAAATGATGACGACAGAGTTGCTGAAAAAATTCGTAGTGTTTTGGAACTTGAACACCTTGGCGCGGACGTCCTAGTGCTTGCTGCGGACATTTCCAATAAAGGCTCTTTGTCCATTGCGGTGGCTCAAACCGAAGATTATTTTGGTCCGTTAAACAGTTTCATACAAACGGCGGCCGTGGAAAATCGCGGGCCAATTATAACAAAGACTAAAAATCCAAAACACAATGAGTTTTTGCCTAAAATCAACGGCACTATTTTTGTTGATGAATTGCTGGCGCATAAGAACCTTGATTTTATGATGCTGTCGTCTTCTCACAGTTCTTTCGATGTGGGCCTTGGTGATGTGGAATATTGTGCTTCTAATTCTTATGTAGATGCTTTTGTAAATATGAAGGCGCGACAAAATGGGACGCCCGTTATTGCCGTAAATTGGGATCGCTGGCGATCCATTGGTATGGCCAAGGCTTATGAGAATATGGTGAAACGCCGTACGGGAGAACTTCCCGAAGGTGGCATGTCAGCACACGAAGGCATTGAGGCTTTTCAGCGTATTTTGAGCCAACATCCTTTGCCGCCTCAAGTTATCATTTCGATTTGTGATTTTAATGAAAAAATTGCCCGCGTGGATTTGTTTTCAAGTGGGCAAACGACCGCGTTGGTCGGTGCAAGTGATGCTTTGCATGCGCGCCCGAACTTAGAAACAGATTATGTCGCTGTTGAAAATGAAATTSAAAAAGACATGGTGCAGATTTGGCAAGATGTTCTTGGTCTTARACAATTGGGTATACGCGACAGTTTTTATGATTTGGGTGGAGATTCTTTGATTGCCGTTAAAGTGATTTCACGCGTACGTGAGGTCTTTGATGTTGAAATGACCGTCAGCATGCTTTTTGAACGACCCACAGTCGAAGCCTTGTCCGAACGTATCGAAGTCTTGCAGTGGTCAATGCAAACACCGCCTGTGGATTTTGGTGGTGAACAAGGTGTCTTGGAAAGTGAAGAGGGTACGTTGTGAGGGAAATCGAAAGCCTGTTTTTGCGTTTGAAGAAATCAGGCATACACTTATGGTTGGACCAAGAGACTGGGCAATTGCGCTTTAAAGCGCCCAAAGGAGCTTTGACGCCCAATTTAAAGGCTGAAATTAAAACATCCAAAGCGGCCATTTTAAAATTCCTGGGCGATATTGAACAAACTCAAAACCGGGCTGAAAGCCGCGTCACGTCGGTTTCACGAGCCGACGGTGTGCCGCTTTCTTTTGCGCAGCAACGCTTGTGGTTTTTGTATCAAATGGWTGRYMMWWGTRCCAMGTATWMNTNATKSYNAKMCTGTYNCAGKAYWTTKSKAAWRATYRACNGTARARTMYNNAMAGAAAAGTTTAAATAAAATTGTCCGTCGTCATGAAGTATTGCGCACAAATTTCGCCACCAAAGGCGAAATCGAACAACAGATTATTGCCCCTAACTTAATGATCCCCATCAAACTTCACGATCTTTCAAAACAGACCAAAAATGAACAAGACGGCACCGTTAAGACGCAGATAAAAGCAGAAACCGAACATGCCTTTGATTTAGAAAAAGAGACTTTGTTGCGGTTCAGCCTGCTCAAAATTTCTGAACAAGAACATGTCTTGATCCTTGTCATCCATCATATCGTTTGTGATGGCTGGTCAATGGAAATTTTCATTCGGGAACTCATGATTGCCTATCAGTCCTTTGTTTCTGGGCAAACTCCAGATATGGCTGACCTGGCCGTCCAGTATGCTGATTTTTCCATCTGGCAACGCCGCTGGGCGCAAGACGGTGGATTGGATCATCAGCTTGAATATTGGAAAAATAAACTACTGAATGTTCCCGACATCTTGGACCTTCCCGCTGACCGTCCACGACCACCTGTTCAAAGCTACCGGGGCGGCGTTGAGTTCTTTTCCATCGATCAGGATTTAACGGCACGCCTTGCTGCTTTTTGCAAACAGGAAAAGGCAAGTTTGTTTATGGGGCTGCATGCGGCCTTTAACTGTTTGGTCCATCGCTATACTGGATCGGTTGATTTGGTCATGGGGACGCACACAGCGGGCCGTATGCGCCAGGACCAAGAATCCCTTATTGGGTTTTTCATCAACACCTTGCCGTTGCGTGTGGACCTTTCTGGTGACCCTTCTTTTAAAGAGGTCATACGCCGCGTAAGCCAGTCTGCGGTGGCGGCCTTCAGTCATCAAGATGTACCCTTTGAAAAGCTGGTCGAATTGGTCCGCCCAGACCGAAATATGAGCCATGCGCCTTTGGTGCAAGTGATGTGCGTGCTTCAAAATATGCCCATGGGGAAGGCTGATGGTATAGGTCAGAGGGTTGAAACAATCGATCTGCAACGCACAACATCCAAATTTGACTTAAGCCTTTTGATGGAAGACACAGGCGAAGGTTTAGAGTGTGAATTTGAATTTAACAGTGACCTGTTTGATCGTCCTCGCATGCGCCGCATGGCCGAACATTTTGTCGCTCTGTTAAAAAATATGCTTGAGAACGTTGAGGCAAAAATTTCCACGGCAACTTATCTCAAGTCTTTTGAAACGCACGAATTGTTAGAAGACTTCAACGCCGCCCAAAACGCTCTTGAGGTTATTCCAAACACGGCGAACATCCATCAGGTTTTTGAACACTATGCTGCCCAAAACGGATCAGCAGCCGCCGTGGTTCATAAGGGTGTTGTGCATTCGTACCAAGACATCAATAATCGCGCAAATCAGCTGGCCCATACCCTGTTGAAGAAAAATCTTAAACCCGAAGCTGTTGTCGCCCTGTGTTTTGATACGTCTCCAGATATGATTGTTAGCATGCTGGCRACGTTAAAGGCGGGGGCAAGTTACCTGCCGCTAGAGCCCGGTTTTCCGCAACAAAGGCTGGACTTTATTGTGCAGGATACTGCGGCTGTAGTGGTTCTTACTCACCAGAAATACACAGATAAATTCGATGCCCATACCCCCCTTATTTTGTTAGACGGCGATGCCGCGATGATCGCCGGGCAAAGTGATCAAAATCCGAATATAGATATCGCATCGGATCGTTTAGCCTATGTCATTTACACATCAGGTTCCACAGGAACGCCCAAAGGCGTGATGATCGAACACCGTTCAGTTCTTGATTTAGTCGAAGGCCTTAAATCGGCAGTTTATCAAAATATCCATGATCCAATCCGTGTCGGTTTGATGGCGTCGATTGTTTTTGATGCTTCTGTTCAACAGATATTTGGGACGTTGTTGCAAGGTCACGCTCTGTATTTAATCGATAAGGATTTAAAACAAGATGGGCCTGCGCTTGTTCGGTTTGTTTTGGAACAAGATATCGATCTTATCGATGCAACGCCCACACTGGTGTCGGTGATGGTGGATGCTGGATTGGTTAATACTCCCCCTAAGGTTTTGAAACAAATCATAGTGGGTGGTGAACCGCTGCCTTTTGCTTTGGCTCAAAAATTCCAAGACAGTGATATTGTTCTCATCAACGCTTATGGGCCGACGGAATGCTGTGTGGATGCGACCACGTTGAGGATACAAAGTATTAAGGAAACAGGCGACAGCGTTTCTATTGGGCGGCCGTTGGGGCGTTGTCGAGCTTATATTTTAGATCCAATGGGCCAGCCCGTTCCAATAGGCGTAAACGGCGAATTGCACATCAGTGGAACCGGACTGTTTCGGGGCTATGTCAATTTACCCAAACAGACAGAACAATTCCGTGTGCCCAATCCGTTTATAAACGCCAATGAAAATGACGCGGTGCGCACGACCTATGAATATATGTACCGGACAGGTGATATTTGTCGGTGGTTAGAAAATGGCGAGATTGCGATTGTTGGGCGAAATGATGATCAGGTTAAAATTCGCGGATATCGCATAGAGCTCGGTGAAATTGAAACGCAGTTAAAAACCCATGACGAAGTGGATGAAGCCGTCGTTGTCGTYSAWAAWWRCRRRYAARGMKSMMAMRAAMYRWMSGCWWWWMWRGTTTTAGATGGGCAATTGGATGTGGGCACGTTGCATGCGTATCTTCAGGCTAAAATTCCATCGTATATGATCCCAACAGCTTTTTACGATATTCCTAAAGTGCCCATAAACAACAACGGAAAAATTGATAAAAACGCTTTGCTGGCGCTCAACGATAAAACGACATCTTTAGCGCAGGGGCAGAATTATCGTGCTCCCCGCACGCCTGCGCAAAGCATATTGTGTGACATGTTTGCGGATATTTTAGCTGTTGAACAGGTGGGAATTAACGACAACTTTTTCTTTTTGGGCGGTGATTCCATCAAGGCCCTGCAAATTGCTGCACGTCTGCACCGTCAAAATATAGAGCTTGAAATTCGCAATATTTTCCTTCACCCCACGGTCGAAGCCCTGGCTCTGACGTTACAAGAGGTGGCGCATACGGGACCTCAGAAAACGGATTTTTCAGGAACCATTCCTTTGACGGCGGTTCAACATTGGTTCTTCGAAGCTTATGAAAATCCTCGACTGCATTTTAATCAATCGGTTCTGTTGAAATTTAAAGGTCATGTTGATGTTGAGGCTTTTACGACGGCGCTTAAGGCCATTGTCGAACGGCATGATGCTCTGCGTTTGCAGTTTGTGAAGACTGAACTGGGATATGTTCCGCGATATGGTGAAATGTGCTTTGGGCTTGAAGTCGCCGATTGCCCCGATCACGTTGAGGTTGACGAATTCTTAGAAGAAAAAACACAAGCGTTACAAAGCAAAATTGATTTGCAAACCAACACTGGGGAAGCTGGAATCTATCGCTTTGCAGATCACGATCAGGTGTTTATAGCAATTCATCACTTGGTCGTTGATACGGTTTCTTGGCGTGGGCTGTTTGATGATCTTAATATCGCTTACCAAGATGCACTGGCGGGCAAAAGGCCAAGTTTGCCAATGGCTCCAACGTCGTTTGGGCAATGGGCAGAAGGCATCCAAGACTACGCCAACGGCGATGCGCTTAAACATTTGGCTTATTGGAAAGACATCGATTCTCGCTGTGATACCGCTCAAAATATAGGGCCAAGCACACATGCTGATTGTCTTGCAAAAACGGTTCGCTTGACTCGCGCGGCAACGGATTTTTTGATGACCCAAGCCCACGAAGCTTACAATACGGGCGTTGATGATTTGCTTTTGGCTGCATTATCTCAAACCTTTGTGGAATGGCAGGGCGAAACGCAAACGATGATCATGATCGAAGGACACGGTCGAGAACACATTATTCCCCAAGCCGGAATCGGTGAAACGGTCGGTTGGTTTACCAGCATTTACCCGGTCGTTTTGCACGCCAGTCAGGCATTAGATTTGGGCCTGCATATTAAAAGCATCAAAGAACAGTTGCGGCGTATCCCCGACAAAGGTGTGGGCTATGGCATTCTTCGTTACGTCACCGACAAAAAGCATCTGGATGGTTATGCGTTTCAAGCCACCCCGAACATAAGCTTTAATTATCTTGGCCAGTTTGAAACAGAGACCAGCGACGGGGTCTTCACGCTTTCCTCACAGCAAGCCAGCCCGAATATTGATCCTGCGGCCTCACAGCCGTTTGGCTTGGAAATTATTTGTATGGTGTTCGGCGGTGTCATGGAAATCACCATGAGCTACAGCACCAAACACTATACAGCGCAATCGATAGAAAAAATGCAAGATATCTATCAACATAAATTGATGGACCTTGTTGATTTTGCAATCAGTCGAGAAGTGCGGGAATTGACTCCATCTGATATCGATTATGATGGTTTTGATCAACATGCCCTTGATGTTTTTGTTGAGACCGTCCAGGCGAGGATCGCCTCATGAAACAAAGAAAACTGGGCTTAGAGCTCGAACTGTTTGTGACCAAGCAAGGTGAACGCCTTGCCCCCGGTCAATGGGTAACCATCATTGACCGCGCTATTGCAACAGGGTGCAGCAAGATTGAAGACAGCTATACAGGTTTCCCTTTGGGTGTGATCTGTGAAAAGGGACAATTTGTTTTAGATAACAATTGTTCGATTGTTGAAATGGTCACTTTGCCGCATGACCGTTTAGACCAAACGCTTCAAAACTTAGTTGAATTGATCGCATTTTTTGAATCAATAGCTCCCGAATTTAAATTGCACTGGACGTCTCAGTATGCGGAGCCAGATGAAAATGAATATTGGCAAAGGGCTAYTCCCAGTGGTTTGTACAGCATGGTTCGGGAAAAAAATTGGCAACATTGGCGGTTGATGAATTCCATGGCTTTTCAGCCAGCCATTGACCTTTGCGTAGAAGAAATAGGGCCAGTCCTGCGTGTTTTGTATATGACGGCCCCGGTGTTTATTTGTGCCTTCGAAGGTAATAACCGTTGGGGGGGGAAGCATTCGCCGCGTTTGGAAAATTGGCAAAAGATGATTCCCGATGGAAAATTTAGAACAGGGCTTCCCTCTCAAGAAATTCAGGGCTTATCAGATTATGTTGAAAACTTGCTCAACCTTCCTCCCTTTGTTTTGTCCGATGGCTTGAAAAAAGGAAAGATGACGTTCTTCACCGATGCAGCTGATGCCCAAACGGTTGGTGATGTTATGTTTGGGGACGTTGTGGGGAAACAGATTTTAAGCGTATCGGATCACCGGGCTGTAAAAGACCAAATATTGAAGACCAAAGATGTTCACGTTCGTGGGGATATTTCAAACTTTTATGGTCTAGCTTTGCCGTTTTGGCACGCAAGACTGGTTTTTGAAACAGATCAAAAAGGCTCTGTTCAATGTGCTGATGAAATCGTTGCGGCGATTGAAAAGTCTTCGAAACTATATGTCGAAATCCGCCATATGGGGACGCCCCGAAATATTCATGAATTAAAACAAATTTATCAAAGCTTTTTAAATCTAATCGAAAATGCCAAGGCCTTGGATGAAAAGATAAGTGCCCTCATCGATTGGGATGAAATAGCCGATGAAAACCAATTGGCCATGCATGATGGCAAGTTAAGTGCAAAAGGCCGTGCTGTTTTTAACGAATTGCAAAAATTAGAAATTTTGCCGGGAGTAAAATTATGACGGTCTATGTAATCGGTGGTGATCATTATGATGCCAAAATGGGCGTTGATATGTTGGCCAAAAGGGGCGTGTCTTCAGTGCCATTGGCCATAACAGATAGCCCAAGTGAATATATGATACGTGCACAAGATCATGATTCCTTGCAGGACTTTGTTTTGAATAAAATTAAGGACGTTCCAGCAGATGTTTTTTTGGTGTTTTGCAACACACTTTCTTTTGCCATGGATTGGAAATCCCTGTCTGAAGAAATAGAAGTACCGATCATCAGCCTGACCACGGTGTATAACGATTTTATCACCAAGTATAAAAGTGTTGGCGTGGYTGCTATTCATGAACACACTCTAAACAATATGAGAACTTTTTTTGATCGTACCCACGGTGATATTGAAACGATTGGGTTTTCAATGATTCCCTTGATTGAAAATCTGGAAAAGGGTGTGGGAAATACTCATGAAGTGTTGCAAAAGTTGATCAGTATCAGTGCTGACCTTGGGGCAGAAGCGTTTATTTTTGGATGCACACATTTCGAAGATTGTGTTTTGGATAATTCAGATATCGAAGTGGTCTATCCCGGAAACCATCTGATCGATTATGTCATTAAAAACGGCCATGTGTAATTTGTTGTTGTCTTTATGAGTTATCTTAACTCTGTTGGAAAAATACTTAAAATGTTAAAGAAAACTGAGTCTGTAAATGAACCTATTGCCATCGTCGGTTTGAGTTGCCGTTTTCCCAGTGGGGCCAACAGCCCAGAAGAATTTTGGAAACTGATTTGCGATAAATATGATGCCATCAGCGAGGTGCCCAAAGATCGCTGGAATCTCAATCAATTTTATAATAAAGACGCAACGGTACCCGGAACTATTCAAACTCAATTTGGCGGATTTTTGGATCAATTTGACCAATTCGACGCAGACTTTTTTGGTATTTCCCCGCGCGAAGCCGCCGCCCTAGACCCCCAGCAGCGTTTGTTGTTGGAAGTCGTCTGGGAATTGTTTGAAGATGCGGGCGAAGTTCCTCAAAATCTTAGAGGCAGCCAAACGGGTGTTTATGTGGGTTGTTTCGCCATGGATTACAGCTTGTTAGCGTACAGCGAAATGCAACGAGAATTGTTGGGGATGCATACGTCCGTGGGGGCAAGTGCAACAATTTTATCTAATCGGATTTCCCACTTTTTTGACCTTAAAGGCCCAAGCATGTCGATTGATACGGCCTGTTCTTCATCCATGGTCGGTGTTCATTTGGCGTGTCAAAGCTTGCGTTCAGGCGAAACCGATATGGCGGTGGCCTGTGGGACTAATCTTATTTTCAAACCCGAATGGACCATTGCAACATCAAAGGGTGGTTTTTTATCACCAGATGGCCGGTGCAAGGTATTTGATTCATCAGCGAACGGTTATGTGCGCAGCGAAGGCGTAGGGGCCGTGTTGTTAAAACCGCTTTCAAAGGCCTTAAAAGACGGCAATAGAGTTTATGCCGTTATTCGCGAAACGGGATCGAACCAAGATGGCAATACCAAGGGCATTACGGTCCCCAGCCAAGATTCACAACAAAGTATTATGGCGGCCATTTATAAGAAGGCTCAGATTGCGCCCTCTGCGGTTACCTATGTGGAAGCCCATGGCACAGGAACACCAACGGGTGACCCAATCGAAACTGGTGCCATCGGGTCTATATTCTCACAGGGCCGCGCTGCGGATAATCCCTGCCTGATTGGTTCGGTCAAAAGCAACATTGGCCACCTAGAAGCCGCATCGGGCATGGCCGGATTAATGAAAGCGACCTTGAGCCTTTACCATGAACAAATCCCCCCCAATATTCATTTTAATAATCCAAACAAAAACATTCCGTTTGCGGATTTGAACTTGCGGGTCGTCACCGAAATTGAACCGTTTCCCCGCAATGGTGCGGCACGTTACGTGGGCGTAAATTCGTTTGGTTTTGGCGGCACAAATGTTCATGTGGCCATGGAAGGTGCGGAATCTTACGTTTCTGGTACAGGTAAAGATCAGCCTTTATCATCGCCACGGCTTGTTCCGGTATCGGCTAAAAATGCAACGGCCTTAAAAAAATCTGTTGAACACTTAAAGCGTTTTTGTACAACGACAGATGCATCATTTTATGATGTTGCCTATAACGCCGCTGTGCGCCGAGAACACCACAATACGCGCCATGGATTTGTCGCATCATCCTTGGCCGAATTGCAAGAAGCCTTTGATGTGTTTTTGGATAATGATACCGAAAGCCTTCAAGAGGCCGAAGAACCTTCAAAAATTGCCTTTGTCTTTTCTGGCATGGGGCCACAGTGGTGGGCTATGGGCCGCCAATTGATCCAGCATAATGTCGTTTTTCAAGACAAAATAAAAGCCTGTGATGCTTTGTTATCTGTTCATGCCGATTGGTCATTGTGGACTGAATTAACAGCCGACGAAAATGTGTCTAGAATTCAAGAAACTCAGATCGCTCAACCGGCTATTTTTGCTATTCAGGTGGCCTTGGCGGCGATGCTTGAGGCTTGGGGCATACAGCCAAAATCAATTGTTGGTCACAGCGCGGGCGAAGTCGCAGCGGCTCATGTGTCTGGGGCATTAAGCCTTGAAGACGCCATTTTGATTATTTATCATCGCAGCCGCCTGCAACATAAAACTGAAGGACAAGGCCGTATTTTGGCCGTTGGTTTGTCTGCGAAATCGGTCGAAAAATTCATTAAAGGGCGGGAATCCGACGTGTCCCTGGGGGCCATTAACAGTGCCAAATCCGTTGCGTTAGCAGGGGACGAAGCCGTTCTTAAGGAAATCGAAAACGAGCTTGTTGCCCAAGAAATTTTCTGCAAAATGCTGTACGGAAAAGTTCCCTACCACAGCCCCAAAATGGACCCGTTAAAAGACGACTTGATAACAGCCCTCGCGACGTTAAAACCCCAAAAAACAAAGGTGCCTTTATATTCGACGGTCACGGGCGAGCTCTGTTCTGGTCCTGAATTGTCCGCTGAATATTGGTTTAAAAATATTCGAAACACGGTGTTGTTTTCAACGGCCATAGATCGCATGATCCAAGATGGGGCTAAGCTGTTTGTCGAACTTAGCGCACATCCCGTGCTGTCCACTGCCGTTCGTGAAGGCCTTGATGACTTAGGTGTTACTGGCGAAGTCATTCCAACATTGCGCCGAGAACAAGATGAACAGAAAATGCTGTTGGCAACCTTGGCAGGTTTGTTTTCGGGTGGTGTGTCCATAGATTGGCAAAAAATATATCCTCAACCTGGAAACTTTTTGGCGTTGCCGCGTTATCCTTGGCAACGGGAACGGTATTGGGTTGAAACAGAACAATCCGTTCAATATAGACTGGGCACCGGGACGGTTAAGAATTTTTCAGGTGAAAGCCTTCATCCTCTGTTGGGGGCACGATTGCAAACCGGAATGCCGCTTTGGGATTTGGATTTAGATTTAGACCGTTTGTCCTATATTCAAGATCATAAAGTTCATGATGATATTATCTATCCGGGGGCAGGTTACGTCGAAGCCGCATTGGCCGCTGCGGAACAAATAGCTGATCAAGACGGGCAAGTCTTGATGCTTTCTGATTTACAATTTAAGGCGGCGCTGTATTTGTCGCCCACGCACAAAAGTTCTTTGCAACTTTCTTGCGATGTTTCGCATGGCAATTTTAAAATTTTCAGCCAGACCGAAAAACAGCCGTGGATGCATCATGCGTCTGGGAAAATAATTTTCGGGGATCTGTCGGGTTCATCCCCTGTCGTAAACCTTGAAAACCTATCAAGCCTTTGTACAGAAATCATAAGTGTTGATGAACTGTATCAAGGTTTTGCCGGGCGAGGGTTATACTACGGTCCAAGCTTCCAAGGCATCAAAGTCTTTTCGCGTGGTGCTCAGACGGCATTGTCCCAACTTACATTACCTGATGTCCTTGACGACGAGGATTATCATCTGCACCCGTCGCTTTTGGACGCAGGATTTCAAACCGTGCTGGGGATTTTGGGGGACGATGACGGATCCGGATTGTTTTTACCGGTAGCGATCGAGTCCATTCGTGTGTTTGGAAAACTGCCAAAGACCGTGATGTGCTTTGCCGAACTTACAGAGCGGTCCGCAGATCATATCGTTGGTACAATCCGTTTGTTCGACGATGCAGGCAAGGTCTTGGTGGACGTAGCTGGTTTTCGCTGCAAGGCCGTGGGTTCAAATGTAACGTCGACATTCGGCAAATTTTCAGACGATCTATATACCTATTCATGGGAAGAAAAAGCGCTAGAAAGTTCGGTGTTAAAACGATCTTCCCCTACGAATTGGATTGTTTCAGGCGGCGATTTTTGTGATGAAATCCAAACAGAATTGAAAAAACAAGGCCACCGCAGCGTTGTGGCTTTGCATGATGAAGACTTTATGTTGGCAACTGAGGCTCTCTCTGGTGAGCCATGGGGACTGATCTTTTGCAAAGATGGCGGGGCACTTCAGGGCGCAGACCTCACCATAAAACAGCTCGCCCAGTTGCGCGATAAAAATGAAATTCGTTTGCTGAAGATGCTTCATGTCTTAAACAAGCAACAAAAGATGCCCGATGTGTTCTGTCTGGTAACGCCAAGCCTTGATGGGCAAGAGCCTCAGGCTGCATCGCTGTGGGGCATGGCGCGGGTGCTGATTAATGAATATCCCAACATTAAGGGCAAACTTGTTGATCTTGATCGGATAAATTCTGTGCCAGCCTTTGTTGAGGCTTTGCAAAGTGAAGATAAAGAAGATGAAATTTCTTTTCGAGACGGAAAACGTTATGTGCGGCGCCTGACCCGTGTGCAAGAGCAAGACCATAAAATCGAACGGTCCCGACAGGCAAAAACCGGACATCCTTATTATATAGGGCGACACACAGACGGTGCAGATGCTTTTTGCATGGACACAAAACGCCCCGCCGCCGGGGAAGTCCAAATTGAAGCTCATACGGTCGTGTCAGCCTCTGAGGATTTAACGCCAGACCGTTCGTCTGAAAAGCATAGATCAGGATATTCCGGAACCATCACGATGATTGGCGAAGGTGTCTCTGGCTTTAAAAAAGGCGATGAAGTCATTATTCTTGCCCCGCAAAGCTGTCAATCTCATTTGACGATTGACGCACGGCTGGTTGCCCATAAACCCGAACTCTTGGGCTTAAAGGATGCGGCTAGCGTACCTGTTGCCTTCGTTTCTGGCTGTTATGCAATGGGGCACTGTGCACGGGTGCAAGACGGCGATACTGTATTGGTTTTCGACGATGATCACGCCATTGGCCTTACCGCACTTCTGGTCGCTAAGCAAAATGGCGCACAGGTGAGCATCGTAACCGACCGCGCGGATATGGTAAAAACATACCAGTCCATGGGGGCTCATTTGGCCTTGGACACAGCGGCAGAAAATTTTATCGAAACACTCCGCTCAGCAACGAATGGCAAAGGCTTTGATGTAGTTTTGCAGTCGGCTGTTGGCGCAAACGTAGCGCGTAATTTTGCACTTCTGGCTCCCTTTGGGCGATTTGTTGACTGCAGCGGCTCGCCTGGTCAGCATAAAATAAATTTGAATTTTGCGGGGTCTTGCCAAAACATTTCATATGCTCAGGTTGATATAGCTAATCTTGCCACGCAAAGACCGGATCAAATTCTTGAACTTTTTGAGGAAATCCTAAAAGGCTACGTGACTGACAACTTTGTGGCTTTGCCTTCTTTACCATCCTGTGCGGCTTCACACATTGGGGACGTCACATTTTCGGGTAAATTTGCAGTGGATATGTTGGACCCAGACGTACGCCCGGTCTTGGATCAAAACGAAGAATTTAAAGCCCAAGGCAATGCCACATATATGGTCACTGGGGGCGTGCGTGGATTTGGCCTCGCCGCTGCCCAATGGCTTGTGCAGAAGGGGGCTAAAAATCTGGTTTTGTTGGGGCGTAGTAAAACTCTGACGCCAGAATCCCAAGCTCAAATTAAAAAACTGCAAGAGGCAGGCGTTCAAGTGCAAACCGTTGCCGCTGATGTTGGAGATGCTCAGGCGATGGGGGAAATCTTTGAAAACATAAAACAAGGCTCATCRCCCTTAAAAGGCATCATCCATGCGGCGAATGTTTATGGCGATGATTATTTGTCGCAAATGAGCGAAGATGATTTTCGCAAGGTGTATGATCCAAAGGCTTTAGGGGCGTGGAATTTACATCAATGTTCGCGGTCCGTTGAGTTGGATTTCTTTGTGCTGTTTTCATCGATTTCGGCCGTTGTTGGCAATCCTGGGCAGGGCAATTATGTGGCCGGAAATAATTTCTTTTCGGGCCTTGCAAAATCCCGCAAAAGGCTTGGCTTACCAACCTTGGTCGTCAATTGGGGAGCCATTGCAGATGTTGGTTACTTAGCCCGCAATGCAGCTGTAAATGATCAGCTTCAAGAAAGCGGAATTTATCCACTAGACCCACACGCTGCGTTGAATTTGTTGGGGGATCTGATTTTGAAAAATGTGTCCGATATTACGGTGGCGCGAATGGACTGGACAAAATGGTTCGGGGGCATGCAATCTTCAGCCCCGCAAAGATTTGAACATTTTATGTCTGAACCTCAATCTGATGAACAGGCCACAGGCGAAGTCAGCCCACTTGTTGAGGCTTTGAAAGCGGCCCCAATGGCGAAACGTCCAGATATTATGGAAGACCAATTGCTTGAGCAAGTTGGTGCTGTTTTGGGTATGGCTAAGTCTAAATTACCCAATGCCAAGCAAGGCTTTGCCGAAATGGGTATGGATTCCATGCTGTCCGTGGAATTGCGAAATCGTCTGCAAAAAAGCTATAGATGTAAGCTTCCCGCGACTTTGGTATTCTTGTACCCAACTGTTGAAAAACTCGCCGTATATTTCAGGGAAGATCTTTTAGCAGAGCAATTATCCGTGTCAGATGATCCCGCTGAAGAGGCCACAGATCACCAAGGTGATACGTTTGATGATCAGTCCATTGATGATATTGCAACTTTATTGGAACAGACCCTTATGTCTTAGGGCGGCTGTACGGATTATGTGCTTGAGGTGATATTGTCCTCAATAATTTTTCCGTATTCCATAATGATCACGCGATCGGAAAACTTGAAATAACGGTCGTCGTGACTGATGACGATGACCGTTTTTTCCTTGGCCTTTAAGTCTTGTAAAAGCTCTTCATAGAAAAACTTTTTGAAATTCGGGTCTTGGTCTGCAGCCCATTCATCAAAAATATAAATGGGCTTGTCTTCCAGCAAAGCRACAATCAAGCCCAAACGCCGTTTTTGTCCTTGAGAAAGCTGCAGGTTGGTGAACTGTTTGTTTTTGTAAGCCGTTTTTTCTTGGAGTTCCATACGCGTAATTAATTCATCAACCAAACCTTCGTCGGTGGCTTCGACACCATACAGTTTGTCAAAAAGATGATAATCCGCAAATACGCCGGTAAACAGTTCGCGGTAATGGTGAAGGGACGCATTGCTGACCACTTCGCCATCCAACAAAATTTTTCCACTGTTCTTTTGATAAAGACCGGTGAGTAATTTTAACAAAGTTGTTTTACCACTGCCATTGCCGCCAACGATAAAGAGAATTTCTCCGCGCTTAATCGTCAGGTCGATTTCACCCACCGTATAAGGTTTTTCATCGCCTTCGGTTTGGGGGTAATGAAACAGTAGTTTTTGTAACACAATGGTTTGAAAGTCTGGATAGCCGGGGTTGTTTTTTGTCCGTGATTTTTGGCCGCCAATGGAATCCAGCTTTTTTTCCATGTCATAAAGGTTATGAATAGCAACCTTGGCGCGGGCCAATTCAGGGATCGCAGAAATCGCCATCATCAAGGGGGCAATCATGAATAAGGTCGCGATGGTGACGCTGGTTGCGATGTGACTGTCAATATTGGAAAAGGCCGGAAGCAAGAAAACCACAACGCCAATCAAGGCGTAAAAATACGCTTGGGTAAATACAAAATTAGAAGAAAATAACTTACCAGCGCGCAGATTTAAAAGCTTGAGGTTCCGGGTCACAGAGGCATAACCATGAAAAACGGATCGGTCTTTTTTATGATGTAATTTGAGCTCTTTAAAGCCGTCTAAGATTTGTCCCAAAGCGGAGAAAAAGGCTGTTTCGCGAACCATAGATTCTCGGATGATTGCTGCGGATTCCTTGTGAATGCGCATGTACGTAAGGGCGCCCAAGACAAAGGCCAAAAGCATGGTTAACAAGGTCGGCACCGAATTTATACCAATATACAACAGGCAAAAGACCACAATAATGGCCGATTGAAAAGCATACACAATCGCATTCACCGATTGCGACAACATGTTCACTTCTTGGGTAAGGATGCTGTAAACTTTTGCCCGATCCAGCTGTTCAAAAGAGCCAAGTTCAGCATAGCGCAATTTACCAACAACCCGTTTTCGGATCGAATTGATCATTTCTTCCATAATGGTCATCGATGATAAAAGGGTATATTTTTTGGTAAAGTAATACATCGCCATGGTGGTGAGAATTAACAAGATCGAATGAAATTCGGGGCCTTTGTCACCGCTGGTCGAAATCGCACTAAAGGCACTGAGAAGCGCGCCATTTATAAGCCCGCCAAGGGTCGCCATGATCAATAATGGATAAGGGGAAACCTTGGACTCTTTTTTGAGGAAATGAAGCAAGATCATAGCTGTTTCTCCTCAACAATAAGGCCCGAGTCCATTTTCAATATACGGTCGCAGCACGAAAAATAACGATCATCATGGGTGATCACAACGATGGTTTTTCCTTCATCACGTAATTCAGGCAGGAACGTTTCGTAAAAATATTTGCGAAATTCGGGGTCTAATTCTGCGGCGGGTTCATCGAATAAATAAATCGGCCGTTCTTCAAGAAGCGACACCACAATCGCCAAGCGTTTGCGTTGACCATGGGATAAATTCAGGTTTGTAAAAGCATTGCCTGTGAACGCCGTTTTTGAAGATAAGCCCAGTTGATCCAGCAAGCCGTTGACCCGTTTATGGTCGATGTCTCGCAAGCCGTAAAGTTTGTCAAAAAGGTGAAAATCAGAATAAACGACTGAAAAAAGTTGGCGGTAATGGAACCGTTCTTCTTTGCTGATTTCATGGCCGTCTAATGTCAGTTCACCAGAGGATGGAGGATATAGGCTGGATAACGCTTTGATCAGGCTGGTTTTGCCGCTGCCATTTCCACCGCAAATGAACAAGATTTCGCCCTTTTTAACTTTGGCGTCCACGGGGCCGACCTGAAACACGACTTCGTCGTCTTTACCTTGATGACGATAAACCAATTGGTTTAGGGCAAGTTCAGCCCGGAACGTAAAGGGATCTTGTGTCGTTTGTGATTTTGGCGCAATCAGATCTTCGACGTGTTCTAGCTCTTGTTCCAACTGGCTCAGTTGAGCCATTGCCGTGCTGGCCTTGGCAAAATCAGGAATTGCTGCGACCACACTTTCAAGCGAAGACCAAAAGAACAATACGGCCACAATCAGTTTGGGGATTTCAGAATAAGGTGTTAATTCGAAAAAGGGAAAAACGACAATCAAGGCCGCAATTAATATGTACATGTAAGCTTGCGAAAACATAATCGTTTCCGTCAGCTTAGCCCCGGTCGCGACCTTCAGTGCGGTGGCTTGATCTGAAATCGTATTGAATTCCCGAAACACAGCATCGCTTTTCCTGTTCGATAGATTTAATTCTTTAAAGCCGTCTAAAATGTGGTTCAGCAACGCGAAAAAACGGCTTTCTTTTTGGGTGGCCTTTATGATTTTGCTTTGAAACTCGCCTTCTTTCAGTTGGTATAAAAGAATGCCAGCGGCCACAAAAACCAGAATCAAAAGCAACGAAACCGGGGAAATCCATCCGATATAAAAAATACAGGCAAAGATAATCACCAACGATTGAGAAGCATTGATCAACGTCATGCTTGAATTGGAAATAAAACTGGTTTGCTGGGTCAGGGCAACGTAATAAATTTCTTTGCCGCGGGTTTCAAACGAAACAAGGCTGGATTTTCTGATTTTGTCGGCGATGCGAATACGGATGCCTCTTAAGACGCCCTGAACAATGTTTTGGGTGCGGTCCAAGGATACTTTTTTGGTCAATACGGATAGAACAAGAGCAATCATAAACAAAAGAAAGCCCTGGTAATTTGCTTCACCGACCTTCACTTCGCTGGTGGCATTGTTCAAGATCGCCAGCATCACACAACTTGCCACCGCAGAAATAATGCCAAGGCCTATGATTTTACGAAAAGAGATTTTCGATTCTTGTAAAAGTTGCTTAAAAATCATAACCAGCCTAGCGCTTAATTCCGGTGACACAAATCTAATGACAATGTCGTGACGACAATGTAGCGTATTCAAACAATTAAGTGCATGCTTTTTTTTGACTCGCGAAAAGGTGAATGTGGCTGTGGCGTGTAGGTTGATATCAATTGTGACTTTAATTAGCGCAGGACAGGCCGCGAAAATATGAAATTACGCTCTGCAAATCACCGCGCAAATATGCACGTTCATCAACGCGTAAATAGCCCATGGTTGATGCATTTCACCCAACGCTATTCACCTGATGCTCCGCGAGCAATCTGCTTGCCCCATGCAGGGTGCGGGGCGTCGGCTTTCAAAAGTTTAACGAGTGCATTTTTCATGGATTATGAAATGTTGGTGGTGCAATACCCCGGACGGGAAACACGCCTGCGGGACCCGTATGTGCGCAATCTTCATGATATGGTTGATGCTATTGTTGATGTAATTGTGCCTTACCTGACCCCCCCTTATGTGTTGTTCGGTCACAGCATGGGCGCAAAAATCGCTTATGAATTGGTGCGCAAGCTGAAGGTCCTTGGCCATCCTTTGCCGGAACAATTGGTGGTTTCGTGCAGCCCAGCCCCCCATCATCCGGTTAATTTAGATCAAGCCTATAAGGGGTCGGATGAAGAATTTATCGCGTATTTGCGTCGCCTGGGGGGCGTGCCCGAAGAATTGCTGGCCGAAAAAGAACTGGTTGCTTTTATCTTACCAACTTTGCGCGCGGATTTTGAGCTTTTGGGAAATTACACAACAACCCAAAACGATGGACCTTTGGCCTGTCCGTTGACGGCGATTTACAGCCCCCAAGACACGTCAGTAACCCCAGAGGCCACCGCGAAGTGGGCGGATTTGGCCTTGGATTCTTTTCAACATTACAGCATCACGGGTGGGCATTTTTRTTTCCCCAAACAACAAGATACGCTTTTGGATATTTTGGGTGCAGATGGTCAAACATGATCATTCAGGCTCAAAAGACCAACGCAACGATCTGTTTTTCAAAACGAGGTCCTGAGGACGGTGAGGGGGCTAAGTTGGGGCAAGATGAAATCCATGTCTGGAAACTGCCACTGCGTCGCACGGATGAACAATTTATAGATTTCGAAAACAGCCTTTGCCAAGACGAACGCCAGCGTGCCGACGCCTTTCTTTTTCCTCACCTGCGCCAACGGTTTGTTGCGCGGCGTGGATTGCAACGTCTGATTTTGGGCCAGTATTGTGGCGTTCGGGCAAAAGATATTAAATTTGTTTATGATGACCATGGAAAACCTCAGGTGTCACCAGATCACAATCTCATAAACCTGCATTTCAGCATTAGCCATAGCGAAGATTTAGCGCTTCTGGCCTGTTCGCGACACAAACCCGTTGGTATAGACATCGAAAACATTCGAGCGGTCGAAGATCGCGATGACATTGTATCGCGGTTTTTTTCAGACATAGAAAAACAGGCTTGGCAATCCATCAAGCCCGCCGAGCGCACCCAAGCTTTTTTCAAAGCGTGGACCCGAAAAGAAGCTTTTGTAAAAGCCTTAGGCGTTGGTCTGGGTTTAGACCTAAACCAATTCAGCGTCAGTTTCGAAGACCAAGATACGCGTTTATTGTCATGGTCCGAAGAGTCCGAAAAAAAAGAAAACTGGATGTTATATTTGGTGAACCCAGATCAAAATTTCAGCGCGGCCTTAGCAAGTTCAAACAAAAATGGAAAGATTTGTTTGTTTCAGAAATAAAGGCGCCTTTATAAAGACCCGTTAGTCTTTCACCACATGAACATCCATCTGCGGATACGGAATGCTGACACCGGCTTCGTCGAATTTAGCTTTTACGGATTCCAAAAAGTCAGAACGCACGGCCCAGTAATCGGAACTTTTGACCCACGGGCGGACGTTTATGTTGATGCTACACTCTGCTAAGTCAGCTAACGCCACGGCATACGCGGGGTCTTTAAGGAGGCGGTCTTCGGCGTCCAGAATTTCACAAATGATATCTTTGGCTTGTTTGATGTTGTCTTGGTATCCGATGCCGATCACCATGTCGATGCGCCGGGTGTCGCGGGCGGAATAATTGGTGATGACGCCGCTGTAAATATTGCCGTTGGGCACGATGATTTCTTTGTTGTCGCCTGTGCGAAAGACCGAACTGAAAATATTGATGTGTTCGACCGTTCCGGAAATACCCGCGGCCTCAACAAAATCGCCCGTTTTGATGGGACGAAAGATGATCAGCATCACGCCTGCGGCAAAGTTTGAAAGCGAGTCTTTCAAAGCCAAACCAATGGCTAAACCTGCAGCACCCAACACGGCAATCAGCGATGTTGTATCTACGCCAAGCTTGTTCAATGCGGCAATAATCACCACCAATTGCAAAACCGCACTGATGATCGAGGCGATAAAGTTGATGAGAATATCATCCATGCTCGCTCGCGCCATAATTTTGCGGGTGATGGAGACAACAAATTTAGCGATCAAACGGCCAATGACAAAGACCAAAATCGCCATCACCAAATTGATGCCCCACGGCAAAACGTAAGTATCAATCAAATGGGGGATATCTAAATTTTCAAGCATATTAACCTCTGAATAAAAGAACACATTTGACAGTTTCCCCTCTCTGTTCTTTTTTTTCAAGGGAATTCAGGACTTGTCTGTATATAAGTGATGATGTATGTTCTGTCTTTGTTCTTATTATTAAGGTGGTCGATATGAAAAAGGATGTGTTGGGCGCGGCCTATCCGCACAGACCCGCATCTGTATCAGAGACGGTATCAGAGGCGGCATCTGGTGAAGCATTTGACGAGGGGGCAGGCCAATCGCCGAACGTTTACCCGGCGTGTTGCAAGACCTGCCGAAAGCTGCCCGTGTTGGCGAGTTCTGTGCATGCAGGCTTTCCGTCTCCGGCCGAAGATTATGTGGAAGGTAGTCTCGATTTAAACGAACACCTGATCCGTCATCCGGCGGCCACGTTCATTGTCCGGGTCGAAGGCGAATCCATGCGCGGGGCGGGTATTTTTCCCGGTGATTTGTTGGTGGTGGATCGTTCTGTTGAGCCTCGTGATGGGCATGTGGTGATTGCCGCCGTCGAAGGTGAGCTCACCGTTAAACGTCTGAAAGGCCGTGCGGGCCAGTGGAGCCTGATCGCCGAACACCCAGATTTCCCGCCCATTCGTCTGAACGGTGGCGGCGAGGCATCTTCGATTTGGGGGGTTGTCACCAGTTCTGTGCGCAGGTTGGATCATGGGCTCTAAGGATCAAGGCAAACAAAAAGAACCGCTTTATGCCTTGGTCGACTGTAATAATTTTTTTGCGTCGTGTGAACGGGTGTTTCGCCCGGATTTGGAAGGCAAACCCATTGTCGTGCTGTCCAACAATGATGGCTGTATCGTCGCCCGGTCCAACGAAGTCAAAGCGTTAGACGTGCCCATGGCGGGGCCTTATTTTAAATCCAAGGCTTTGTTGGAACGGCATGGCACCACCGTTTTTTCCTCAAATTATGAACTGTACGCCGACATGTCCGCCCGCGTCATGGAAATTTTGGCCGATTTCAGCCCCAGTTTGGAAGTCTATTCCATCGATGAAGCCTTTTTAAATCTGAACGATTTTGATGAAAACATGCTGGCCCCACACCTTCGTAAATTGCAAACCCAAGTCAAACGGTGGACCGGAATTCCCGTTTCCATTGGTGTTGCCAGGACAAAAACATTGGCAAAGCTGGCTTCGGAACGGGCCAAAAAAGATGCCTGTAACCAAGGTCTGTTGATCTTAAAAGAACCCGCCGACATCCAAAGCGCTTTGCGGCGCACGCCCGTGGGGGATGTTTGGGGGATCGGGCGGCGTTGGGCTAAACGGTTTCAATCCATGGGCATTACCTCTGCTGCTGATTTCGTTGGGCTTCAGGACGCTTGGGTGCGGGGTAAAATGGGGGTGACTGGGGCCCGCACGCATACTGAATTGTTGGGCCAAGTATGCTTTGTTTTGCAAAGTCAGCCACAGTCGAAAAAATCATGCGTGGCGTCGCGCAGCTTTTCAAAACCTGTGACCGATTACGGTGAATTAAAAGATGCCATCGCGACCTTTTCCGCCCGCGCGGCCGAACGTTTGCGCAAGGGGGGCTTGGTCGCGACCGAGGTCAATGCCTTTGTCTTGACGGACCGTTTTAAAGAAAATGAAGCCGGCCACGGCGGGGCCGCCACCGTGGCCTTGACCTCACCCTCTAATCTCACATCCGATATCACACGTGCGGCTTTAAAAGGTTTGCAAAAAGCTTATCGTCCGGGGACCCTGTATAAAAAAGCGGGGGTGATGTTGTTGGGGTTGGCGCCCGAATCCCAAGCTCAAACGACCTTGTTCGCCGCCCCAGCCCCAACGCAAAAAAAGGCCAAGCGCCTGCAGCGGGCTTTGGATGTTTTGAACGGGGCAAAATATGGGGTGCGCGATTTGGTCCGGGTTGGCGCTTTTTCAGGCCCCATCGAAAACCCTAAAAACTGGCATCTGCGCCGGGATCAAAGATCACCGCGTTACACAACACAATGGAAAGAATTAAAAGGGATAAAAGATTAGCCGCCGTTAATCGCCATTGACCGCAGTTTTGAAAATTTTGGTCATGGTCACGGCCAAGTGATCTTCGACCACCACAACTTCGGCCAGAGCGATGATGTTTCCGTTGGCTTTGATTTCGATGTCTTCGCCCACGGTGCGGTCCAATTGAACCACGGCCCCACGGCCCATTTTCAACAATTGGCTGACTTTCATCTCTGCCGTGCCCAAAACCGCCGTTACCTCAAGGGGAACGTCTAACAGGGTTTTATGCTCGTCATCTTCGCCCATGGGACCTGACCTTCAAATTATTTCAGATGCAGACATTATAACTTGAAAACGGTTAAACGACCCTGAAAGAGCTTACAGTCTGGTTATTGAACGGTTATGGACTTGGGAATGGTGGGCATTAAGGATTGTACAGGTTTCAAACCATTGGTTTGACGCCACGCCATAAGTTGGGCTTGGCGGTTTTTGGCAAAGCTTGTCGTTTGGGCCTGACCTTTCAGGCGATCTCTTGAGGCTCCTGGGCGTTGGGCCTTGATTCTGTTGGCGATGGCAAGCCCAGAACCGCGGATGCCGCCCGCTGTTTTGCGGGCCAAAAAGGATTGGTTAAACCGCTGGGTTAACGACGGATTAAAAGCAACAACGGAAGACTTGGCTTGCGCCATCACGGTGTCTTGTTTCTTGGGCGCAGCATGCCAAATCTTAGCCACCTTATCTCGGTATGCTTTATTCAGTTTTGGCGTGGTGGAATGATAATCGCCCACGGCTTTGATCCACGATTTAGAGATCGCAAAACGTTGACGTAAAAAATCTGCGGCATAAGCTGCATTGGCATTGGGATCAAACGCATGGCTGATGCTGACAAAAGCATCGGGGTGATATTTTAAATTAATTTGCAAACACCCCACGTCGATATTTTTAACACCATCGGCCTGCAAAGATTTCACAAAAGCCACCGCATCGGCGCGATTGGGCAAAAAATGCCCCTTACCCCCGGTCGTAACCGTCCATGGCCAGGCAATTGTTGCCCGGTGTTCAGAAGCCCAACGTCCGGATTCTGCATGGGAAATTGCGTTTAAAAGGCCTTGGGGAATGCCAGCTCTGCGTTCTTGAGCTTTTATCGCTCTCTCACAGGTTTTGGCTTCTCTTTCAAGAGGTTGAGGCGACGCCGCAAAGGCACTTTGCACCCAAATAAAACATAATCCAGCTGCCAGTCCGGCAAGAATGGGGCGAACGTTTTGCGGCCAAGCGCGTATGTGCAATATCTTTTTCATACACAAGACCATGCAACGCGTATGCCAACTCAGTCCCATATATAGGGGGTGGGTTTATTTGGGAAGAGTCGTATCGCCTTGGCCCAAAGCCCGTTGCATGATTACGGTATCGACCCACGTGCCAAATTTAAAACCGACCGATTTTAAGACGGCTTCTTGTTCAAAGCCCAAGCGACGATGCAAATTGATAGAGGCCTCGTTCCCGGTGCCGCCAATCACCGCGACCATCTGGCGAAAACCCAGATCTGTGCACCGTTCAATCAATGCTGAAAGCAGGCATTTGCCGACGCCTTTACCAATCACCAACGGGTCAATATAAATGGAATCTTCGACCGTATGGCGATAAGCCGAACGCGGGCGAAATTTAGAAGCATAGGCAAAACCACATACTTTGCCTTCGATTTCGGCAACGATATAAGGCGCGCCAAAATCCAAAATCGCGGTGCGCCGAGCAAGAATTTCGTCGACGTCGGGGGCTTCTTCTTCAAAACTGGCGACGCTGTTGCGCACATAATGGGCATAGATGTTCTGAATATCCGGGGCATCTCTGGCATGAGCATTGCGAATTTTAATCTCGGCCTTCATCGCTTTACCTTTGAGTATTTTCATATCCAGCGTACACAAAGCTTCCATCAGCGTATTTAAATTTTTAGCCAAGGTCGAAAAACCAGCGGTGCGCGTGATGTGTTGTTCGTCCATGTAAAGTGCGCGGTTGACCTCGATCTGCAAAGCATGGCCTGAACCTGAACCTTGCCCATAATTGCGGGTCGTAAAGCCCCCAGCATAGGGCGTATTCAGCACAACATTATAGCCCATATTTTCTAATGTTGTTTGTACGAATGCAGTGATTTCGGCAGCGCACGATGTGCCGTGGACATCGCCCAAAACCATATCCACGCGGTTGTTGCCTGAATCAAAATCCATGGGCCCGCCAATGGACGGCATGGAATGACAATCAATCAATAAATAGGAGCCAAATTGGGCGTGCGTATCATCTAACAATGATTTCAGCGCCGCATGATAAGGTTTGTAACACGTCTTGATCCGCTGTTCGGCTTCTTTAAACTCAAGCGTGCCTTTATAAATTTCGGCACCGTCGGTGACCACTTTCGCCACCGTTCCCAGCCCAGCGCGTACGCGGGGGCTTGATGTATTTACCCAATCGGGCAAGTCATCTGAAAACATGCCGGGGTCCAATTCCCATGGTTCCCGGTTGGGGTCGACATAAGCACGGGGAAAGTGAGCCCGCAAAAAAGGTGCCCCATACTGCGGAGCGCGCTCGTATAACTGATCAACAAATGCATCTTCTGATCGGCGCAAAGCAACCGAATCGAGCTGGCTGGCCGCCGCAAAAGAAGCCGGATAGTTGCACCCACTGTGCGGGGAAGCAAAAACCACAGGTGTGGTTTGCTGGTCCGGCATCGAGACGTCAAAAGGCACATCATTATTTTCAGGTGATCCTGCTGATATTATTGCAGATTCTGATTTTGACCGTGCGCTCATGAAAGCCCCAAATGTGTTTATTCTCTTAGGTGTTAACGCGACAAGATGATGCTTGCAACGATAAACTGGATAAATCCGTGATTGAGGGCTTGCCAAGCTCCTCTGAAAAGACTAAAAAACCGCACCCGTCACACATTGACGATACCCAATAGGGCGCGTAGCTCAGCGGGAGAGCACCTCGTTGACATCGAGGGGGTCACTGGTTCAATCCCAGTCGTGCCCACCATGTTAAGG
>NVTL01000088.1 GCA_002401565.1 Rhodospirillaceae bacterium
TACAACTAACCCCGCTTTAGCGTCAAATAACTCGTTTAATTTTACAGGTGTCCCCGGTACTGCTTCTGGAGGCGGAACATTAGTTATTTCTGCGATGGGAGATTTAGATTTAAGTTATGAAGATTGGAACATCCAAGACGAAAATGGAGTTGCCTTAGGCAGTATAGGAGGTAGCGGAACCCAATGCGGTACCGTATTTACAATTACCATTACATTAAGTGATGCCCAATTAAATGCATGGGCTACAGATGGAAACATTGATTTCACCGCTCTTGATCCATCGGGCAGTGATGTCAATACAACACAAGCCACACTTCCAACCGTTATCTTTCGAACAAAGCTACGCTGCATACTCGCTCCCCTTTGAGTGGTCACTCATCGTTTGAATTCAAATCGCCGTCGCTGACGGATTGTACACCAATATGCGTATTGCCGTCCATATTAATTTGAGTCCTTATTTTTCAACTTTTGTTTCAACATCTTGTAATATTTTGCGGATATCTGCGGGTAATCTGCCCGGTCCGCCGTCTAATTTCATACAGCCCAAGCGCACGTTAATCCGCACGATGACTTCTTTGTTTCGGCGGATAATTTGTTCGCCCTGTATGGACGCTCCGCCGACTTTGATAAGCTTTACACCAACCTCCAACACGTCATCTAGACGCGCGGGCTGCAAGTATTCGACTTCAATCTTGCGCACAACAAAGGCAATACCATGGCAATCTTGTAAATTTGAATTTTCAATGCCCAATTCGCGCAGCATTTCGGTGCGTGCGCGTTCGGCGAACTTTAAATAATTGGCGTAATACACCACCCCGCCCGCATCGGTGTCTTCGTAATAGACCCGCACGGGCAAAACAAATTCACCATCTTTAAGGTTCATCAGACGTGCCCTCAATCAGTTCCAATTGAGCAGAACCCTTGGGGGGCTTGAGGCCAAGGTGTTCATAACCACGCGGAGCCAAAGCCCGGCCGCGCGGTGTACGCATTAAAAAACCCTGTTGAATCAAATACGGCTCGATCACTTCTTCGATGGTATCGCGTTGTTCGGACAATGCGGCGGCCAAGGTTTCAACACCCACGGGCCCACCGCCATAATTATCTGTGATGCAGGACAAATAACGCCGGTCCATATTGTCCAGCCCGGCCTTGTCCACGTCCAAACGCAACAACGCGGCGTCGGCAGCCAACGCATCAACTTTGTCGCGCCCCGCAACATTGGCAAAATCACGCACCCGGCGCAGCAATCGTCCGGCCACACGCGGCGTACCACGGGATCGTTTGGCAATTTCCATGGCCCCGTCTTCAGTTATTTCAATGTCCAAAAGACGCGCGCCCCGCTGCACGATGCCGGTTAATTCTTCGGGGGAATAAAATTGCAACCGCAGCGGAATACCAAAACGGTCCCGCAATGGTGTGGAAATTAATCCAGACCGGGTGGTTGCACCAATCAACGTAAACGGGGGCAAATCAATGCGCACGGACCGGGCCGCCGGACCTTCGCCGATGATCAGGTCCAATTGGAAATCTTCCATGGCGGGATACAGGATTTCTTCGACCACGGGATTTAGGCGATGGATTTCATCGATAAACAACACATCATGGGGCTGCAGATTGGTGAGGATCGCGGCTAGGTCGCCCGCCTTTGCCACAACCGGGCCAGACGTGGCACGAAAGCCCACGCCCAATTCCCGCGCAACAATTTGCGCCAATGTGGTTTTGCCC
The DNA here is from genome assembly GCA_002401565.1 of Rhodospirillaceae bacterium. Taxonomy (GTDB): domain Bacteria; phylum Pseudomonadota; class Alphaproteobacteria; order Rhodospirillales; family Magnetovibrionaceae; genus JANLGW01. Next base: position 1,726 of record NVTL01000088.1, read on the forward strand.
AATCCAGGGGGGCCAAAAAATAAGGTGTGATCCATGGCATCGCCGCGATTTCGGGCGGCCTGAATAAACACACCTAAGTTTTCGCGAATGGATTGTTGACCGACAAATTCATCTAAAGACGTGGGCCGCAAAGCATGTTCTGAGGCTTCGGTGGGCGCGGCTTCGGGCGATACGATACGGTCTTCTTCGTCATTCATCAGCCATGATCCTTGGGTCCAAGTTCAGCCAGCGCGCCTTTAATCAAGGCCCCAACATCAGCCCCCTCGCCCGCTTTGTTCGCCGCATGACTGACCGCGGTCAGGGCATCAGATGGGCTGTACCCCAAATTCACCAAAGCCGAAACGGCGTCGCTGGTGGCGGGAGATGATGTGGCGGAATTTATCGGTGTAGAGGCCGAAGTCGTCGAGACCGAACTCAAAGCCATTTTGGCGACTTTGTCTTTCAATTCCAAAACAATACGGCTGGCAAGCTTTGGTCCAACGCCATTGGCACGGCCGACTTGGGCTTTGTCCTGAGCGGCAATCGCATGGGTCAGTTCGTCTCCAGACAAGACCGACAACAACGCCAAGGCAACCTTAGCCCCGACCCCTTGAACCGTGGTTAACAGTTTAAACCAAGCCCGTTCCCCACCGTCGACAAATCCATACAGGTGAAAGTGATCTTCGCGCACGTGGGTCTCAACATGCACGGTGGCGGCCTCGCCAATCACAAAACGATCCAGCGTTCGGCTTGAACAAAAAATCAAATAGCCAACGCCGTTCACGTCGATTACGGCAAAGCCATCGCCGATGTCTTCGATGCGGCCCTTTAGGTGTGCAATCATCGTCTTCCCCCAATTGCGGCCTGAATACGAGCATTGGTGCCGACGTGATGAGCATGACAAATCGCCATGGCCAAGGCATCCGCCGCGTCCGGCCCTGCATTTCCAGATCCGGGCAACAACATTTTCACCATCATCAAGATTTGATCCTTTGACGCATGTCCGGCCCCGACCACGGTTTTTTTGACCAGGTTTGGGGAATATTCACCCACATCCAAGCCCCGCTGAGCCGGAACCAACAACGCAATCGCGCGCGCCTGACCCAGTTTCAAGGTGGACTTGGGGTTTTTGTTCACAAAGGTTTCTTCGACCGAGGCTTGATCGGGGGCCCACGCATCCATGACTTCGCTTAACCCGTCATACAGTTCCACTAAGCGATCACACAAAGGTGTTTTGGGCTTGGTGGTCAGCGTGCCTTCGGCAACAAACGACAGGCGGTTGTCTTGAGAATCCAAAACCCCCCAGCCCATGCGTTGCAATCCCGGATCAATGCCAATAATACGCATGTCCTACAGACCTTTATTCCGCGCTCAGTTTTGCCATAACCTCGTCAGATACTTCAAAATTCGAATAGACTTTTTGCACATCGTCGTTGTCTTCCAACACGTCGATCAGCTTTAACATGGTGGCTGCGGATTGTTCGTCCAGAGCGGTGGAAACATTAGGTTTCCAATCCAAATGAGCTTCGACGGGGTCACCGAATTTTTTCGCCAATGCATCGCGCACACCCGCCAAATCTTCGGGTGCACAGGTGATTTCATGGCCGTCATCATCAGACACAACATCTTCGGCTCCGGCTTCCAAAGATTCTTCGAACATGGTGTCCGCGTCGGCTGTGTCTGTTGCGTATTGAATAAGGCCGACACGGTCAAACATAAAGCCAACCGATCCGGTTTCGCCTAAATTTCCACCGTGTTTGGTAAATGTTGAGCGGACTTCGGACGCCGTGCGGTTCCGGTTATCGGTTAGGGCTTCGACAATCACAGCGACGCCACCGGGGCCATAGCCTTCGTAACGCACTTCATCATAGTTTTCGCCACCGCCGCCTTCGGCCTTTTTAATGGCGCGCGCAATGTTTTCATTGGGCGTATTGACGGCGCGTGCGGCGATAATCGCGGTGCGCAAACGGGGGTTTTTATCCGGGTCCGGCATGCCGGATTTTGCGGCTACAAAAATTTCGCGGGCATGCTTGGCAAAAATCTTTCCCCGTTTTTTGTCCTGAGCACCTTTGCGGTGCATGATGTTTTTAAATTTGGAATGGCCTGCCATGTGTCGAGCGCCTTCTAAGTCAATAAAAATGAAGCGGATTCGCAAAAACCCTCACCGTGTACATAGCACAAAGCATACAAACAAATCATTAGCGGTTTTTATAAGGGGTGAGTACGCGCGACGTATCCCCAAAAATTTCCATATTCTAACAGTCAGGAGGAGGGACCGAAGGTCCGGACTAGGGCCGCCCAGGCCCCGCACGAAGTGCGTAAGCCAAGCTAGCTCCGCTAGCGCCCGGCGTTTGAGGGGCAGAAGCGTAGCTTCAATATAAAGCAAGAAACCCACTCCCCATACGAGGTACGGGCAGGATGCATCCTTAACTGTCTGGAATTAAGTAAGATGTCCCCGTAATTTGGCAAAATCAAATTACTCTGCCCCCATTGATTCAAATATTATTTACGGCACCTTCTGAAAAATTGTAACTCAAAGTTGATGTATGCAATTCAAAACTATGTGCAAAACCAGAAAGTTTTTTTATGTCACTCCTTAGAATATTTATTTCCCCATGAACTTTACCTTTTCTCATCATAATTTTATCCAACAATGATTGTTTATCGTGAAGTGATATATTTATTACTTCATCTGTACCATCATGTATAAAACCGCTAGAAAAGTTTGTAGTTAGAAACATATAACTGAAGCACTCGATAAAATCTTCGACGTATTTACGTGCATCCTCACCCTTAAATTCATAGATTGGTGAAAACTTTTTGATTCTAATTTCATTAAAAAGTCGGTCAGCAAACATACTTTCCCATTCACGCTGCGTTTTATTATCTTGGCCAACTCTCAAATTCGCGTGTACAGCCATATTAAATGATATGCTACCAGGCGCTTCCAATTCTGGCATCAGTCGACTGCTGAGAGCCGTAAAGTCATCTGGCAATAGCAGGAAGACATCGCCTTTATTATTACAGGCAATCATTTCGCATACCTTGTGAACCTTACGTTGATCATGCCACATCTTTTGATCTCCAAATGGTGCTGATTAGTAAACCGAGGATGGATCAATTGATCACAGCAAAATCATTAAATCAATGGGGGCAGAGTAATTTGAATTTATTGGCTTATTCACCACAAGCATTCTGAGGACACCTTACTTTATTCCAGCCCAACCTGTTAAGGATTCATCCTGCCCGCACCTCGCTTGGGGCTTGGGCTTTTTCTTATTTTGAAGCTACGCTTCTGCCCCTCAAATGCCGGGCGCTAGCGTAGCTAGCTTGGCTTACGCACGTTGTGCGGGGCCTGGGGCGGCCCTAGTCCGGACCTTCGGTCCCTCCTCCTGACTGTTAGAGTATGGGGCGTTATGTATTACGGAGGCACCTAAGAACCAACGGGGTCAGAGTAAATTGAATTTATTCAGCGGCGAAGCGGTATTTGTTTTTTCCGGCTTTTTTGACGCGGTACATGGCTTTGTCTGCGCATTTTAACAATTCATGCGGATCGTCGCCGTGATCGGGGTACAGAGCAATGCCGATGCTGGCGCCTATGTGGGCTTGATTTTCGCCAATGATAAAGTCTTCCGCCAAAACGCTGATGAGTTTTTGGGCCACGGCCGCCGCATCTTTTTCCACGGCAACATCGACCAAAACGGCCATGAATTCATCGCCGCCGATGCGCGCCACCGTATCCACTTCACGCACACAGCCGAGCAATCGCTGAGCAACCTCTTGCAACACTAGATCGCCCATTTCATGGCCCAAGGTATCGTTGACGGCTTTGAAGCCGTCTAAATCGATGAACAACACAGCGGTTTTGTTTTTGTCCCGACGCGACATGGCCAACGCACTGTAAATGCGTTCCAAGCCCAAGCGCCGGGTAGGAAGCCCCGTTAAGGGGTCGTGGTTTGCCAGATGCTTAAGATGTTCTTCGGCCAGTTTTCGTTCCGAAATATCTTCTTGCAAGGCGACAAAATGCTGAATTTTTCCAGTGGCCGAAAAGATCGGTAAAATGCCGACAGATTCCCAATAAAATTCACCATTTTTCTTTTTGTTGATGATTTCCCCGTTCCATTCTTTGCCTTGTGAAATCGTTCCCCAAAGGTCTTTATAAGCAGATTTTGGCATTTTTCCGGACTTGAGCATGCGCATATTGTTGCCCAAGGCTTCGGCCCGATCAAAGCCCGTGACTTCGCTGAATTTGCTGTTCACATATTCAATGTTGCCGTGAACATCCGTCATGATCACCGATGAGGGGCTGTGTTCCACGGCCAGCGACAGCTTAGCCAGTTCTTCGGTCTGRGCTTTGCGGGCCAGTTCAGAAGCTTTTCCTAAACTGACGATCAAAGCCGTCACCCAAATCACARYYAAGGCATAGGCGCGATTGGYCAGMACMACYAAAAACACACCGCCTTCGGGGGCYAAGSCRTAGCCCACCAMCGTGAAAAYYGACGCAATCACCGCRATYAYGAYAATGTGAARCCKYGAAGGGAACCACCACCCGGCCAAGACCACCGCAACATACGGCACGCCCCCGGCAATGCCCAAAGGCGTCACCACATCCAAAACAAATATAGCCAACAGTAATCCAGCGGTGAGGATGATCAGACCCAGCGGTGCATGGGCGTGTGACTGAATTGAAAAAGCAGTCTTAGGCGCCGTTTTCTCTGTGGTGTTGGGGCGTTGATCATTGCCCTGTTGACGCAAATACAACGCCCCAAGAACAATCGCCCAAAACGCCGCAGCAGCCGACAACACGGTGGCCTGTATAAACGGCGCATGGATTTCCGTCTCGTCAATCTTAACCACCAACCCCAGCCCCAGTTCCGCCACCGAGCCATAAGCCGCCAGAACTTCGACCGAACGATAATCCAATCCAACCAAAACACCCGAACGCCCCATCAAAGCTTGTTGCATGGGTTTAGCGGCTAAAAGAGTCATATGAATAGGGGCTATGCGCTGTTCAAAATAACGCGATTTTGTGAGGAAAATGATGTTGTCTTGTTCCCGCTGCCCAAGAACAAATTCGCCGGTTTTGCCAAAGCCTTGTTGACGGCCGTAGGCATCTAAAACTTCACCCAAAACAATCGTTTTCGCGTCCAACTGAGCCCCATTTTGTTGGCTTTGGGTGGAATACCGCGCCACCGCCCCCATCAATTGAGTCTGGGTTTTGACCATTTCCGATAAATACGTTTTGGCGGAGTCAGATGACGAACTGTACAGCATCGATACGGACGACGCCGTAATGACCGTGCTGATGGTCACCATAATCAAAATAAAATAGAAAAAATGTTCACGCCTTGAAATATGCCTCACGTGGTCAAGGTGCAGACCCGGTGCACTGTTTCTGGTCGCTTGGGTTTCAATTTGACGCAACAACAAGACGCCTAAGAGAATCAAACCAACGGCAACCAAACACGCGATCAGACTGGCCCGCATGAACGGAGCCCTAAATTCTACGAGGTCAATTTTTGCGACCAAGCCAATGTTTAAACCCTTGATCAGTTCATGGGCGGCAATCACGRTYWCRRAYCTGTAATCRATKCCCGTCAWTACRCCCGATTGWCCYAACAARGCCCGGCGCATGGGYTCGGCSGCCTGKGCCATRARGGGSGTGGSTTCGATTTTTTGATCCAAATGACGCGGCCACGTCAGAAATTCGATGTTGTCGCCTTGGCGTTCGCCCAAAACAAACTCGCCGGTTTCACCAAATCCCGGATGGCGGCCCAACACGTCAAGAACTTGGGAAAGCGTAACAGCACGCGCCTGATCGGCCAGCGCCTTAGAATGAAGTTGGGAATCGTGGCGCGCAATGGCTTCGATAAACCGCACTTGGCTTTTGACCATTTCGGCCAGTCTGGTTTTTTCCGCATCTAAAGAAAATTTGTACATCGCCCCGACAGAGACAAGCGTTACCACCACACTCACCACCATTAAAACGGCGACAAGCGGTAAAAATCGCGTCTTGTACCCGAACTGGTCGATGATTCTACCCTCCCTATCCGGCATGTTACTACAATTATAACAATAAAAAATAAGCGTTAAAGATTATGATAACATTAATAAATTTATGGCAAAATCTCGATCAAACGTCCACCAATTCTAACCGGACTAATTTTAAGGGCTAGGCCTGTGGCATCGTCGCTTTCGACATACACGGCACATAATGTGCCTTCGCCGCTGGCCGGGGCCAGACGTTCACCGCGCATTTTGGATATAAAGCGGCCAATCGCGGGGCCCTTGGTCATGCCGATCACCGAATCGTAATCGCCACACATGCCCGCATCGGTTTGATACGCCGTACCGTTTGGCAAAATTTGCGCATCCCCCGTGGGAATATGGCTGTGGGTGCCGACCACCATCGAAGCCTGCCCATCAAAATGCTGGCCCATGGCCATCTTTTCTGATGTGGCTTCGGCATGGATATCAATCAAGATAAAATCGGTTTTTTGGCCCAGTTTTTTATTCAGCAAGGCCCGCTGAACACCCGCAAACGGATCGTCCAAGGGGTCCATAAACAATCGTCCCATGGCCTGAATAACACAGACTTTCTGACCGTTTTTGGCTTCATAAATGCCAACGCCCTGACCGGGGGTGCCTTCGGGATAATTCACCGGGCGCAACAAACGCGGTTCGGTTTGGATGTATTCAACAATTTCGCGCTGATCCCACGCATGATTTCCGGTGGTCACCACATCAACGCCAGCCGCGAAAAAGGTATCGCAGATGGCCCCCGTGATACCAAAGCCATGGGCCGCGTTTTCGCCGTTCACCACGACAAAATCAAGGCCCAGCTGGTCTTGTAAACGGGGCAAATGATCCAGAACGGCTTTGCGTCCAGATTTACCCACCACGTCGCCGATATAAAGTACCTTCATAAGATTTTTGTCGCCTGTTTTTCTGTAATGATCCAATCAACAGACTGGTCATAGTCATCGGTGGGCAACGCGTCAACGTGTTGAGCACTATACGCCACACCAACCGCCGTCACTTTTCCGGTTTTTCGCAACAATTGCAAGGTGCGATCATAATAGCCCCCGCCCCACCCCAAACGGTGCCCGCGCGAATCAAAAGCCAGCAACGGTACTAAGACAATGTCAGGACGCATCAAAGGGGCTGTGCTTACGGGGTGCAAGGTACCCAAAGTGCCNTGTTCCAGTTCTTCACCGGGGCTCCACGCACGAAACCGCAACGGGCGATCTTTTTTGGTCACTTCGGGTAAGCTTTGGGTAATCCCTAAACGGTCCAAGGCCAGCATGGCCGGGCGCACATCCAATTCATCGCCAATCGGGTAATAGCCCGCAAAAACGGCTTGTAAACCTTCGTAAGGGGCGCTGAGTTCATCCCACAGGCCCAACAGGTTTTCAAAAAAGCCACGTGGACCCGCGTCGCCCAAATCCTCGGCGGCCGTGGCCCGGACTTGTTTTGCCGTATCGCGTAATTCTGATTTTCTGAGGAAGGAGGACAATATAAAAGGTCTCATATAGAGCTAGATATATTAAAGTGGACGGCGCCGCGCCAACCGTGGGTTGTTTGCAATCCTCTGTGGCCTGTTGGTACAGGTGGGTGCCATGATATCGAACCCACGAGCTCGACAGGGACAGCTCCCGATAGAAAATTATAGCCCCAGGGAATGTCGATACCTGCACAAATTGAGCAGCCACCGTCCGTAGACTATTTTAAGCGCCTTCGACGCGTTGCGCAATGCTTTCTATGTGAGCGGCCAAAGTTTCTAGGCGCTGGATCAAATGTTCTTCGTTAATGGAGGATGCGGGGGCTGGTTCAAGCGCCCGAGCAGGCTGGTTTTTAGCCTCAGCCAAATCATCGGCCATCAACAATCCGGCCATCGCCAACAATCGAGATTCCCCGGCTTGTCCAATGGCACCGACCAGTTCCGCGACTTTAGAATCCAAAACTTGGGCCAAATCTTTGATGTGTTGTTCTTCGCCATCGGCACAAGAAACGTTATAGGTATTGGCGTTCACGGTGATGCTGACTTGCGCCATAATTTAAGCCTGCCCTTCTGATGAAGCGACCATATGGTCTTTGAGTTGGGCAATGGTGGCGTCCAAACGGATTGAGGTTTTCTGGGCTAAACCTTTGAGTTCAAGGTTTTCCGTTTGCAGRCGRCTGAGYTCTGCGSSSAGWTTYTYATTCTCCGCCGCTTCAACCGGGCTTTGCTTTTCAAGGGCCGATTCCAAACGCACAATGGCATTGGCCAGACGCAATTCGGCCGCTTGCAGGCGTTTTTCGGTATTGCGCTCTTGCCCGGACATCTTTCTTAAAGCTCCCCATATTCATTTAAGAGAGCCGACAATAAGGCTCAATCGGGGTATCCGTCAACCACAACAAACACTTATCCTTCAAACTTCACAAAAGACATTGAATACCTGCCCGGTCAGGTCGTTTTTACCCCCTAAATGAATCTTCACACCAAGCAGGCGTTCAGAAGCCTATGTATTCAACATTTTCAATACTCTAGCCGATACGATACAACAAATACCACCCCAAAGGGCTGGAACAACACAACCCGGCTGGGGGTTAGAGATAGGGCGGCCTTTATGGTAAAAAATGCACAATATCTAAATCAATTCACATAAAATAACGCTTTTTGGGAGGGACTACTCATGGCAACTCGTATTGGTATTAACGGTTTTGGTCGCATTGGCCGCATGGTTTTTCGGGCAATTGCACAAGACTTCAGCAACGATTTCGAAGTCGTAGCAATCAACGATCTGTTGGAAGCTGACTATCTTGCTTACATGTTAAAATATGATTCTGTTCACGGTCGTTTTGCCGGTGAAGTTGGACATAAGGACGGCAACTTGGTTGTTGATGGAAAAACCATCCGCCTGACTGCTGAACGCAACCCTGCGGACCTTAAATGGAACGAAGTTGACGTTGACATCGTTATCGAGTCAACGGGCTTCTTCCTCACCGAAGAAAGCTGCCAAGCTCACATCACCGCTGGTGCTAAGAAAGTTGTTCAATCAGCTCCGTCTAAAGACGCAACTCCAATGTTCGTTTATGGCGTTAACCACGAAAAATATGCTGGTGAAGCCATCGTTTCTGCAGCGTCTTGCACAACCAACTGCTTGGCGCCTATCGCCAAAGTCATCAACGACAACTGGGGTCTGAAACGCGGTCTTATGACCACCGTTCACGCTGCAACAGCTACTCAAAAAACCGTTGACGGTCCATCTGTAAAAGATTGGCGCGGCGGACGTGGCATCTTGGAAAACATCATACCGTCTTCCACGGGTGCTGCTAA
>NVTL01000089.1 GCA_002401565.1 Rhodospirillaceae bacterium
TCCCGTAAATGTAAAAGTCAACACATGGTCAACACGGTGCGTTCGCTTCTAGAAATCCATGCTTAAGTTAAGAGACTAAACTAACTTAACGATTTGACTATGACGAGGGCGTTCGACAGCTATTCCTGCATCCGGAATAGCTGAATCTAAATCATGCAAATGCTGGTGAGGTATCCGGGAAAAGCGGCTAAAACAGACCGTGGCCCAAAGTTTAAGAACTGCATATGCAAAAAACACCCTGTAAAAATTCAAATGCCGTGCATGAAGTATAACTATTTGTTATCAATCAATGAATCTAATTTATCAGGAATGCTGGTGACGTATCCGGGTCACAGAGTTCGGGAAGTGTTTACGTCACAAATTCGTAAGAAGAAAAGGTAAGAAATGCCAAATTCAATATGATTTGAAAGGTTTTGACGGAACCTCGTCAAATTATGACGACCCAGTGCATTATACTTTTCATACTAAAACTTGAAAGCGGGGAGAGATACCCCCGCTCTCTTAATCTAAAGAAAGGATAGATCCCATGTTAAGGTTTATTGGAGGTTCTGTTTCACTGGTCTGTATTTATTTGGTGATCCATGAGATTGCACATCGACTGGAGAAAAATAAAAATGAGGCTGTACCAGATAACTAGTTCAAATTGCCCTTAACCCATTGCCTTATTTGCTTTAATTGAGCTGACGGGTCACTGTTGTTAAAAAGCCACTCACATTCCTTCAAGAATAGGCTAAAATGGACCTTCAGAACACCGTTGAATTTACGCATGTGGCGCTTTGCTTGATTCCAAAAATTCTCGATCCCGTTGATATGATTTTTTTGGTCTGCAAAAAGCTCAGAGTGATTAATGCGGAAATGCTTGAATTCAGAGACGTCCAGCACGTTGTAACCTCGCCAGCAGTCAGAATAAACGATGCTGTCTGGGACATGATAACACCTTTTATGCGTTATCTAGTACAGCCCCATAAAAATATATAAAGTGGTGTATTATCTTCTTTTTTCCACCTTAAAAGTTGCGAGGAGTGTCGTGATGCCAGAATACAGGATATTCGACCTAGCTATGAGGATGCAAGCTTCAGCTGAAGGTGTAACCAAAAGAGAGGTTATGGAAAAGTTCGGCGTTTCAAAGCGTACTGCGGAAAGAATGATCGAAAAAGTAGGCATAGTATTTACCCAGATTGAAGACTTCACTGTCGACGGGAAGGAAAAGCACTGGCGCTTACCGTCCGGTATGGTGAACCGTTTCATTTCAGTAGATGCACAAGAGCTTGCAGAACTGGAAATTGCGATCAAACATGCCGAACATAACAATATGTCGAGGCAAGTCGATATATTGAAGCGTTTGTATCTCAAAATTAGTAACCTGCAAAAAGGCAACTTGAAGCGAAAAACAGCAACGGACCTAGAAGCCTTGATAGAGGCCGAAGGGTTTGCCCTGCGCCCCGGTCCACGCCCACAGGTTGCTCCCGCTGTACTGGAAAAACTCCGCGAGGCTATGCTGAAATGTTGTCAGGTGGATTTGCACTACGTTTCGCGAACATACGGTTCGGAGAGCGTTCAGCCTGTTTGTCCCTATGGCTTTCTTTACGGAAACCGGCGGCATTATTTGGTTGCCTTTAATTTAAATGAACAGGTGAATGCATTTCGTCTTTTTTCTCTGAGCAATATCAAGAACGTGACACTCACGCAAACCCCCTTTGAGCGGGATGAGGGCTTTTCTCTTCAGGCCTATGCTGAACGCTCCTTCGGGGTTTATCAGGAAGAAAAGGCCTATAACGTCGTTTGGAAGTTCTCACCCAAAGCGGCTGTGGATGCTCGGGAGTTCATGTTCCATCCCACACAAATTTTTGAGGAACTTGAAGATGGCTCGTTGATTGTACGTTTATGTGCCAGCGGTCGCTTGGAAATGGACTGGCATCTTTATACATGGGGCGATGAAGTTGAGGACTTGACACGTTACGAGTAATTATAAAACAATAGGCTATCTTACAAGTGTATGGCGCTGACAAGAAAATACCATCTATAGGCTGAACTAAACTGAGTGATAAATTGAGGAATAAGAAAAGAATGTCACCTACCCATGATGAATTTGTCGTCGCTGTTGTCGCTCCAATGAGCTCCGGTAAAACGACTATTTTGAATGCAATGCTGGGAAAAGCTTTGCTCCCTTCCAAAAATGAAGCCTGTACCGCGATCCCTATGAAGATTACGGATATTGACGGGCTGGAGGAGATCCGGGCGCAGGCAATTCATCTGGACGGCAGAGTCTCGGGCTGGGTTTCACTTTCTGATGAAGATTCCTGCTTGAGCGATTGGAATACAGGGACCTATACTTCAATTGAGATTCAAGGTGATTTTCCTAATATCGATAATCATGTAAAACGTATGGTTTTCCTCGATACGCCGGGACCTAATAATTCAACCAATATGTTGCATGGTGAGCTTACTCATAAGATCCTGTCGGAGAATGGCTTTACATTTCTGATGTTTGTGCTGAACACCACACAGTTCGGGGTGGAGGATGAGCGCCGCCTGTTAAGAATGGTTGCAGACAAACTGAAGATAGATGGGGATCATTCGAGCATAGTCTTTTTGGTTAATAAAATAGACGCGCTGGATCTAGAAAGAGATGAGTGTCCTAAAACCCATGTTGGCCGAGTCAAAAGCTATCTGGTGGAAATGGGYTTTAAAACCCCGATTGTTATTCCCGTCATGGGCAAGCTGTCTCTTGAATTACGGGTCTGCCTAGCGGCACATAAAGCACAAATAGCTCTTCCCTTTTCCTCCAGAGTACAATGCCGAATCGCTCATGAGATTGACTATGTCCTCGCTTTTAAAGAGACGTATGGCATGGCGCTCAAATATGTTCCCAGCGCTGGAATAGATTTTTCACCATCTTCTTTACACCAGAATACGGCAGCAAACATTCGCATTGGTGATCGCGACTTTACGTTGGAAGAGATCATCGAGGCTGAAATCATTACTGGAATTCCTGCTCTTGAAAGATGCCTTCAGGCAAGCCTCGCATCTCATGGGGCACATGATCCTGCGCTTGTTGCATCCATTGCAAGGTTTACAAAGGCATAAAATACATCGAGGTATCATCTACCCATCTTCTTCAATTTTCACAGGTAACTGAGTGTTTCTATGAGAACAACTGAAATAAAAATTTATTATAATCCTTATAGGGTCAAAACCGAGATCAGCATCAATGGAGTGCCTCATCCTAACTTGATGGAAGTCGTCAGAAATAGGCGTTTATCGCAATGGATTGATAGTTTTCTCCCTAAGGTGTTCGAGGAGCTGAATTCACGAGCGATCAATCTGGTTTTTGAAGGAACCACTTTGGATGAGGAAGATGTCAAGTATGCGGTCGAGCAGTTCCTTCAGGAAACAAGCGATGTTTCTATCACTGCGGAATACATAACCTCGGACAGGTCTGTTGATGAACGGGTCAGCGATATAAAGAAACTTTTTGAAGATGCGCAAACCGGACCGATTGATGAGTTTCGCTCCCCGGAAATACATGCGGCTTTTGAGCGCGCACTTGCGCCAGAATTTGAAGTTAATGTCCTCGCAACCATGTCGGCAGGGAAATCAACACTTATTAACGCCATGCTGGGATTGGAGCTGATGCCTTCAAAAAACGAAGCATGTACAGCAACTATTGCAAAAATTCACGATTATGACGATATGATCGGCTTTGAAGGAAAAAGGTATGGGAATGATGATCGCCTGATTGATGACTGGACTGTGATTTACGATCCGAATTCGGACGTAACCAATAAAAGGCCTACTTTACTGGAAAAATGGAACGAGGATGAAAAAACATCCCGGATTGAGGTTCGAGGCAACATTCCAGAAATCAATGAGCGTGAACAAGTTCGCCTTGTTCTTGTCGATACGCCTGGCCCGAACAATTCGCGTGACGAAAGTCACCGCGAGGCCACAATTCGGACGATTACTTCAAACCGTCCTTCCATGGTTCTTTATGTTCTTAACGCCCATAATTTAGGGGTGCAGGACGATAAGTCCTTGTTGAAGGTCATCAAGGATATGATGGAAAAGGGCGGACGAGAAGCTCATGATCGGTTTGTGTTTGTGGTGAATAAAATTGATGGATTTGATCCTGAAAGAGGAGAACTCGTTACCACAGCTCTAAATAATGTCAGGAGTTATCTTGAAGAAAACGGAATTCATAACCCTCTCGTGATACCTGTATCAGCAGAACTAACCATGATGCTGCGAACCGAGACTAATTGTGGCGAGGATGCTTTAACCCGCAGTCAAAGAGGACGTCTGAATAACTCAAAAGAGCTTTTTCTTATGGAGCCGAAGATGAATATGCTGGAGCATGTCAAACATGACATCGGCGCAATTGCCTACGCCACCCTTAATGAACAACTTGAGCAGGGGGATGAAAATAGGCGAGCTGAGATTCTAAGCGGTGTACCCATCCTCGAACAACTTCTTGAAAATTACATCTCGAAACATGCTCAGCCTGCCCGATTGAAAGATGTTGTCGATACGTTTGACGAAGCTGCACGCAAAGTAAAAATCACCAAACAGATGAAATCGCTCATAGAAAAAAAGGGAAAAGAATTACACAAAATCAATCAGGTTATTGCGAAATTCCAAAATGACCGAGGTCGTATTGAGAAAGCAAAACAGTTCAGAGAGCGTGTGGAAAATCTCAATTTTGAAAAAAACGAAGAGAGCCAAAATTTCACTATAAACATTCAATTCAATCACTTCCTTCGCAGCCTACAAAAAAGGCAGAAAGAAGATCTAAATGAGCATGAAGCAAGGGAATTCATAGTTTCTAAAACGAAACAAGCAAATGAAATGATGATCTCAATCAATGCTCAATTTCATGACAGTCTTGAAAAGGATTTAAGAGTACGCTTTGCAGCATTGCACGAGGAATATAAGAAACATGTTGCTGATGTATTGAAAAAAAGCCTTCCCGATGACTTGTCTGGTGAGATTGTTGAATTTCAAACCTCTCTGTTAGAAATGAAGCCTGTCAATCAGATGCTGTCTCATTATCAGTATAAGGCAAGGAAAATCGTGGGTCATGAAAAAGTAAGCCAAATAGTCCTGTACAACCCATTTACCTGGTTTAAAGATGATTTGAATATCCCCGTGTACGCCGACGTTCAAAAATTTAATGATAGCGCCTTCCAAAAGGGTCTTGCTACTGATTTGCAAAGGATATTCGATGCGACTCGAGTTAAGTTTGAAAACTCTGTCCGGGAAAATCAGGAAAATGCAAAAGAAGCCCTTCTTGATGAAATGATCGGAATAGATCAACGAGTTGATGACATTTTATATAAATTGAAGAACGTCGAGAAAGATAAGAACAATAAAGAAATTGAACTAAATAAAGCCAAGAATATTATCTCTTGGCATGACAATTTCCGGGAAAAATTAAATGACGTTCTAAATGTAAAAAGGAATGTAAAATGAATGTCAGTGATAGATTGAAACAAGCTGTTGCTGATAGCGATGTTATTCACGTACGCGCGATTTTTAAACGTCAACTTGATGAAGATCGGGAAAAAGGTGGTTTTGCCACCAAGGTATTGATTGACTATACGGACGAGAATGGTCTGGATATATTCCATTTAGACGATGGTAACAGCTTATTCACAGATAGCTGCGACATGTGGACAGAAAACTTATGGGATCACCTTTTCGTCGAGTTAAATGATAATTTTTCCAGAGAGAAAATTAAAAACCTATGGCTGGTTATGTCCCATCTGCGTCAAGTGGGTCATTCGAATTTTCAGATCGATGAAAAGGTCACTCCAGCCTCCTTTAATAATCAAGATAAGGAAAAGCTTTCTTCCCACCATCCCACAAATCACTGGTGGATCGGTGGGGGTATCGTGGCGTTAGTTTTCGTGTTCCTCACCTATAAAGCATTAACAGATTGAATTAAGGGTTCCCATGAACGAGATGAACATCACGGGGCAGGAGAAGCTCCAGCTCGCTTTGCTAGAAACTGAAACCATTGTTTTCAAAGGCTACCTTGATGCAGTCGCGCATTTGCCTGTTATCCCGCTTGAAACAAGTCTTGAAGAGACCTTGCCTCAGGTGCGATTGCAACGGGTTACCCGGATTGTTTATGACAAGGACGAAGATACGCTTGGTAAATTCAACAGCGTCTTTTCCGCGCTACATAGCTTTAACTGTAACGTTGTGGTTATCTTGAAAGCGGTTAAAAGCCATACGGACATTTATATAGGCACCCGTAAAAATGATGGTGAAATCGGGTCCGACGCAGATCAGACTCTGACGGCTGCTATTGCTGGTAACTTCCCCGGCATTCAGTTCGGCGAACGGGTCTTTGATGAAGATATCCATAAACTGCTCAGCCCGTTAGAGGGCTCTGATATGTCTGCTATTGCCAGTATTGCCGGTGTTCCGTCCCTTAAAAATGATGATCTCAACTCTTTTTCTCAGGGGATCGAAAAGATCATTGATGGAATGAGAGGGCGCGAATATACCGCCATCATTCAAGCAACGCCAGTCGCACGAAGAGAATTGGAGCGCGTAGAAAATGCCTATGCAGATATCTATAGCGCCCTATCTGTACATGAAACGCAGAACATCACGTTCTCCGAAAATGACAGTGAAGCCGTTGGGAAAACTCTGACTGAGGGGATTACGGAAACTTTGTCGAAATCTGTTGGAGAGACGATAACCAATACGACTGGGTTTGGTACATCGGAGAGTAAGTCACAGGCAAGCATGGATATTAAAGGTGCAATCAGCAAAGCTGGTGCAAGTGCCGTGTCGGGAGCACTTTCAGGTGGTGTCGCAGCGGGAGTGATGAGCCTAGGTCTCGGAACTCTTCCTGGAGCAGCCATTGGAGCACTTGCAGGCGGTGCTGCTGGCTTTGCGGGAGGCTTGTTTGGTGGATCAGAAAGTGCGTCTACTTCAACCAATGACAGTCATTCACAAGCCGACAGCTCAACGAATTCAACTTCCGTTGCTGAAAATAGTTCCACCACTGAGAGTGCCACAACAACTACAGGAACCGGAAAATCCATTCAGATTACTGGGAAAAATCGCCGAGTGGCTGGAATGCTAGAATCAATCGATGCGCAACTTGAACGTATTGAGGAATGCAAAAGCTACGGAATGTGGGAGTGGGGTGCCTATTTTGTTGGCTCAAGCAGCATTGATGTCAAGCTGGGAGCAGATCTTTATTCCGGCACATTGCGGGGTGAAACCTCAGGTTTGGAGCGTAATAACATTACTTTGTGGAAAAGCTTTGATGACAGCGAAAAATTCATGGCACTTCAACAATATGTAGCTCAATTACGCCACCCAATTTTTGAAATGCCTGAGATGTTTCAAACGCCCAGTGTCACTCATACCTCGCTGATCAGCACGCGGGAAATAGCCGTAGCAATGAGCTTGCCGAGAAAATCTCTTCCGGGTATTCCGGTTTACGACGCAGCTCCCTTTGGACGCTCCGTTACGCGACTGGACGGCGCTCAAAACGATAAAAAAACGATCTCTGTCGGCAAAGTGTCGAATTATGGTACAAGCGATCAATATCTTGATGTTGACCTTGATGTTCAGTCCCTAAGCGGTCATATGTTTGTTACGGGTAGCACTGGTGCTGGTAAATCTAACGTCATTTATTCCGTCATTGAGCGGCTCTATCGAAATCACAATATTCCTTTTTTGATTATTGAACCCGCAAAAGGGGAATATAAGGATGTTTTCGGTGGCTACGACGGTGTCAATGTATTTGGAACGAACGTCAAACATACACCTTTATTACGCCTCAACCCATTTTCCTTTCCCCAGAACATCCATGTCATGGAACATATCGACCGACTGATTGAGATTCTCAATGCCGTTTGGCCGATGTATGCTGCTATGCCTGCCATCCTGAAGGAAGCGATTGAAGAGACATATGAGCTGGTCGGTTGGGATCTGATCAATTCGATCTGTCGTTTTGAAAAAACAGTTTTCCCCGATTTTCATGATCTGATAGGTGTTTTGCCCAAGATTATCAACGAGTCAGACTATTCTCAGGAAATGAAGGGGAATTATGCTGGTGCCTTGGTAACAAGGGTGAAATCCATGACTAATGGATATTTCAAAACGATATTCCAGAAAGACGAATTGGAACCTTCCATCTTGTTCGACCAAGCCTGTATAGCAGATTTGTCCCGTGTTGGGTCAACGGAAACGAAATCCCTTTTGATGGGCGTTCTTTTCTTGAAATTGCAAGAATACCGTATGTCTGAGGCTGCAGGTTCAAATTCAGAATTAAAGCATGTAACGGTGATTGAAGAGGCTCACAACCTGCTCCGCAGAACCAGTGGCGCACAAAGTGAAGAGGGCGCAAACCTTCAAGGCAAGTCGGTTGAGATGATCTCTAACGCGATTGCAGAGATGCGTACCTATGGGGAAGGCTTTATCATTGCAGACCAAGCCCCAGGACTTTTGGATCAATCAGCCATACGCAATACGAATACAAAGATTATTTTACGTTTGCCTGATTTTGATGATCGAAACCTAGTTGGAAAATCTGCGCGTTTGAATGAGGAACAGATTGAAGAGCTCGCTTCCTTAAAAACAGGTTGTGCGGCGATTTATCAGAACAACTGGCTAGAGCCGGTTCTTTGCCAGTTTAATCAATTTACAAATGAGCTTCCTTTTACCTATGAGGCCAGTAACCAGCTCCTTGTTGATATTCGAGTTAATGCAAAGTCAAGGTTCCTTAAATCGGTCATTAAGTTTGCCCTGACATCTGATGGTGAGGTCTTAAGAGAAGCAAAGGCTGAATACCATCCCTACAATCCAAAAGTTGTTGAAGAGGCCTGTGATGACCTAAATGACCTGCCTTACCTGGTAGGGGATACTCTGGGGCTACCCAAAATTCTTTTGGCTAATGCCCATATTAACCAACCAATCGAATGGTTAAAGGCTATTCGGTCTCAGGTGATGACACAGCTGGATCAGGCTTTGTTTGATGAAGCGGAAGACAATGCCCTTATGGAACAGGTTCTCGAACTTATAATTCGAAATAAACCTAAAAACAGAAATGTATTAGAGAACGCATTTATTGAGGTGAAAATGATGAATAGGGAAAGTGTTATATGATGAAAGRAATATTAGGCCCAACGCTTGAACAAATGGAGACTAAAGAGGATTTGGCTCTCAATAAATTAGATTCAAGAAGTGATTTATCCAATACGATTCCAGATTTTTCGGATGACGAAAAAAACACTGAATCTCAAGAGCGTAGCGACAACAGTGTAGAGGGACTTACGGTCATTGAAAAGGATAAGGTGCGTGAAGAAACAGGTTGGTCTGATGAAATTATTGTAGGCGAAGGCTTAAAAGAATCACCTCTTCAAAGTAGCATTGAGCCTATAGAGAATAGTTCACTTGAATGTGTAAAAGCACAAAATGAATTAATCGCCGAAAAAAACAATGTAGAAAAAATTGAGCAGATTGAAAAGAATAGAGAAGCAGGAGCAAATCGAGAAGATCTTGCGCTGAAAGATCTTGAGAAAGAGTTCCCCGAAAAAGAAGGCTTTAAAATCGAAAGAGAGCAGTTCTTGAGAGATAAGGATGGAAACATAGTAAAAGATTCAGAAACAGGTAAAGCAAGACGAATCGATTTTATAATTACTAAGGACGGAGAATTTGTCAAGAGTGTTGAAGTAACATCCGAGACTGCCCCAAAAGAGGTGCAGGTTGCCAAAGAAGATAGAATTAGAAATGAGGGCGGAAACTTTATTAAGGATCGTGACACGGGGCAACTGTCAGAGATACCAAAAGAAAAGAAAACTGAAATAAGGAGGTATCCATAATGTCTAATATAGAAGTTTATGATAAAGTTTCGTGGCATTTTCCAGAAGGGCAAAATTGCCCAAGCTTGAAAGTAGCAAAAGAACATTTTGTGGCAGTAATGGAGTGGCTAAAAGAAAACAACCTGTTATCAGATGAAGGAAAAGAAGTTTTGGAATTAGGGGTAGATTCTGATTTTTCTATTACTTCATCAATGCTTAATCCTAAAGGAAACGAAATATTAAAAAAATACTATTTAGATTGGCTACGGTCTATTGATTATACAAATAAGCCTAATTTAACCCTTTTGAATGATGGGCTTAAAATGACCCAAAACAGCTAACAAGGCGCTACACTCGGACAATATAAAGCTACGTTCGTTCCTCCAAGGCCCGCTAGATTAAGGAATTTGAAGTTGGTGTTAAGGCCACCGCTAATTATTGGGGGGGTATTACCCTTGTGGCTCTGTGTTTTCTAATGAGTTCCGCGTCTTCCATGTCGTGTCGAGGGGCAGGACATGGATTGTGGTACCACAATCCGCTCTGCCCACTTTCGTGGGGGGCTTATTCGCACGGTGTGCTCAACGGTTTAGGTGGCTCTACTTACTATTTAGGTCAAACAGCATTTCTTATATTTCTTCCCTGATCCACAAGGGCAGGGGGCGTTGCGTCCAACTTTGGGGCGGTTTTGATTGGCAGGTGTTTTGGGGTGTGGTGTTGCCGCCGCCAGTCTTGCGCGGTGTAAGGTTTCGACGTGTAAAGGGATGATTTCTGAAGCGAGTTTTTTCAGCTCAGTGTCTATTTCCATGGGTTCAAGATCAGGGTTATGGGTCGCAAGTTGCGCCAATCTTGCGAGCATAAAAAAGGCACTCTGTATATTTTTATTCTGATCTTTGTGGAAATTGTGCCAAGCGTCAGGAGCGAGAGAAAGAGCTTCTGAAAATCCTTCAGCCCACGTTTCCCAGAGGATGCTATCGTCAGTATCAATGTCATAAACTGGACGGTATTGTCCGTCATTTAGGCTTTCAATGATGTCATTGTAGTGATCCATGATCAGGCCGTTGATGGTTTGGGCTTGTTCCATGTCATCAAACTCAGGCGTGTAAATTCCGGAGCAATAGTACCCCACAGAAGCGGTCAGATTTTCTGATTGTAGCGGCGTAAAATGTCGCCACTGTAGAGCCTTTCGTTTTGAGAA